>CAZGZC010000008.1:0-1578 GCA_964529685.1 uncultured Candidatus Midichloriaceae bacterium | reverse complement strand
AAGATGACACCTCTTTTTCGTCTTGAAGAAGAAGCCATGACCTCATCAAATTTTTCTCTTGGTTAGTAGCCACTGTACTATTACGTTAATACAGATCACTATAGAGCAGTGTTTAGTAAATAGCAACTTCTGAATACTTAGACCTTATTTGATAGCCTAAAGTAAGTGACGACGAATGGCCCATATTTAAAACACCAATTTCTCTTTCAAAGCTCTTACTATATGTCCCTCAATAATAGTCCAGGGAATAAAATTGGCGATCTTATTTTCATGCCTATTTGCTTTGACCATAGCAATTTGCACACATGCAGGGCAATACCGCATAGTAATATCCAGTCTTGGCAAAACTGTTTTTGAAACTATCTCAATATCTTTAAGAGTACTAATCTGATGATTCCTAATGAATTGATCAAAGTTATATTCACTAGTAGCATTTACCAATGCACACTTTTCGATTAATTCAATACGACATCGATTACAAAAAGAGGTAAAAAAGCTTTGCAAAATTATCCAAACTCCAGCAAGTAAAAATATAGGCCCCGCGACCAATGGAGTAATATAAATTTTATGACTAAGTTCGAGGAATAAAAGCTGAGCAGAACACATCACACCAATTAAAAACAGCAAAGCTCCAACACTGAGCTGCCTTAAACTAAATGACTGATATATGCCTAACATACTAATTTCCAGCCCAATATGGTACGACTGAACTGAAAGCCATACCACCAAGATCATTATCAAATTTTTCTTTAGTATCCAAATTCATAGATATTTGCTTCTTACCTTTTTTCCCACGCAAATATGCAATAAGAAATTTTGCCTGTGAAATATCTTCAAAAAGAAAACTCTGCCCCTTATCATTCATTAAAGTAACATAGACAATTTGATATGACTCAGCATCAAGTGGTTTATCAAATGTCGTTTTATATTTGCTAGTAATATAAGCTTCTAATTCCTGGAATTGTGGCTTGATTTTAAACTGTTGAAAACTCACCTTCCATGCCTTCATAGCTTCATCTTGAGCTTCAGAATACTGACTAGCACCTTGCCAGTTACTCCACAATCTCCAAGCAATATAGCCACCCAAAAGAATAATAATTAGTACTTTTAATAAAGGATCCATATAAGAAAGTAGTTATTAACTCAATCATAATAACTAGTATCAATAGGTGTCAATTAACCTTAATTTTGAAGCGCCTAGATTGTCCTAAAAGATTACCTCTGTGATACTTATAAAAGTTTCTTTACAGTTATTAATCGTAAGTACACGGATGAGGTTAATTTTCCTATCCAAAGGTACATTTCTAGATTTTAAAATCTACTTCAAATTTTCTCTTCGCCACTGATTGATTTTAGCATGATGCCCGGATAAAAGTATTGGTGGAACTGACAATCCCTCAAAAACCTCTGGCCTGGTGTAATGTGGATATTCTTTTTTGCGATCAAGCTCTTTGCTAAATGACTCTTCATGCACGGACAAATCTGACCCTAATGCCCCAGGAATCAAACGACTAACAGCATCGATTACCACCATTGCGCCCAATTCTCCACCTGTTAACACATATTCTCCAATACTCA
>CAZGZC010000007.1:0-2007 GCA_964529685.1 uncultured Candidatus Midichloriaceae bacterium | reverse complement strand
TGTATATTAATATAAAACGATGGAGTTTTTTCTTAGTGGAAAGGACATAGACATTTATATCAGAAGTTTGTTTCTATGAGAGTGCTATTAAATAGTTCTGTAAAGAGTTTTTGATAATTAATTCAATATTGTTTAAGATTTGTTTTAATGTTTTCATAATATTGATTTCATCTTAGCTTATGTTTAACTCACTTCGAACTGCGTTTTTTTACTTTTTGATTAAGTTTTTCAACTATATTGGATTGAATTTCTGGAGCTAAAGCATGTATAATCTCTTCTACAGTTGTTTTAGATTGTATACTCAGTATATAATGCAATCTTTGTTGAAGATTTTTTATAAAACCAACCTGGTAACGACGAGGGATGGTTTGCAGTCGTTTATCAATACCTTCTGGAAGTGTTGCCATATGATTATTGAGAAAAAAAGCAGGAGCCGAGTAAATTCAGGCTCCCGAGAAATTATTGCTTAATCAATTTTTATTAAGCTTAGTGACAATATAATAAAAGTAATTATAATTTCAATGGTAAAAATTCCCTAAATTATAGGGGTAATCGCAACACTAGGTAGAAAAGAAAGGAAACTTTTAAGAGGAGTTTCATAACCAAGACAAACCATTGGTCTGTTATTAAGATTCGAGGTAATTAAATCAATATCTTGTTGAGTATAATTTGATAAATCAGTTCATTTAGGTATAAACATCCTGTACAGCTTGTTCGTATATTCTACTTGTCCCTTTTCCCGTGAATGGTAAGGATGGCAGAAATATGTGAGAATACCAAGCTTGTAATGGTACATAAACTCTATTCAGTTATCGAAAGTGATGGATTTAATTCCAAACTGTTCAATTACTGAGTGGAGTTTTTTTTGTACTTTAAAAGGAGATTTATTTGGTAATCGATATGCTAATTTTAATCTAGAAACTTTTTCAGTCAGAGTAAGTAATACTGGCTTAGTTCATCTTGGTCAAACAATTAAATCAGCTTCATAATTACCAAAATCTAATAGTTTGCTGATACTCATTGGTCTTGCATCAATTCGTACTCTATTTGGTATTAACTGTCTTGCATGATTATTGCTTTTTCTTTTTCTCGGTCTCAGTCTTTTAGAGTACAAATATTCTCCCAATCAGTTTCAGAATCTAGAATATATGTATTTATAAATGCTAATATGTCCTATTCTATAACCTGGGTGGTCTTTACTCCACACTCATGCAATAAGTTGAGGAGTTCGTTTTAAAGTTAGTTTTTCACGGATATAGTTCTCAAGTGCATCATTACATCTAATCTTTTTCAATTGTATCTTACGTTTTTGTCGTCTCTGATAGGCTTTCATTTGAGCCTTGTTAGCAGAATACTTTCCCTTTACCTTATTTCTAGATAATTCTCTACTAACAGTTGAAACGTTTCTCTCAAGAACGGTTGCGATGTCGCGTAAAGAGTATCACTTTTCTTTCAATATCTGTATCTCATTTCTTTCATGTTTTGATAGATGTTTCATTGCACTTGGATGATAGAATAAAATCTATTCTAGTATACTCAAGTGTTGCGTTTATTAATGTAAAGTTGGTTATCCTATTTATTATCATGAAAAAAAATGTTTACATTACACTTTGAATAACTTGAATTATTGCACTATGTATAGGTTTATTTGTTATTAATAATTCTCAAGAAACTCAGGATTCATTTTCAACACAATCAGTCAGATTAAATCTTAAAGGCTCAGTGAGTAAATCAGAAGTTACAGCAAGAAAAATGATAGATACTAGCAATACACCAGCAATATGTGGAAACTGAATTAAAGAAGCTGGTGAGCAATGTGACGGCAAATGACAAGCAGAATGTTGAAAATGAGCTACTTGTGTTACTACATGAAAAATGCCCTGTACGTGTCAATACAACGAAGTAGTAAATCCTGAAATTATTACCGATAATAATGACACAACTATAGCAATATGCTGAAATTGAATTGTTGAATGAGCAGAAGAATGTGACAGTTGAGATAAAGAT
>CAZGZC010000006.1:0-2375 GCA_964529685.1 uncultured Candidatus Midichloriaceae bacterium | reverse complement strand
TAATGAGCGAGATTAGAAAAATAAAAGCTAGAGTAGAGGAAAGGTTCTTAGAAGACCATGTGGAGCTATGATGAAGTTTTTGAGGCTAGTAAAGAATATTTTAATGGCAATGAGCTTTCTGCAAAAGTGTTTGTTGATAAATATGCATTAAGAAATGATAATAAATATTTTGAATTAACACCAAATGATATGCATAGAAGAATAGCTAAAGAATTAGCAAAAATAGAAAATAAGAAGTTTAAAAAGCCTTTATCAGAAGATGAGATTTTTGATTATTTAAAATTTTATGAACGTTTAATTCCACAAGGCTCAATATTAGCTGGTTGCGGTAATCCATATCAAATAATGAGTTTGGCAAATTGTTTTGTTGTAGGAACTGATGAAGGGGTAGGTGGATATGATAGCTATCAAGGTATACATCTATTAGACAGTTATATTTCAGCTATAAGTTGCAGAAGAGGTGGTATCGGATTTGATATTTCTTTTTTAAGACCTGCTGGAATGTCCGTAAAGAACGCTGCAAACTCTACAACAGGTGCAGTGTCATTTATGAATAGATTTTCGAACACTGGTAGAGAGGTTGCACAGGGTGGGCGTAGAGCTGCTTTAATGTGTACTATTAGTGTTCATCACCCAGAAGTTGTTGAATTTGCCCAAATAAAAAAAGATTTACAAAAAATTACTGGGGCAAATATCTCAGTAAAGGTGACAAATGAATTTTTAGAAGCTGTAGAAAATAACAGTGATTATGAACAAAGATTTCCAGTAGATAGTAAAACTCCAGTATTCTCTAGGATGGTAAATGCTCGACAAGTTTGGGATCAAATTATTGAGTGTGCTCATAGTGTAGCTGAACCCGGAATACTGTTTTGGGATAATATTTTAAATGAAAGTCCGGCTGCTTGCTATGATCAATATAGGGAGCTTAGTACAAATCCATGTACTATAGGTGGAACAAAAGTATTAGTTGCGGATGGTAGAGGACATGTAGAGATTCAACAATTAGCCAAAGAGGGTAAAGATGTAGATGTATTTTGTTTTAATGATGATGGTGAGATTGCTATCTCTAAAATGAGAAATCCGCGTATAACTGGATACAATCAAGATATATATAGAGTAACATTAGAAAATGGACACGCAATAGATGTGACCAAAAATCATAAATTTAAATTGTTGGATAATTCATATAAAGAAACTCAATATTTAAATCCCGGTGATAGTTTAAGTATTGTATCTGTTTATGACAGCGAACAAAAAGAAGATAATATATATAGATATAGAGTATTAGGGCATTTATCTGAAAATCATTTAGAGCATCGTTTAATTGCTAAAAATAAATTTGGTAACATTCCTAATAATACACATGTGCATCACATTGACGGAAATCCAAAAAATAACTCTCCGTCAAATCTAGAATTAATTGATGGCAAAAAACATTTGAAATTTCATTCTAGTTGTGGTAATAATGGTAACGCAAAAGAAGCTACTAATGAAGAGATTCGCACGTTTGCTTTAGAATTAACTAAAAGTTTAGGTCGGAGATTTTCTAAGAATGAATGGAACGAATTAGCTAAGAAGAATAATATACCTGTTGAATTTACTAGTTATAGAAAAAGTGAACTTGGTAGTATTATAGAATTAGCAAAGTGGGCTGCGATTGAGTGTCGAATTGATCATATTGATGAAGATCCGCGAGTAGTTAGAAGTTATCATTCTATGCTAGAACAAGGTTATGAAGCGGAGATTATTGATGGGGCAGTTTTAGTTAAAAGAAAATGTGAGACTTGCTCTGATTCATTCAAGATTGATTTTAATAGGAGAGAAGTTAGTTTTTGCTCAATGAAATGTTCATCTATTTATATAGCAAATAATTATAAAAAAGAACATACTGAAGGTTTAAATAAATATTATAAAGAAAAACAAGTTATACAAAAACAAACGCAAGCATCTATATTTAATGATTTAAAATTTAAACTTAATAGAAAACCACTGCTTAAAGAATTTGCTTTTGAGTGTAAAAATAAAGGTGTTCCGTTTAGATTTAAAACTAAATATGGATTTCAAAATTATAGTGAATTGCAGGATTTTGCTTCAAGCCTTAATCATAAAGTGGTATCAGTTGAGTATATTGGTAAGCAAGACGTTTACAATGGAACTGTAGATAATTATCATAACTTTTTTGTAGGTGGATGGAAAGAATTTACAAAGACAAATCGACGTAAGTACTTATATATCAATAACTTACAGTGTGGGGAGCTCCCCTTGGGTCATGGAGACGCTTGCCGCTTGTTTTGTATTAACCTTGCGGCATATGTAAATAATCCTTATACAGATAAAGCTAGTTATGATTATGATAAATTATATAAAGATGCCCA
>CAZGZC010000005.1:0-12223 GCA_964529685.1 uncultured Candidatus Midichloriaceae bacterium | reverse complement strand
GCAAATACCTGTTGCTTATTGTAAGATTCGAAACCTTTAGCTGCTTCAACGATCTTTGCTAATATCTCTGCAGAAGTCTTAGGATGACTTGCAACTGCTTCAAATACCCATCGCTTATAGTCTTGATTTGTGAACTTTGTAGCTTCTTCAACGATCTTTTTTAATATCTCTGCAGAAGTCTTAGGATGACTTGCAACTGCTTCAAATACCCATCGCTTATTGCAAGATTCGAAACCTTTAGTTTCTTCAACGATCTCTTCTAATATCTTTTCAGTAATATTAGGATTACCTGCAATTTTTTCAAATACCCATCGCTTATTCAAGTAATATGTGAACTTTTTAGCTTCTTCAACGATCTTTTCTAATATCTCTAGAGTAGTATTCTTATGACCTGCAATTGCTTCAAATACCTGTTGCTTACCATATCTCAAGTCTTTAGCTGCTTCAAAGATCTCTTTTAATATCTCTGGAGTAATATTAGGATTCTTTACAAGTTCTATAATTACATTGTTTACATTGTCAAATTGATTTTTTGCTTTCACCTTTGTTAGAATATCAGATATTGCATCTGGAGTCTCAGCATTATGTGCTGCAATCATCAAGTCATTTATGTCTAGCATTTTACTTATTAGTCATTTTTAATTATCAATATTATTACTTATATAATATAAATATTAAAGATTTATTACAAAATTAAATGCCTTTAAACCCAGCTGCAGCTTCAAGAGCAATGCCTCCTCTCATTATCGATGTCTCATCAAAATGCTTGCCTATCAGCTGTAGTGCCATAGGTAACCCATTTACTAAGTGAGTCGGAACTGACATAGTAGGCAGACCAGCTAAGCTTGCAGGTATTGTAAATATATCATTTAGATACATATCAACTGGATTTGTTGGTGGTTTAGCTATCGGGAAAGCTGTTGTTGGAGTTGTTGGGGTTAATATGATATCTACTGACTTAAATGCCTCTAAAAAGTCATTGTATATAAGCCTTCTCACCTTTTGTGCTTGCAAGTAATACTGATCATATGAGAATGATGAAAGGACATATTTACCAATGAGCATACGGCGCTTCACCTCCTTCCCAAATCCTTCTGCACGGCTCTCAGCAATCATTTCATGCATGGACTGTCCCTCTCTTGTATGTCTAAATCCATATCTCACTCCATCAAATCTAGCTAAGTTAGCTGATGCCTCTGCTGGCGCTATTGTATAGTAAACTGGCAATGCATAATTTGTATGAGGTAGGTTTATCTCTACTATCTCAGCACCTGCTTCTTTAAGCCAATTTTTTCCATCTTCCCAAGCTTTTATTACTTCATTTGATATTCCGTCAATTTCATATTCCTTAGGTATACCAACTTTTATACCCTTAACTCCATTATGAATGAGAGAAGACCAATCAGGAATAGATATATTTTCAGAAGTTGAGTCTTCTGGATCAAATCCAGCAATAGCTTGAAGTAGCAATGCTCCATCTACAACTGATCTAGTAAATACTCCCGCTTGATCTAATGAGCTCGAGAAAGCTATCATACCCCAGCGAGAACAGCGACCATAGGTTGGCTTTATTCCAACTATTCCACAGAAAGCTGCTGGCTGCCTAATTGAACCACCTGTATCACTACCAAGAGCTCCCATAGATAGTTTACCCGCTACTGCAACAGCAGAACCACCAGATGAACCACCAGGAACTAAGTCTTCACCATTTATACATTGCCATGGGTTAATAACATTCCCGTAGTAGCTAGTCATATTAGAAGATCCCATAGCAAACTCATCCATGTTAGTTTTACCTATACAAACCCCGCCATTTGCGTAGAGAAAAGATGTTACTGTTGATTCATATTGTGGAATAAATCCTTTAAGCATTTTAGATCCAGAAGTCGTCTGTATTCCCTTTGTACAAAATAGGTCTTTTATGGCAATTGGAATCCCTTCAATTATCCCAGCTGTGTTATTCATTACCTTCTCATCAGATCTCTTAGCTTGCTCTATTGCTAATTCCGGAGTTGTGATAATGAAGGCATTATATGGATCATTTGCTGCTACCTCAATATGAGCTTTCACTAATTCTACACAGGTAATATCTTGACTTTTTATGAGATTAGTTGCTTCAACTATTGATAAATTGGTTAAGCTTGTCATAAATTTTTGTGTAGAAAGATACATCAAAAGAGAAAAAATTGGAATCTTAAAAATTATTACTTTATAAATAAAGTTTATATAGTTTAGAATTAAAAGTAGTAATACAAATATATTTTTAAACATGTTGGAAGAAAACAAGAAAACTAGCATTTATGCGAAAAAAAATGGGAAAAGTCTTTCAGATTCACTGAAGAACTATAACAAAGAAAATTTTGATCAGATAAGTACAGAATTTATAAATTACTTAGAAGCGTATGATCCAGCAAAAATAAATATATTTGATATAGCAAATGCTGAGCAAGTAGTTGCAAATGCAGCAATATTATTTAGATTTAAGGTTGAAATAATGGAAGTTCTCAATCAAAATCGTGAGGAATCTAAAGAAAGACAACAAGAATTAATAAATAAACTCTTAGGTAAGGATTCGAAATATAAAGAATTGTATGACAAATATTACGAACCTACAAATGGCCTTGTGGAAAGGATGCAGAAGCCATTTAGAGATCTTGGAATAGAACCTCTTTTTAATCCTCTTTTAGAAACCTATCAACCAGAAACAGATGTTAGCTTAGGAGCTGTTGAGCAATCTTTCACAAATATAAAGAGAGTTCGGGAGATTTTGAAACTAGAAAATTATGATCACAAGAGTTATACTTTTGCTACAGCCAAGCTTAGTGGTGAAAATGCAGAAAGCGTTGCTACTGGTTTAGTTCTATCTGATCCCAGAATAACAGGTACTATGTTAGCTTTCATGGGTGATAAATCAAAAGAAGGGGCAATAGATTTAGTAGAAGGCAAAAGTAAGAGTTTTGGTAAAAATACAGCTAAAGCTGTTTTTGTTGATTCTGCGCGCAGATGTCTATTTGTAATTGGTATATTGGCATTATTTGTAGCAACTGGTGCTTTTTTAGCTCCAGCACTAGTTGCAGCAATAGGTATACCAGTCACTTATTCTGCTGCTACTGCTGGTGTAATAACAGCTGTTGTTGGTGGAATAATTGGATTAGGTGCAATAGGACATATTGAAAAAACAGTAAAGAAAGAAGCAATCGACACAGCTGAACATGAGTCTCCAAGTGTTAATGCTGATTTTGGTAACTTAGGTATTTCAGCTAATAATGTTACTAAATATTTGATGGCGCCTATTTATAGGGGGCAAAGTGCTGACACCGCTGCTTCATTAAAAAATGATTTCGAGAAACAATTCAACAAAATTGGTTATAGAGTAAAGTGTAACACAAAAGCCATACATAACATTAAAGATCCTAAAAAAAGAGAGAATATAAAGAAACTTTCTGAAGGTTTAAATGCATTTGGCATACATTATGCCAAGAAAAAATCTGTTGAACAAATAAAATAATTGACATGTAAAAGATAAATTGACTAGATTTATAAAAATGATTATTTATTAAATATAATGCCAAAAAGAAAAGAACTTAGACCTAGAAATGTTACTAAGATCAATGTTCCGTGTGCCTTCGGTGGACAAGCATCAGAAGTAGCTATCTTTGTCGGATCTCCTGAGCAAAAACATCACCCGATACATTTTCAATCTAAGTTTATACAAGATACTAGAGGTGGTGTAATACCTAAGAGTGTTATAGATGCTCTTGAAAAATTACAAAAACTTTCTATAGAGAATGGTGTACCATTTGAAGAACTGTGTAAGTATGCGATTGAATCTCTATATTCGACAAACAATGAACCTGCTCAAGTCGCATCATCAACTGAAAACAACGAAGATACAAAGCCTGAAGCCAATACTGCTAGTAATTAGTCTTTTTTTTAATAACGTTCATGCAAATGAGAATATTGGTATTGTCACAGGGCTTCCAATACCCAGGTATGTGACGTTAAAATCAAAAGATATAAATGTGAGAGTTGGGCCTAGTATTACTGAACAACTAAAGTTTAACTACAAATGTACGTTAAATCCTGTGCAAATAACAGCAGAATTTGACAACTGGAGACAAATAAAAGACTCAGAAGGTAATGAAGGTTGGATTCATGAGGCTATGTTAGATGGCAGAAAATATGTTAAGATTATTAATGACAAGGGTACTAATATCTTTAGATTGCCAAATAATAGATCGAAAGTCATAGCAATAGCTGAAAAAGGATTCATTGCAAAGTTAATTGAGTGTAAAGGTGATTGGTGTAAGATTACATTAAGTAATCGTCATAAAGGTTGGGTTTATAAAAGAGAGCTTTGGGGAGCCTAAATGCTATTTCTGTAATATAATCTTTAATAAATAGCGAAATTGATTCATTTTTTATCAACTTATTACAGTGATTTACTGTAACTTTTACAAAAAAAATTGTATACCGAAAATCAGTGAATAAAAAAATAAATAAAATTTAATTATGAGGCAAACAAAAGAGAGCAAAGAGCTTTTTAGACAAATAGCAAAAGTTGTGCAACAATATCCAGTGTCAGCTATTGAACCCTTCGTGAGAAACCTATCATATTATGTAACACTCTCAGTTGGATCTGAAGTTGAGCAAAAAAGTCTTACACACCGCGAGGAGCCTGCATTGAGCACACCAAGCATACGGGAATGCTATGAGTATTTCGTAATAAACTATCATTCATTAGAAGCACGTCAGCTTCAAATAGAATTATATAAATTTCTCAAATCATCTAATATTATTAAACATCCATTCCAAAGTGGAATTAATGCAATTAATGCTTATTTACGAGATCTAGACATGGGGAATGATGAACCAAACCTGGAAGAAGGAAGGCTTAAAACTTATTCAAATCTTGCAAAAGCACTTTCTCCACAACGGGCTGAAAAATATCTCGAAACAGTAGTGAAGGTTTTTGAAAGACTTGGAAAGGAGACATTACAGAAAATTGTAAACAAGCCAATAGAAGCAACAAATATTTCAATATTAGAGCAAATAACTGACTTTTTAAATAAGTTGTTCCGTGAAATTGGGGTTGCTGGCTATGAATTCTCTACAAAAGAGGCTAAGGATAACTTCGCTGAAGTTTTTAGCAAAAGCAGTATAGTGCAGAGGGAGATCGGAGAATAAACTCTAGCGAAAAAACACAAACTGTTTTTAATTAGAAAATTTTTATATGTAAAATACCAGTCATTAAGAATATTAAATTGCACTTATCTATCTCTCCAAAGATAACATCCATACTTATACATGCACAGAATCAGACAATCTTCTAGGATGACTTCTATTTATAGTAGAGAGAAGACTGAGCATACTAATATTAATAAATATAGGATGCAATCTTCTCTTGTTTTCTAAAATTCAGTTCCTATATATATATATGTAAAAATAGTAAATAATAATCAAAGAATATAAAAAATGAGTAAAGTCATTGGAATTGACCTTGGTACTACTAATTCTTGTGTTGCAATTATGGATGGTACAACTACACGTGTCATTGAAAATGTTGAGGGTAGAAGAACTACTCCATCAATTGTAGGTTTCACTGACAACGGTGAAAGACTTGTAGGTGAACCAGCTAAGCGTCAGGCTGTGACAAATGCAAGCAACACTGTCTTTGCAGTTAAGAGATTAATTGGCCGTAGGAATGATGATCCTAAGACAAAAGAGTTAGCATCAAAGGTGCCATATAAAATAACAAATGCGGCCAATGGAGATGCTTGGGTTGAGGTGAAAGGTGAGAAGTATGCTCCTAGCCAAATAAGTGCTATGATCCTCCAGAAAATGAAAGAGACAGCTGAGAGCTTCCTCGGACATAAAGTTACTCAGGCTGTGATAACTGTTCCTGCTTACTTTAATGACTCGCAACGTCAAGCTACAAAAGATGCTGGTAGAATTGCTGGTTTAGATGTATTACGTATTATAAATGAGCCTACCGCAGCTGCACTTGCTTACGGACTAGATAAAAGTGGTACCAAGACAATAGTTGTATATGACCTTGGTGGTGGTACATTTGATATATCTATCCTCGAGATAGGCGACGGAGTATTTGAAGTTAAATCAACTAATGGTGATACTTTCCTTGGCGGTGAGGACTTTGACTTGAGGATCCTAGACTATCTATGTGAGGAATTTAAAAATAGCAATGGAATCGATCTTAAAAATGATAAATTAGCTTTACAGAGGTTAAAAGAATCTGCTGAGAAAGCTAAAATTGAATTATCTAGTGCTATGGAGACTGAGATAAACCTCCCATATATTACAGCTGATGCATCTGGTCCTAAACATTTAAATCTTAAAATGACTAGAGCTAAGCTTGAGAGCCTTGTAGATGACCTAATTGCTCGTACAATGAAGCCTTGTGAGCTAGCTCTCAAAGATGCAGGCATCTCACTTAATGAAATACATGATGTAGTGCTAGTAGGTGGTATGACTCGTATGCCTAAGGTTGTTGAAAAAGTTAAGGAATTCTTCGGTAAAGAGCCACATAAAGGAGTTAACCCTGATGAGGTTGTAGCGATAGGTGCTGCAATCCAGGGGGCTGTGTTAAGTGGAGATGTAACTGATGTTGTACTACTAGATGTAACACCTCTATCAATTGGAATTGAGACGCTTGGCGGAGTATTTACACCTCTGATTGAAAGAAATACAACTATCCCTACTAAGAAGAGTCAGACTTTCTCAACTGCAGATGATAATCAGGTAGCTGTCACCATAAAAGTCTATCAAGGCGAGAGGAAAATGGCAGCAGATAATAAACTCCTAGGACAGTTTAATTTGGAAGGCATTCCTCCTGCTCCTCGTGGATTACCTCAGATTGAAGTGACATTTGACGTAGACGCTAATGGTATCTTACATGTGTCTGCGAAAGATAAAGCTAGTGGTAAAGAACAGCGTATTACAATCCAATCATCTGGCGGCCTAAACGATGCTGAAATTGAGAAAATGGTGCGTGATGCTGAGGCTAATGCTGTAGCTGATGAGCAGCGCCGGGGATTAATTGAGGCTAAGAACAAAGCCGATAGTATAATCTACTCAACTGAAAAGAGCCTAAAAGAGTATGCTGACAAGCTCCCTCAAGCTGAGAAAGATTCAATAGAGAAAGCTATAGCTGAACTTAGAGCTGCTATGCAAGATGATAATGTTGAGGCTATTAACAATGGTGTTGAAGCTGTGACTCAGGAGTCTATGAAGATAGGACAACATATCTATTCTCAAAGCGCTCAGGAAAACAATGCAGGTGATTTTGCTGACTCAAAAGAAGAACCAAAAGATGAAAAGGTAGTTGATGCTGACTTTGAAGACGCGAAGGAGAATAAGAAATAACTCAATTAACCAACAACTTCAATTTGTTAATTGCTAAACCCTAGATCGATTTCTCTCGTTTTGGATGTTCCTGTTGTGCCACTCAGTACTTGATAAAATCTTTTGATCCTATTCCCATTCCTACTCCATAGTGTGAAATTTATGACCTAATTAAATTCTGTCAGTGCAAACTGATTATCTAATTCTTGGAATCCTTTAAGCTCTTTAAGGAATGCTATAAAATCAAATTCATGATCTATTTTTTTCATTTTACTATATTTTATTTATTTCATTTTCAGGTTATAAAACCTCTGTATTTTTATTATCTTTCAGATTATTATTTATTACAAGTTTAAATATTCAACAAAATAACTTTATATACAATAAAGATTAAAACTATATTATAAAAGTGATGTAATTTTGAATTATGGTTCTCATATTGATATCTTTAGCTATTGATTAGCAAGAATTTGATCTTCATGTTTTTCAAGTCTGCTGTACCTGTTCCTCCTGCATGCATTATCTGTTGAGATTGTTTATGAACATTATAAAAAAATATATAGCTAAAAATAGCTCTTGATAGGACTAAAAATTATGTAGCGAAAATCACACATTATAAATAAATTTTACTGAAAATTTTTCTCAAGGAAATTGTATTTCTAATTTTATGATGTAGAGTTTATAATGTTAACTATGTGTAAAGCAAAAACATAATATAACCCAAGGATTTTAAGAATCCTTTTTAACTTAAATTAATTAAATAATTAAATTTGTAAAATGAAAAAATTGTTAACTATTGCTGCAGCAGTTGCAATTGCACTTTCTTCTGTACCAGTTTGTGCTGAAGAAGACAAAGGAACTGAAAACAACGCTAAAGAAGTTGAACCTGATCAAAAACCTATAGAGGATCAAAAGAAAAAGTAGTTTTTTATGCCTTCTAAGGCCCCAAATAACAAAAAAACTACACCCTCCCGTAATTCTTCAGATAAGGCATTACGTTCTAATCTTCTGAGACGAAAAAAGACGAAAGAAAATAAGGAGTTAAGAATAAAGATAGAAAAATCTAATAGTCACTTTACTAATCAGTAAAAGCATGTTACAATGACGCTCGTATTTATGTTTATGTGTATTTCTACTACAGGTAGTATACCTAAGCTAAAAATGTCTTAAAGTAACTTTTTACATACTAAACATGGCAACATCTCAACTAAATTCTAAGATAAGTACATTTAAAGTGGGTGATATGGTTGTGTATCCAACACATGGAGTAGGAACAATTCAATCTGAAGAAGAAGAAGAAATTGCAGGAAATAAAATGAGTTTTTTTGTTGTTTCTACAATAAAAAACAACGTTGTTATTAGGGTACCTAAGGGACGTGCATCAAAGACTGGTTTACGTCATTTGAGCTCTCAAAATGAACTTGAAGAAGCTCTTGCAATACTGAAGCAAAAATCTAAAATAAAAAAGGGTAATTGGCCGAAAATAGCTCAGGATTATAATACAAAGATCAATTCTGGTAAGCCAACTCTAATTGCCGCTGTTGCACGTGATTGTTATGAAGGTTCATCATACAGTGAGAAAATGCTTTATAAGGAAGCAATTTGTAGATTAGCTGTTGAATATGCATTAGCTACAGGAGTTGATGAACAAACTGCTGAGAAGAAAATTATAAGTATATTAAATTATAGAGTATAATTTTCTGATAAATGAATAATAGTTCAAAGTCAGCTCTATGGTTTATCCTAAGTTTATTCATAAGCATTACAAATGATACAATAACAAAAGTTCTTGGGAATACCATATCACCATCAACAATATCATTTTGGCGATTTTTATCTAGTACTATTATTCTACTGCCATCTATTTTTTATTATAAAATCTCTGTTTTAAAGACAGATAAAATATTCATCCATATAATACGCGGCGGAATTTTAGCAGTAGCAATATCATTTTGGTGCTACGGCATGCGATTTGTACCAATATCAACTGTAACATTAACAAGCTTTACAATACCAATGTTTACTTTGATACTTTCTAGAGTTTTTTTAAAAGAAAAAGTTGGTTTAAAAACAATGATAGCGACAATCATTGGTTTCTCTGGAAGTATCTTGACCTTATCGCCAAAGAACATAGCATTGCCCCTTTTTTCATGGATTTTCATCATTGCTAGTATCCTTTTTGCAACGCTTGATATACTTAATAAAATGCTGTTGAATAAAGGAGAAAAGACTCTCGTAATGATTTTTTATTCCAATTTATTCAGTGCAATCTTTTCATCTCTAATACCTGGCACAGAGTTCTTAGGGATTGACTCAAATAGCCTTGGTTTATTTTTTATTCTGGGAATTGGAGCTAATTTAATTTTATTTTGCATACTTAAGGCTTTTTCATTAGCAAATGCTTCATTCTTAGCGCCCTTTAGATATTTAGAGTTACTGATATCAATGCTTGTTGGTGCGTTATTTTTCAGAGAAAATATCTCTATCAATATGATAATAGGTGGTATAATGATCATTATTGCTTCTGTTCTTATTGACAAGAGGGTAAAAACTCAAAATAGTGTTGAGAAAGCGTGAGAGAATTAATATAATCTTAAATTATATTAAGTATGATACGCTTCAAAAAAACTTAATTAAACCTCAGATACTTTTAAAGACGAAGATTGTTTTATCATTCATGATATTTCTATATTTTTGTCTGATTTTTAAAATTGTTGATTTATGTATTAATCCAAAGCTAACACCAGAGATGATTGTGTATAAATCTCAAACACGCGGCAGGATTTTTGATAAGAATGGACATATTCTTGCTGTCAATCTTCCAACAAAATCCATCTATATAAAGCCGGAAGAAATTATAGATACTGATAAGACACTGAAGAAAATTTGTGAGATTTTATTTAGCGATGACGCTATAGAAAAGAATTTATTAAAAATAAAAAAGAATGTAGCTTCTGGTAGAAAGTTTGTTTGGATACAAAGACACTTAACACCTAGTGTTTCAGCTAAACTTAAATTTTTAGGTTTACCAGGAGTTTATTTAATAAATGATACTAAAAGATTCTATCCTCATGAGAACAATTGCTCTCATGTTGTTGGCTTTGTCGATATAGATCAGCATGGTATCTCAGGAATTGAGAAGCGGTTTGATGATAAACTTTGTGACGGAGAAGATATATACCTTTCAATGGATATTAGGATCCAATCTGCAGTTAGAAATACTTTAAATCGATCTATTACTAATCACCAGGCCTTAGGTGGTATGGTAGTAATTATGGATGCTAATAGTGGTGAAGTTGTGAGCCTTGTAAGCTTACCAGATTTTAATCCTAATGCTCCAAAAAGCAATTCAGAAGCTATGTTTAATAGAGCAAGCCTAGGACTATATGAAATGGGATCAACTTTCAAAATTCTTACACTAGCCATTGGCTTAGATACAGGCGTTGTGAAGCTTTCAGATTCATTCAATGTTTCTCAACCTTTAAAGCTAGGTAAGTATTTAATAAATGACTATAGATTTCACAAAACCAATCTAACATTGCCAGAAGTACTAATCTTTTCATCGAATAAAGGAGTTGGTCAAATAGGAATAAAAATAGGAGTAGAGAAGCAGCAAGAGTATCTAAGAAACTTAGGCATGCTATCTCCAATTGATATTGAAATTAGTGAGAAAAGTAAACCAATCCATGTTAATAAAAAACAATGGAACGATGTCTATTTGGTGACAATTAGCTATGGATATGGAATTGCAGTTACTGCTCTTCATACAGTTCAAGCAATAGCTGCTGTAACTAATGGTGGGATACTGTATAAGCCAACAATCTTAAAACAAACCAAACAACCAGAAGGGGTAAGGGTGTTTAAAGAAAGTACTTCTCAGGTAATGAGAAAAATAATGCGACGCGTAGTTGAAGAAGGGTATGCAAAGAAAGCTAAAGTGCCAGGATATGATATTGGTGGAAAGACTGGTACAGCAGAAAAGATTAAAAATGGCATATATGTGAAGAAGAATTGTAATTTAGTCTCTTTTTTAGGTGCTTTGCCAATAGATAACCCCAAATACATTATATATGTTGCAGTAGATGAGCCAAAGCCAAATAAATTAAATGTTGGTTTCACAACTGGTGGTTGGGTTGCAGCACCACTTGCTGCTGAGATTTTACGTTCAGCAGGTAGTTTTTTAAACTGATAATAGAAAACTACGATCACAATCATTAAAAATATAATTTTGTAATAAATCTTTAATATTTATTTTGTATAATTTAATAATATTGATATTATATAAGTAATAATAGACTAATAAAGTATAAAACATGAAAGATATTGAAAATGCTACAAAGAGATTAATAAAAGAAATTGATGTTAGTCCTAACGAGATATTAGAGATCTTTGAAGAAGCTAAAAAGCTCTATACAGACTATAAGATAGATGTATTTGAAGCAATGGCAGGTCATAAAAATACTCCTGCAGAGATATTAGAAAAGATCGTTGAAGGAGTTAAAGACTTACAATGTGAAGAAAAGTATAAGCAAAGGGTATTTGTAGCAATGGCAGGTAATCCTAATATTACTGACAAGATATCAAAAGAGATCTTTGAAGCAGCTAAAGAGTTCACAGATTACAAGGAGCAACAGGTATTTGTAGCAATGGCAGGTAATCCTAAGATTACAGAGATATCAAAAGAGATCCTTGAAGCAGCTAAAGACTTACGGGTATTTGTAGCAATGGCAGGTAATCCTAATATTACTGAAAAGATATCAAAAGAGATCGTTGAAGCAACTAAAGAGTTCACAGATTACAATAAGGAACAGGTATTTGTAGCAATGGCAGGTAATCCTAAGATTACAGAGATATCAAAAGA
>CAZGZC010000004.1:0-114019 GCA_964529685.1 uncultured Candidatus Midichloriaceae bacterium | reverse complement strand
ATGAATAAGGCGGCACCTCCCATGTATGCCAACTTGATTTAAGCCTAAATTCGCTGGGGCTTTGCCCGCAAACTTGTTTAAAAGCCCGACTAAATGACTCATGGGATTCGAAACCTGCATCCAAAGCAATGTTAATAATCGTCTCCTCTTTGTGCACAATCAGTTGGTGAGCAGCCCGTTTAAGCCGCAGCCACTTGATATAGCCCATTAAAGGTAACCCAGTGTAGACCGTAAACAACCGATGAAAATGATATTTTGAAAAACAAGCGATGCGGCAAATCTCATCTAAGCTCAGCTCTTCATCAAGATGCTTGCCTATGAAATTAATCACTCTGTCGACTCGTTCTTTGTAACTCATAATACCCTGTGTTTCAGTTGTAACCGTCTACATGGATAAAAATACGACGTTTATGTTTTTTATGCTTGACCACCATTGCTAATCTTCACTCAGTTATACTGCCATATGTAAAAGTTTAAGTAGCTTGCGAACAGAATCCATGACAGATAAGGAATCATAAGCAGCGAAACCACTTTTATTTTTCGGTAAGCTAGGCAAATGAGCGCAAAGACCAGAATATCCATAGTGCTCAGAACCACTAGGGAAAGTCCAGTGAAGTAGAAGCCGAAAAATAAAGGCGTCCAGCTCCAGTTTAATATGAGCTGAGTCAAATATAAGGTTTTGATAACACTGAGCTTGCGAAATGAAGGCTCACGCCAAATGAGCCAGCCACAAATGCCAATAATCCCGTATAAAATAGTCCAAGCAACCGGGAATACATAATTTGGTGGTGTCAGGGTGGAGCGATTTAAGGTGCTATACCAGGTGCTAATCTCTGGCTTCGTTAAAGAGCCTATGACCCCACCAATTGCTATGAGTAGCACAATCCAGATGATTAAAGAGAGGTAGGATTTAGTACATTGCTTCATAGGTCGCATAAAATATCTTCGATAATTTTGTTCTTAAATGTTGCATGTCTATGAAGGCCAGCTGCTATGATTGCTGGGGCTAATTCTTTTATCATCTCAAGAGCTGCAGCTTTCTGCGCTTCATTTGAATTTGAATCTTCAAAAAGATCAATATTTTTTAGAAAAGCAGCTATTGATCCTTTACGAACAGTCAGTCCATTTAGTTCTACAAAATTTTCACTATCAGACAAAATATCATCTGGTTTTATTGCATTGGTAGTCATTACAGTACCTCCTATAAAAAATTATCCATTAAAACTCATAGACTAAACTCACATTTGTATCTTAAATTCCCATATCTCCCCTTAAACTCATGGCAGGCAAAACCTGATTTAGCATAAAAATCTACTGATTCCGCATCTGTTTCAGCCACAATCTTACAGCCTTCACACTGTTTCTTTATCTCTTCTAAAAGCAACGTTCCAATCCCTTGTCTTTGGTAGCTCAAAGGTACGCTGATGTGGCGAATGGTAATAATTTTACTTGTTTTATAGAGGCCTAAAATTCCCACAAGAATATCACCTATAAAGGCCCCAGTGATTGAATGATCTGAATTCTTATAGCTTCCAATCACCTCTAGAACTTTTTCTGGCGAAGGATTGCCAATTGCGCCATGAATAACTGAAGGCAGCCTTGCATCATCAAGGTTTACAGATTTTATGGTAATTTTATTTTCTGCATTCATACACAATAGACTCATCTTGTTTAGCCGGACCTGAATATTGATCAAAAGCTTTGAGCGTTCTGATGTGTTTAAATCCGGCAGCTTTTAGCATTTCCATCAACTGATCCTGCTCATAAATTTTCACTCTCAGCTCTTCAATTTCTGTATGGATAATATTTCCCGCTTCCAATAGTTCATATTTACACAGGCTGGTACAGATATCGTCTTGCATTGTAGCAAGTCCACTTAAGATAATTTTTTGGCCATTCGGTTTAGGCCATACCGAGCCGCGCCATATACCTACTTGAGGAACAGCGTTTAAAGTTTCAGCCTCAAATAAGAAAATACCACCGTCGTTTAAATGGTCATAAATGACTTTAAGTGACTGCTCTACTTGCTCAAGATCGGTGATTAAACAAAAAGACCCGCTGGGAATAAAAATCAAATTGTATTTTTCTGGACGTTTTAAATCTTCAACAAAGCCTTTCCATACAGTAGGTTTTAGATTTTTAGTCTCGGCTTTAGCATGCAAGACTCCAAGCATATGATCGCTTGCGTCAAAGCCATGCACATCAAATCCATCTTCAATTAATGGGAGTAAAAACCGACCTGTGCCACACATCGGCTCTAAAATAGGACCGTTCGCTTTCATGGCATAATCACGATAAAAAGCATATGCATCTTCTGGTGGGTTTGGCTTGCTTAATTCGTAAACCTCTGTACAAAGGCTGAGATAAGTTTCTAAAGTTTTATCCATTCATAACCTCATCAATAATTCGTTTCTGTAATTCAGCTTCCTGGCTGTTCTTATCTGCTATCTGACACAGTTCGAAAGTTGCTTTCCAAAGTGCCCAGGCACGGGTTCGGAGCCATGTATCTGGGTCCATATCCATTTTTGATATAAAAGTCTCACGAGCTTTGCCGCTCAAATACGTCCATGCAATCACAAGATCACAGGCGGGATCACCAACTGCAGCGCCCCCAAAATCAATGACTGCTGATAGTTTTCCACTATCCATAAGTATATTGCCAATCGCAAAATCTCCATGAATCCAGATTGGTTGTTTATTCCATCTCGTCGCACACGCCTGATCCCATAAAGCTAGTGCTCGGGGAGCATCTATAAAATTAGCCAGCTCTGCAATTTGCTCTCTGGCGCCTTTATCGTAAATGCTGACATGATCGCCACGCCACCAGTTGTGTTGACCAGGCTCAGGACCTTTAATGTCGGTAATCGCTTGTAGCTCTTTTAAAAATTTGGCGAGATCAAAGGCAAGTTGTTCCTTTTCTTGATCGGTCAACGTCAGTAGGTTGATGCTTTTTCCAGGTAGCCATTTGTATATAGAAAATGGATATGGATAATATGCTGAAGGTTTGCCCATTTTAATTGGAGCCGGAATGCTAACGCTTAAACGTTTTGCTAACCCAGGCAGTAGCTCTTGCTCTTTTGGAACTTTTAAAGCGTAATCTGCGGCTGTTGGCATACGAATGAGCATGTCATCGCCTAGCCTATAGGTACGGTTATCATGGCCTTGTTTTTCAACATCAACGATAAGTAAATTGGAATATTCAGGAAATTGCTCCGCTATGAGTTTGCGTGCAAGATCTGGAATTATATGTAAAACGCTCATTGTTTATATATCTCTTTAATTTTCTTTAAATAATCAGCTAATGGCTCTAAACCAACTGCGTTTCTATGCTTATCTATATCTTTTATATTACCTTCGTAAGGTTGTAGTTTAATGTTATCTTTTACAAGATCAACTTGTGTACCGTATTTTTGCAGTAAGCCTATCTGATGAAATTTTGCAGCTACCCGGTCGTAAAGATATGCATAATTCTTTTGATCCGTCTCCCCTCTATTAGCCAGTCTTTCGAGAAGAAATAAAACACCAGCTTGAAAGAATGGATCATCATCTGCGTGTTGTATTATTAACCAAGCTTTCTTATCATATTCTGCTCCAAATTTTGAAATCACAATCCATCCATGAACTTCAAGAATTTCTTTCATACGAGCAGTGTGAAATGCATCTAATTTTTTGAGCAATCTTCCAAGCTGCTCATCACTTTGATGTTTAATAAACAAGTTCCTCAGTTCTTGATCGAACTCATACATATAATCAATTACTCTTTTTACATAAGTGGTTTGCATTATATCACCTTTCGGTAATTGATTCTGATGTTGTTCTAATTTTTGCTCCATGATTTTAATATCCAGAGCTAATACATGCTCAGTGAGCAGGAGTAAAAACGCAAATAGTAAACAACACAACAATTTTCTCATACAATACCCCCTACAAACCACTCAGATGCAATGGATAAATTCTGTTCGCTCAAGAATTTGCGTTTTGGATGGTCATGAGCGCCGCATACTACAAGGATTTGAGTGGCGCCTCTAGACTTGGCCGCAGCCTTCGTCTCTTCAATTAACCTTGCCCCAACAGATTGCCAAAGGTTTTCGGATTTTACGCAGAAATCATCGATCATAAGAGTGAGTCCTCCAGGATTATAAACTTCTGGAGCAGGCATGAGCTTACCAATAACAAATCCAAGGATTCCTTGGGTGCCGTTTTCCGCAGTAAACATCACATAATTTTTGTCCTCTAGCAGTTCTTTAAACCACCGTCGCTGTGTGTTATCGCCTTCTTCTCCAGCATAACGCCAAAACTGTGGTTGGGCTTTCTCATAAGCTAACCGCTTTGCTTTTGAAAGTGAGACCATGGCGTCGATATCAGAAAGTTGTGACGTGCGTACAACAAACTGGGGAACTGTATTTTGATTGATGATATTTTGCGTATCAAATTCAAAAATGATTCTTCGAGGGCAATGCTCATCATAACTAACCTCTTTGATTTGCTTATTAAAAGTACCAGAGGTAAATTCACTGATAGACTTTCCCCAAAACTTTAAGGCTGACTTATTATTAGGGATAACGGAAACTTCCCACATGCCTGGATGCATATTCCATATCTGTTTAGCAACACGAGTCGCAATGCCCACACTTTGGAATTTAGCGATAATAAAAAACTCACCCATGTTCCAGGTGTTTGTGGCATCTTCAGATGCTTGATTAAGTAGGACAAAGCCGGCTATCTCATCATAAACTTTAACTAAGAATGCTTTTCTCGATGACTCTTCAAAGTAATTTTTAAAATCAAAGCTCTCATAAAGCCCATCTTCCGGAATAGCCCAATCAGATGAGATCGAGCCGCAGTCTCTTGATAAATCATAAACGTAGAAACGCGCCATATTTTGAATGCAGGGATAATCATCCATCGTTGCTTGAATAATCGAAATCGCTGGATCAAATTTTCTGATGAGTAGATGATGAACTTTGCCTGCACCACTAACGTCACCTTCCATCATGAAATCACACACATGTTTGAAGCCGGCTTTCATATAAACATGCTTTGCTTTGGGGTTATCACTAGCAGGGTCGATTATGAATGTATCTGCTTTGGGGTCAACAATTTCGCGGAAATAATCGATAAAATCAGATAAGGTTTGAGATCCATAGCCTTTGCCGAAAAACTTAGGGTTACCGATCATGTAATCGAGGCCGTAGGTATGACCTGTTTTTGAAAGTCTTTTAAGTTTTTCTTCACCTATATCTTCCTTATGCGTTTCCTGAATGGTCATCAGCATTGCAAAAGCTTCATCTTCAAGATATGCAATCCAATAAACATACTGTCCATCTGCATAAGACGATGGTGTTTTTCGCCCTTCAGCAAAATTGACAATGTCATCTTTATGCGCATCTGTATTATCCCAAAATTCCATAACGTGAGGTTCAGTAAGCCATTTAAAAATAGTGTCTAAATGAGCTCTTGTTACTTTTTCAAATTTAATTTTCATAACTCTTTCCGCAAATAAATTTTTTGAACCATCCCATCCGTCAGGGATTTTTCAGTTGTTAAATCAAAATTTTCAAAACTTAAACGTAGTGGTATGCCACCTCCTAAAGTTTGGGGGACAACTGTAAGAATGATTTCATCAATCAAGCCTTCTTGTGCAAAGCTTTGGGCAAATTGAGCGCCGCCTAGTAACCAGATGTCTTTATATGATTTTCGGTCTTTCAGGCTTGCCATAAATTCAAGTGGGCTATCGTGCGTAATACTGATATAGGGTTTATCGGTTTCAATTTTTTTGGAGGTGAAAACATAAGTGTGTTTATCCTGCCAACCCCATTCACCAAAACCTAAAATTTGTTTGTAGCTTCGGCTTCCCATTAAAATTATATCGATACGGGACATTAAACTTTTATAACCGACCGCTTCTAATTCAGAGTCGTCCTTCGGGTGCGGGAGCCAATCCACGCCGCCATTTGTATCTGCGACAAAGCCATCAAGCGAAGTTGCAATGTAGAGGATTATTTTATTCATAATTTATCCGTAAATTCGTTTTTTAATTTGTTCAGATCATTATCACACCTAATCTCTTTAAATACCGCCTGCGGATAGCGTTCTTTTAAAATTTTAATATCTTCAGCAACTCTCTCCTCAAAACCCCACATATACTTTAAAAGAGGGAAGCGGATTTTCTCCTTACATCCAGGCGCTCTATCATCAAAGAATTGATTAGGCTTTAAAAATCTTTTGAAAATGCGATAAGCACAAATCACTTTAGGGAAGTTAAAATAAATCACCAAATCTGCACTAGCCCACCGCATTTCAAGAGAACGCGTGCTATTTCCATCAACAATCCAGCATTCAGTATCTACAATATTTTTCTGAATTTGAAGAAATTCATTATAATCTCGTTCAACCCAATTATTGACGTAAAAATGTTTATCAAGGTGATGAAGTGGCAATCCTAAGACTTCAGAAAGCCATGTTGCAAAGGTTGATTTTCCGCTACCAGGTCTGCCAAAAATCATAATTCTTTTAAAAATTACGCTCTTCATTTTATTTTACCTCGGGATATTGATCTGGCCGAGTTCTGTAATATCCAAGACTTGGGTTGCCTGCTTCAATCTCAACAAAAGCATTATAAATTCTGTTATCGAATCCTCCTTTATCTGCTCTTTTTTGCTCAGCTACTTGCTGTATATCTGCAAATTCCATCCCATAAGCCTTAGCAAGTGCTAACATCACTTCCAGCAAATCTGCCAATTCTTCTCGCATTTCTTTTGCAGATCCGCTTGCTATAACTTCTTTTGCTTCTTCAAGAAGTTTGTCTTTTAACCTTTTCAAATACTCATCTTTTTCCATAGCTCGTTCGAACACCTGAATTCCTGATGCGCGCATAATCTGTGGCAGCTTATCACGTATTAACTTATCAACTTTAAAACGGTGTGTTTGTGTCATACGCTACCTCCCTCAATCAAGGTTCCTTGGTGATAGAGGATCTTCCAATCACCATTTACGGCTCGCCAAAGTGTTGATCTTCTTGTGACTCTTGTTTTGTCTTGGATAAGAGTGTAGGTAAGTAAATAATTATCCGGTGCGATTTTGGTGAGCTCAAAGTTTTTAGCTTCCCAAATATCTTGATAATCTGGGTTGTTATAACGCTCGAGTAGAGTTTCTATGACGTCTGGTTTGGTGTAGACATTACCTGATGCACCGACTTCCCAAAATTCATCACACATTTGTTTAGAAATATCTGCTTTTGTTTTTCCAAACTTTTCAGGATGATGGAAGATTGGCTCTCTTGATTTAAGTTCATCGAGGATTTTGTTTTCATCGCATTCTTTCCAGTCTGCTGGCGCATCAGACCTAAAGCCATCCCACAAGTAGCCACCATGTCGTTCCAATATCTTTGTCACAACAGTCTCAACTGCTGTAGAATCACCTGTTTTAACCAAGCTTTCAAAAGCCGTAGTCCATTCATCAGCAAGCTCTGGATTTTCTGTTTTAAAAAGTCGCATCAAGGATTTGCCGCTAGCCGTCCATTTTCTCGCGGCTCTAAAATAAAACTGCAACAGAGGTTCAAACAAATGAACGGAAGAGATTATTTGCTCTTCTTTATTTTTGGGAGACTTAATATCATCCAAGATATCCGTGATGAGAAAACGCTCTTTATCTATTTGAGGTTGAGTCCAGATATCAGGACCATTTGCTAAAGCGTCAGCAGCGATAGACTTAGCTTTGATACTCACAGAGTTTTGCACTAATATTTCTTGGCCCTGTAGGATCATATTAATGAGCGCAGGCTTACCATCGCTTGCCTCAAGTTTGCCGCAGAAATACCGCATTTCTAGATCGTGAATAAATGCGTCAATGGGCCAGCCGTCGTAAATAAAGGCTTCTCTATAAGCGTGCGCTACTTCTTCAAAAACAATAATAAGATCCAAATCAGACGCACTTGTTCCTCGAGCCTCTGAAACTGATCCTGCCCAGAATACGGCTTTAGAATCAACGTAGCGTTCTTTAATAAGTTTTTGGATGGTTGGTAACGGATCGTTTCTTAAGGATAAATCCTTTAACATCCACATCTCTCGAGTATCTGCCTGTTCTGATGCCTTCTTGAAGCCTGCTTTCTCGTAGCATTTGATGGCAGAAAGATTATTAATATCTGGATCGGCGAAAATATAAGAGTACTGATTGCCATGCAGCCTGAGAAATTCAAAAATTGCTTTTGAGCCTAACCCTTGTTGCAAGGTCGCTGCTTCGCCAATAAAGATATCAAATGCCCCCAAGTTTTCTGGTAAGCCTAAGAGTGACTTACTTCTAGGAAAATCGTATGCATTATAAATCTGGATGTACCCAACAGGATTTTGGTCGCTATAGATAATGAAAGCTTGAATAGGTTTCTGTACACCACCTTCAAGCTTATAGCCTTTGACATATGAACTATATTTTTCTTTCACCAACTCCATCGTATACGTCACATCTTGGTCCCACCATTTTTTGACGTGCGGCGTCTCCAGCCACTTTAGCAGTAGTGGAAAATGTGATTCATGGAGTGGTTTGAAGGTGATGGTCATGATCTACCCTCGCTTTCCTAATGATTGAAATGCCTCTGGCGCAGGAGTATCATCCACAAACTTGAGTATCCTGCGTGCCGCTTCAAAAGGAGATATGGCAGTTGTATCGACTTTAAAATCATATGAATTTAGGGCGCCTTGGTGCACTCTATCGATTTGATCATTAGAAAGACCTATGCACCGATCCCGTCTTAAAACTTCCCGTTCTTGCATAACTGCTAGATCACAAAAAACGCCGATGTAATAAACTGTATGAGTCTTTAAATGGTGGACATACTCTTTTAAAGCCTCTTCATCAAACAACACTTCATCGATAATAAGGTTGTTTCCGCTGGCGGCTAGCATTTCAGCAAACTGCGGCATAACGCTAAATAGTTTCCCTCCTTCCGGTCCTGATTCGACATGCATTATTGGGCCACGATCATTTTGCCCTGGAATAAATTTCAAGTACGGCTCTTGTCTTCCGAATGGAATCATATCAATGAATGTATCAACACCAAAACTTAGCCAAAGCTCTGGGCTTTCATGCTGAATGGCTCTTGCAATGGAAGTTTTGCCGCTAGAGCCACATCCATTTAAAAAGATAATCTTACTCATGCTGCATCCGCTGTTTGTTGTTGTAAAATGCCGCGCAAATGCTCATCAAAGCCAGGCTTATTTTCCCCTAAACTTTTGAAAAAGGACTCTTCGGCCTTGAGTAAATCTTTTGCAGCACCTTGTATTTTAGCACTACCTGCATCTGTTAATTCTGAAAATTTAGAGCGCTCATCTCCTTCTTTTTGAGAGCGCTTGAGTAATCCTCTCTTCTCTAGAGCCCGCAACACCTGAGACGTCATGGTCACATCAAAACTCAAAAACTTGGCAAGGTCATTTTGTGATACATCTGCACCGTCTTTCTTCAAAAACCCAAGCGTCATCAAAAGCATAAACTGAACATGAGTGAGATCATGAGGCAACAATGTGCTTTCAATCTTGCGCTTCCACGCAAAATAAGCAGAATAGAGCAAGAACCCTGATACTTCGTTCATATTGATCCAGTTTGTTTTTGATGACTTTTTCATTGTGTGACTCTCCGATTAATTGCTTGGTGCATGTTTTGGGTTGATAGTGACTCTGTGCTGATACATGTAAATGATCTCCTTTAAACAATTATTTGGACGAAACATACTGTCTACGCACAGAATATATTTGCATAAAACACCAAAGTATGTCAAGATAAAGCTGCACACAATGGGCAAGAAAATAATTTTTGGAATTGATGAAATGACGACACTTTTTGATTTACATGGAAAAACAGCCATCATCACTGGGGCTTCGAGTGGTTTAGGGGAACAATTTTGCCCGTTGCCTATCAAGTGCTGGTGCACAAGTGATATTGGCCGCTCGCCGTATTGATAAATTAAACTTTAGCTGCCGAGCTTAATAATGCTAGAGCCATCCAAATGGATGTATCAGACAAACAATCTGTAAAAGGTTGCTTTGCTGAGTTAGAGCAAGCTGGAGAGAGGATAGATATCTGTGTTAATAACGCCGGAATTGCAATTCTTACGCCTGTTTTTGACGAAGATGATAATGATAATTTTGAGTCGATTATCCAAACGAACCTGATGGGCGTGTGGTATGTTACTAAGGCAGTGGCAAACCACATGAAAAACCGTGGTATTCATGGCTCGATTATTAATGTCGGCAGTGTGAATGGAGATGCCATTCCTGCAAAATGCGGGGCTGCTTATAGCGTTAGCAAATCAGCAGTGATTCATTTGACAAAAACTTTAGTGGGTGAATTATCGCCCCATAAAATAAGGATCAATTGTGTTTCACCAGGTTGGATTAGGACACCTATGAATGGACCTGACTTAGAGCAAATAATTCCCCTGATTCCTTATGGAGATATTGCTGAACCAACTGACCTTGACGGTTCGATACTATACCTTGCATCCAACAATGCTTCTAAATATGTCACAGGTGCTACCTTTACCATAGATGGAGGTATGTCTTGGGGAGGTAAATCGTGGTGAATGACCGGTTGCCAAAAACACTTTTTCCGTTTATCTGGCATTTTTTAAGATCGCATAAGCTTATTGTAATGCTTTGCGCATCCCTTAGTGTAGCCGCCGGCTTTTGGGGGCCTTTTAATAGCATGCTTATTAAGAAACTTATCAATCTACTGCCAGCTGTAGAGAACGGTGATGTATCTGTTTTAGTATTGCCGGCAAGCTTGGTAGTTATAAATTTTATCGTTTTTGATAATTTCACATGGAGAGGAATCAATTACATTTGGGCTAAATATGTACCCATCATACAAAATAAGATTATTGCTGGGATGTTGGATTACGCTTTATCGCATTCCCATGGCTTTTATCAAAATAGTTTGTCTGGGAAAATTTCAAAGCAGATAACCAATTTAGTTGATGGCATTACCAGAATCATAACATTTACCTCAGCAAATTTTCTAAGAGGCCTATCATTATTAATCACAGCATTTATTGCTGCCTATTTTGTGAATCCCATATTTTGCATCATTCTTGTCAGTTGGTTTGCATGCTTTGCCGGTTTTAGTATTTGGATGTCCAAAAGACTGGTTGCTTTGTCCGATGAATTGGCGTCCGAGGAATCTATTGTTGTCGGAGAGTTAGTTGACTCGCTATCAAATCATAATAACGTCTGCATTTTTGCGCGCAAACTATATGAGAATTTGAGGATGGTACCATTCTTTGGGAAGCAGCAAAAGGCTTATACCAAGACTTATTTATACTCAACAATGCTTTCTTGTATCCAAGGTGGGCTCATTGCTATTATGATGGCATTCTCAACCTTTTTCCTTGTCTACCTTTATGGAAAAGGCTTGGTTACTATTGGAGATTTTGCTCTCATTTTAGGTTTATCAATGGAAACGGGCCACATGATGTGGTTTACCATGAGTGAAGTTGATGAGTTCAATAAAGCTGTCGGTAGATGCAAGCAAAGTTTGATGGCACTTATGTTGCCCCTAGAAATACTAGATAAGCCAAACGCCACTACCCTAAACTGCACACATGGCCAAATCACATTCGATAACGTCAAATTCCATTACAAAGGTACTGAACCACTTTTCCAGAATAAATCCATCGAAATCGTTGCTGGTCAAAAAGTTGGACTTGTTGGATACTCAGGTGGAGGTAAGTCTACTTTCGTTAATTTGATCCTCCGTCTTTATGATGTGACGGATGGTGCCATTTTAACCGATGGTCAGGATATCAGGGATGTCACGCAAGATTCTCTACGTGGCTCCATAGCCATGATTCCCCAAGATCCATCACTGTTTCACAGAAGTTTGATGGAGAATATTCGTTATGGCCGAATTGATGCAAGCGATGAAGAAGTGATCGAAGCTGCTAAAAAAGCTCATGCTCATGAGTTTATTTCGACGTTGCCGCAAGGTTATGACTCACTGGTTGGAGAACGAGGTGTCAAACTTTCCGGTGGCCAGCGTCAACGTATTGCCATCGCCAGAGCCATTCTTAAAAACGCACCAATTCTTATTCTTGATGAAGCAACGAGCCAACTGGATTCTGTCACGGAAAGTATGATCCAAGAATCCTTATGGGAGTTGATGCAAAACAAAACCACAATCGTCATTGCTCACCGTTTATCAACCTTGCTGCATATGGATCGCATTCTTGTTTTTGATAAAGGCAAGATTGTAGAAGATGGCACCCACAGTGAACTTCTTGCAAAAGCAGGGCTTTACAAAAGCCTATGGGATGCGCAGGTTGGTGGATTTTTGGGGGATGAGAAAACGGAGGATGAAGTATGAATAAACAAAACTATCCAAATCCCAACACCCTTTATCCCATAGAAGGCGTCACAAGGACTGTATACTTAAAAAACATCATAACAAATCCGCAAATTATTGTTGGTGATTATACCTATTATGATGATCCTGAAGACGTCTACAATTTTGAGAAAAATGTGCTTTACCTCTTTGACTTCATGGGAGATAAGCTCATCATCAGCAAATTCTGCCAAATCGCCACCGGTGTCCGTTTCATAATGAATGGATCAAACCACGCAATGAATGGTTTTTCCACTTATCCATTTAAGGTTTTTGGTGGCCAGTGGGCAGAAAAAGACCCCATGCAAGTAGTGAGTAAAGGAGACACAATCATCGGCAATGATGTTTGGATTGGTAACTGTGCAACCATCATGCAAGGAGTAAAAATTGGTGATGGCGCTATTATTGGAACCAACAGCCTGGTCACAAAAGATGTTGAGCCCTACACAATTGTAGGAGGAAATCCCGCAAAAGAGATTCGCAAAAGGTTTGATGAAGAAATAATCCAAATGTTGCTTGCTCTCAAATGGTGGGATTGGGACGTGCAAAAAATCACAGATAATCTTGAGGCTATCACCAGTGGCAAGATAGATAAATTGAAACGAATTTATGAGGACAACAAATGAATTTAAATAACAAGCAACTCAGCACAATAGAGCAAAACCACCTGAGTCATTTTGCATATCTCCCAAAAAACCTTGGTTTTGACGTGCATGAAATTTATGGTGTGACCGTCATTAATTGCGCTCTAAAAACAAGTATGTTTAATATTGCATATGGAGCACCTCAGGATGCTACTTCTGGCATTGATCAAATAAAGAGAAGCTACAAAGGCGAGCCTTTTGCATGGTGGATACCTCCAAGCGCACATAACCCTAACACGACAAAAGCTCTACTCGAAAACGGCTTTATTATTGAAACAATCGAGCACGCTATGATTTGTGATCTGAACAATGTTGCTAGCTTTGAGCAGAAAACAGATTTAATGATTAGGCAGGTGATAAATGGCTCTCTAGTGCAAGACTTTATCAGCGTTTTGCAGCCTTATGATCCTTACGTATCCGCTTTTTATGAGCGCATGAATGATGAATTATTGCAAAGAGATGAAAAACTTGTTGTTGGATATGCAGATGGTAAACCGGTAAGCATAGGAATTTTATTCGTTTCTGGAGATAGCGCTGGAATTTTCAGCCTTGTTACAAGTGAAGATTTTCAAGGAAAAGGTTATGGCACTGATATGATGGTTTTTCTTATGAAAATTGCAAAAGATTATGGCTGCCATTCTGTAACTTTATCGGCTTCAAGCGATTCCGGTTATCGCATTTACGAACGTCTTGGTTTTTCTAAAGCAGGAGAATTTGAATGCTTTGAGTACAAAGGGGATTGTACATGAACATAGAATTTACATCCACACCAGCAAGCCCAGACATCGATTTTCTCACCCAGAAAATCAATCAAGAGACACCTGAATTTGGCGAAGCTCATCCTTTTGCATTTTTTATAAGAGATGAGAGGAATCAAATCATTGCAGGCTGCAATGGGAGTATGATTTTCGGCAGCATTTATACGGATCAATTGTGGGTCCACCCTAATTACCGCAAGAATGGTTTGGGACATAAACTGATGGAAGCGGTACATGACTATGGCCGCAAGTCAGAATGTAACATGGCAACCGTTGCGACAATGAGCTTTCAAGGCGCTAAAACATTCTATGAAAAATTAGGATACGTAAGTGATTTTGAAAGGCCAGGCTATACGCAAAATTCTAGCTGCCATTTTATGAGGAAAGAGTTATGAAGAAAATTATTGAAGTCGTTCCCTATGACCCAAATTGGCCTCATATTTATGAAAAAGAGGCGGCGCTTATTAGGCAGTAATTGTTTAGCAATTCACCATATTGGCTCAACGTCAGTGCCAGGCTTGGCTGCTAAGCCTAAGATAGACATGATCGCTGTCGTGCAAGATCCATTGCTAGCTCGAGATCAACTGGAAAAAATAGGAATTCAGTATCGTGGTGAATACAATATTCCATTGCACTATGGCTTTAGTAAACGAGGAGATATCGATCTTAACCTCCATGTATATGAGGAATTTCATCCGGAAATCGAATTAAACCTGTGTTTCCGGGATTACTTGCGAAATCACACAAACAAACGAGATGATTATTCAAGGCTCAAAGAAGAGCTCATTCAAGATGAATCATCATTTGCCAAAGAAAATTCACCTTTTACGAATTACACACTCCGTAAAGGGGATTTTATTAGGGAAGTTTTGAGAGAAGCCGGATTTAACGGAATTCGCATGCTGAAATGTAACGACAATACAGAATGGGCTGCTGCCAAACATTTCCGCGATACTTACTTCTTTGGTCCCCACGGCATAGAAGATCCTTACACATGGACCTTTAACCACGAAGAGCATGCTCATCTTGTTTTGTACCAAGGCACAGAGATCGTTGCTTACGCTCACATTCAGTTTTGGCCAGATCAAAGAGCAGCAATTCGTATCATTGCCGTTGATGAGTATAAGCGAAATCAAAATTCTGGTAGCGTATTTTTGGCGCTTATAGAAAAGTGGCTGAAAAGTTTTGGCGTTAAAAGCATTCATGCTGAATCTAGGCAAAGCAGTTTACGCTTCTATCTCAAAAACGGCTATTGCAGCATGCCGTTTAATGATCCCGAAAACCATGAATCCGATCCAAATGATGTTCCTGTAGGTAAGTTGTTATGAAGAATCAGATTCAAATTCGTCCCCTTATAAGAGAAGATATTGCAGCTATCTCTGAAGCTTTCAACGAAATCGGCTGGAATAAACCAGCAACCCTTTTTGAAAGATATTTAAAGGAACAAGAAGCAGGTGAGCGATTAGTTTGGGTGGCTCACTTCAAGGGCGAATTTGCCGGTTATGTGACCTTAAAATGGCAATCACAATATCCGTCATTTAAAGCGCAAAGCATCCCCGAGATTATGGATTTGAACGTATTACCTTCATTCAGAAAAATGGGTGTTGGCTCCTTACTTCTTGATCGTGCTGAAAAAGAAGCTGTAACTAGATCAGATACTATCGGCATCGGGGTTGGTCTATATGTAGGCGAAGATGGTGGATATGGACCAGCTCAAAAACTTTATGTAAAGCGCGGCTATATTCCTGATGGCAAAGGCGTTACTTATAATTACGAACCAACAATTCCGGGTAATAGCTATGCGCTTGATGATGACCTGGTGCTGTGGTTTACGAAGAGGTTATCAAGCATATGAACGAAAGCCTTAATAAATCTCAGCTAGATAGTTTTGATGATCTGTTCGTGGGTAATCCTATTGATATAGAAAGAAACTTGTTCGCATTACTTCCTGAAGCAGAAAAACGTGCTGATAAATCAGTCTATTTACAAATACTATCTCAAATTGCTTTAGCTCAAGCGATGCAACAAAAGTTTGATATGGCTCATCAGACATTAGATGAGGCTGAAAAATTATTAGAGCCTCAGTATCAATTAGCTAAAGTAAGATTGTTACTTGAAAGAGGCAGAGTTTATCACCAGAGCGATAGATTGGATCAGGCATTATCTTTTTTTATTCAATCTTATGATTTATCGAAATCAAGCCCTGAATTTGATTTTCATACAGTTAACGCAAGCCATATGGTTGCTATTGTAGAAAAGCACACAGAAGGCAAAATCAAATGGAATAAACGTGCGATTAAGTTGGCTGAGCAAACCAAAGATGAGCGTTGCCATGCATGGCTTGGCCCTATTTATAACAATTTGGCGCAAAATTATATAGAGGCAGAAAAATATCAGGAGGCTCTGCAAGCTTTCGACAAGTGTAAAGCCCATGCTGAAGAGCGCGGAGACCAGATCGTTATTCGTGGTGCTCTTTGGGGAATGGGTAGAGCATTACGTGGTTTAAATAAACTGGATCAAGCCTTGGATATCCAAAATGATCTCTTAAAAGAATACAAAAAAATATCCGATCAAGGCTTATTGCCAATGGAATTGATTTACGTTGGACGTGGCCTTGTTTACGAAGAGCTTGCTGAAATATATTTCGCAAAAAGATCTGGGGAGCAAAGCCCAAAGTACGCACGCCTCGCTTATGAAGACTTGTCTAAAGATGCGTGGATGAAAAAACTATACCCCAAAAGAATCCAGCGATTATTAGAATTAGGTAAATTATGACTTTCCCCTATAAACTCATTGACCTAACCCACGTACTTGATAGCACGATCCCTACATGGAATGGTGGATGCGGTTTTAATCATGATGCGCATATCGATTATGCTGATTGTGAAGGTGAAGATAAATTCCGTGTCATGAAAGTTAAAATGCATGCTGGGATCGGCACGCATATGGATGCGCCAAGTCACTGTATTCCTGGCGGAAGATTCATCCATGATTTGGATGTCAATGATTTGATCATGCCGTGCGTGGTCATCGATGTATCAGGCAAATGCTTAGAGCGTTATTCCTTGAGCGTGCAAGATATAGCGGATTTTGAAAGCAAGTATGGGATTATTCCAAAAGGCTCATGCGTGATGGTTAAAACTGGCTGGAGCAAATTTTGGCACGAGCCTTTAAAATACCATAACAACCATGTGTTTCCATCCGTATCCTCTGAAGCCGCATCACTTTTACTTGAACGAGGCGTGAGTGCCATTGGTATTGATACACTTTCGCCTGATCGCCCTGAGGATGGTTTTAAAGTGCATAAAACATTTTTGGGTACGGATAAGATAATCATAGAAAATGTAGCAAATCTGGATAGTATGCCGCCAACTGGAACCTTTGTTATGGTCCTGCCCATTAAAATTAAAGACGGTACAGAAGCACCGGTAAGACTCGTTGGATTAATTGAAAGAGGTGGGACCTATGAATAATCCAGCACAGATAAAACGCTTCATCCTCACCGGCACTCCAGGGAGTGGAAAAACCTCTGTCATCAGAGAGCTAGAAAAATTAGGCCATGCTGTTATTCATGAGGCTGCGACTGATGTCATTGCACAAGAGCAAGCTAAAGGCATAGAAAAGCCATGGGAAGAGCCTGATTTTGTAGATCAAATTACGTACATGCAAAAAGAGCGGCAGATGGATGCCACTAGAGATCTGCAGTTTTACGACAGATCTCCTTTTTGCACCTATGCCCTCGGTAAATATTTATCCCATTGGAAAGGCATTGAATTTAAGCCTTCGTCTGTATTGCTTGATGAAATTGATCGTTGTATCAAAAACGGCGTTTACCAGAGCCGGATATTCTTTTTTGAAAACCTTGGCTTTATCGACCATACCGATGCTAGAAAAATTTCTTATGAAGATGCGTTGATTTTTGAACAGATTCATCTGGATGTGTATAAAGAATTTGGCTTTGACGCCATTATGGTACCCAAAAGGCTGACAGTTACACAGAGATGTGAATTTATTTTGGAAAAAGTATGACGCAAGCAATTATTTTTGGATCTTCACGTAGTTTTGGTAATACCAGAACAGTTATAGATGATATTTTAGGCCCCTCCGGGATTCAATTATTTGACCTTAATAACTTTGACATCAGCCCTTTTGACTATGAACATCGCAATCAGAATGATGGCTTTATACCACTGATAGAGGAGCTTATAGCCTATGATATTTGGATAATTGCAACACCAGTTTATTGGTATAATATGAGCACGCAACATAAGATTTTTTTTGATAGGTTCAGTGACCTGCTTAAAATCAGAAAAGATTTAGGTCGTAAATTACGGGGTAAAAAATTGTTTGTTATAGCAAGCTTTGGGGATTCTTATCCAAAAGGTTTTGAAGATACGTTCGAGCAAATATGCGAATATCTTGGTATGGAGTATTTGGGGAGCAGTTTTGTTTATAGTGGAACTAAGCATGAAGAATACTTAGATCAGAATAAAGCTCATACTGATAAAGCAAAATTGAAATTAGGAATAGTGCACAAATGAAACTTTTTAACCACGTCCAAATTAAAGTCAAAGATTTAGAAAAAAGCAGCAAATTCTACGGTCCTGTTATGTCGGCCTTAGGATACAAGATGGTGCTTGAAATTGAAGGTGTTGTGATAGGCTATGGAACAAGCGTTCATGATATGTTTGAAATACGCCAATTTGATGAAAAATCAGCTTTATCGGGGCACGTTCATTTAGCTTTTAATGCGTCTTGCAAAGAAGATGTGGATGCCTTCTATTATAAGGCGCTTGCTAGTGGCGGGAAGTGCAACGGTAAACCTGGCTTTAGACCTCAATATGAAGATGGGTATTATGCAGCTTTTGTTATTGATCCGGATGGTCACAATATCGAAGCTGTTTATTCTGAAAAATCCATCACTTAAACTTATTGACATCAACCACCTCACTAATCCCTATCTCTTCTAGAAAATCAGCATCATGGGAGATGACAATCATCGCACCAGGATAATATTTCAAAACCTGTATGACATGCTCTTTCGTTTCTAAATCAAGGTTATTGGTGATTTCATCAAGGATCAGGAGTTTAGGTGTTTTAGCTGCGATTTGCGCGAGAGACAGCCGCGCCTTTTCACCGCCAGAAAGTGTACTGACAAGGGCATTCACTTCCTCATTTTTACGAAATAAGAAGTCATTCAGGTGGCGTCTTATTTCAGCATGAGACCAAGCTGGTACAAGGTCTGCTATGGTTTCAAGTACGGTTTTATCAGGATTTAATGTGCCGTAATGCTGGTCAAGATAGCCGATATCTTCCCATTTTATCACATGCCAATCCCCAGTTTTATAAACACTTTCGTCTCCAAGAATGGCTTTTATAAGCGTGGATTTACCGCTGCCGTTATCGCCTGTGATGGCAATACGCTCACCGCATGCGAGGCTTAAGGCTATCCCTGATAACAGCCCCTCACAATAACCAACAGAGCCAGCGGATATTTGTACGATCATACCTTTACCTGCATCAGAGCCTTCTATAGAAAATTTAGGAATGATAATTTCAGGAAGGCGAAGATCGCTCAAGCTTTCAGCTAAATCAGATTTCCGCTTATCAATGGCAGATTTTTTACGACCTGACGTTTCTTCGGCTCTGCCAGCTTTTGCTTGACTTACCACAGTAGGCCATTTACGCTGATCAATACTCTTTTGCCCCTTAGCTTTGCTTTTAGAACTGCGCTGTTGTTCTTGCATCAGCTTATGGTGCATACCTTTTGACTTTCGACTTAAGAGCTCCAATTCCCCTTCAATTGATGCACGTTTCAGTTTGATCTCACGCATATAATCATCGTAATTACCCGAGAAGATATGAATCTTACCGTGATCGATATGCCATAAAGCATCGGTGCACTGACGCAATAATTCTTTATCGTGGGAGACCATAATGAGTGTGCCGGGGTAATTTTGCAGCATACGCATCAAGCTTTTCTTATTGCTGCTATCAAGATGATTGGTCGGTTCATCAAGCAGTAAAACATTAGGATCAAGGCTTAGGGCTTCTGTCACCGCTTTATTTAAACGCTGCCCACCGCTTAAGTCCGTATGATCAACAATCACTTGCGGAACATAACCCACAACAACGTCTTCACCGCAAAGTGAAGCGATCATTTTTAGCAAGCTGGATTTCCCGCTACCGTTTCTGCCGATGATAGCAATGCGACTGCTATAAGGTATTTGGCAACTAAAATTTTCAAAACAGGTTTTGTGAGGAAAAGATAGATCGAGGTCTTTGATTTGAATGGGTTTATGCATCATGATGTATTTCTCTAAAAGGTCATTTTTAAGACTATTATGACAACAATAAGCAAATAGCTTTGTTGTTTGCGCCCTAAAAACAAAGGGCAATTTTAGAGAATGATTTTCATGTTTGCGTAAAACCTCTGGTAAACTATATGTGTATATAATATATGTTTTGGCCTAAGAAGTCAATAACCTTATTCAGCTTGATTTGCAATTTTTAGCTTATCAAGTAAATCCATATAATCCTGCAGTACCGGAATAAGGGGGCTTTTCTCAGGCAATTCAGATACTGACTCCTCGATTTTTTGCCATTCTTGCGCAGTGTAATGGGGATAAGCTGGGCAGCTACTTTGGTTCTGCATCCCTACGCTTGCGCAGCCGCTCAAGCAGACCAGACTTACCCCGATCATGATAAGATTTATTTTGTTCATCCAATTTTTCATAAGATTCTTGAAGCTTTAAATTTTCTTCTGCTTGCTTGCGTCTGAGCTGCTCTTTGCCCAGCATATAGGCTAAAAACTGCTGTATCAGATCGCGCAAAGCTTGCAGTAGTGCTGATATCCAAAGCGGCATCACGTTTCAAGACTTCTGATCAATTTTAGCCTGCGTGTTTTTATTCATCACCCGCCCCACAACATAGGTAATGACCATCGCTGCAATGCTAGCAACTGACGCTTCGTTGAGGTTAAGACCAAATTCTGAGGCCCCTGCAACAGTGATGCTGCCAATTAAGGTTGCCCAAAATTCAGTGGTTTTAATGCCTGGTTTCATAGATTTTCTCCTATTATAAGTTTATGCATAAGCTCGCTTCAGCCACCCTTTGAGAAACTTTGCTCGTTTGGGTTTGGTTGCTGCGAGTGTTCGGTAATATCCTGCAGCTTCAGATTTTAAGGCGGCAAGCAAATCCGTCAGATCAGCTTTGTTGATGGCGGAAAGGGTCATAGGACCTAAAATGCCGTCTTCCAAAATATCTTGCCCTGTGGCTCGTAAAGCTCTTTGAACAAGCCGATGTGCCCAGTTTGATCCTATATTTACGGCTAGATCAAAAACTTTGGTCGCTAAGTTCACGTCCTTGATATCTTTATAAAGTTGAGGTTCCCAAAAATCACGTTTGTAAATATTCTTTGCTTCATCGACTGTCAAAGCATCTACATCAACATGAGGATAACTGCGTTTTGAAATCCCAAATTTGGTCTCACCGCCGTCATCGTCTATATCATTGCTATAACCACCTTCATGGGCTAATACAAAGCTGACGGCATGCTCAAAGCGTTCATCGGTTATTGGTTGTGTTGGTTTATTTGCCATGGCTGATTCTTGCCTCCAATTCATTGATTTCTTCGTGAAGGGAAATAATGCGCTCTTCCAGCCGAAAGACTTTTTCTGCAAGCTGCTGGTTCTTTTGAAACCATTCCTCCTGCATCACAACCCGTGAATCAAGTTTGGCTGCCCACCATATGGCGGTGAGTGTTTGTAAAATAATGGCGATAATAATGCCCAGGGGGACTTTGCGATCCCATTGCCACCTTGTGAGCATATTCGTTTTATTGGTCATCCATATCTCCCTCAAAATCACGTGAAGCATCGATAGTGGTGCGATAACCGCTGCTATCTAACGTGTGCTCTGCACGTGTTATTATCCAGTCGCTCGGAATGCCGGAACGAAACCCCGATAAGTAAATTTTGGATTCCGCTACCAGATCCGCACGACCTGCTAAGGTTATATTCAAGGTTTGTGTGCCACGTGTCAGGCGCTCGAGTTTTGCTTGTACCGCAGCCTTTGCAAGTCCGCTATTTGGATACACCCCACGAAGTGTATGCACAGGATCACCATCTCCCGCTTTTTCTTCGATGGGCTCGGCTTTATCAGGATCATGCCAATAGCAAATGACGGAGGCTTGACGGTCACGTTCAGCAAAGGTGACCCGCCAGCTTGTGACATCTTTTAAATCAATGGTGCTGCCGCCAATCAACTGCCCGGTAAAAGATTTGGCTTTGCCTTGGGGCACAAAAAGCAAAAACCCACCGGCAGGTTTGCTGATGGCTCCATGGAGCTGTGCCAGACGTGTTAGTAAATGCATATCACTTTCTGCCGTTTGATCAATGTGTGGCAATAGAATATCTGCAAATTGTGAGGCAATGCGTGGTTCATAGCCGTGTTTTGCCGCAATGGTACTCACCAAATCACCAATGGTTTTTTGATGCCATTCATCTGTTTTTTGTGATTTAAAGGAAGCTTTTAAATCAGCGGCATGACCTTTAATTTTCATGACTTGGGGATGGCCTTCAAGCGTGACTTCATCAACGATATAAAGTCCCATCGAGACAAGGCCTGTTTCAACATAACCCAAATGCACTTGTAATTTGCTGCCTGAGGAAGGCATTTCAATAAGGGAGTCACGATCATCCAAACAAATTTCCACGCTATCGCTGTTAATGCCCGCTTCATCAGTGATACGAAGTGATATGAGTCTTTGTTTGATGAGGCCAGTTATGAGATTACCTTCTGCCCAAATGTTAAAATCCGGTGTCATATCAATCCCATAATTTAATCGTTGGTTTTGCTGCAGCTTTTTTAATTTCAGGTAAAGTAATCAATAATCCTGCAGGTAAAAAACTCCCCCATTCAGCAAGCTCAGTGTTGGCCGTTAAAACAATCTCCACAGCTCCGGATTGAAAGCCGTAATGCTTCCAGCAGATCCAGTCCAACATGTCATGTTCTTTGGTTCTATATAGCGTCATAAATCTTCCCCGTAACGTTCCAGGCTTAATCTAAATTCAATTTTTCGTGGGATACCGTCCGTTAAAAAAGTAGTTTGAGTTTCTTCAATTTGAGTAATGACAAAACGCCCTAAAACTTCACCTAAACCATTAATCAACATCAGTGGCTCTTGTCTTGCGGCAGCATCGCGCATCGCATTGATTTGCCCTAAACCGCCACGAAAATGCGGGTAAATAACACCGTCTAAATCAATACGGTCTGAGCCTGGCCCAACAGCTTGCAGCAAAGGTTCTTGGCCAATGCGCTCAATAGAAGGCCAACGATACTCACTGCTGCGCTTTAAGCTTTGATAAGCACCGGTATTTAAAGAAAAGCGATAAGGACCCAAAGCAAGCATCATGGCAGTGCCCCCACAGGATCATAGAGTGCTCCACGCGATTGCGCTTTAAGACGACGCATCACTTCATCTGCAATGCCCCGTGAATCTTGGTTTGGATTTGCTTGGACATTGATGTTGTAGCTATTATTTTGCGTCTTGTTCTCTAATGTTTTAGGGCTCAATGAAAGCGGAGTTTTGAGAGCGTCACCCACGGGTTGCATTTCAGGGATGCTGAGTTCTGGGGCGTCTTTTTTGCCCCATAATTTATCCCAAAGACCACCAACTGCTTTAAAGGGTGTTTTTATTTTCTCCCAGAATTTACCCAGCCAATCACCAAAGGCTTCCCATACAGGTTTAATAGGCTCCCAAATGGTCATGAAGAAACTTTTGACAGACTCCCAATTCGTGACCACTAAGGTTGCGGCAATGGCTATACCACCCACAATAGCACCAATGGGATTGCTCATCATAGCAACCGTTAAAGCACGAAAGCCTGCAATAACTGCCGGAAATACTCTGGAAGCAAGAGCCATAAATGATGTGCCCAATGCTTGCAAAGCACCACCAAAAGCAAGAGCCCCCATACGGATTGCTGTGATTAAAGAGGCGCTATTCACACCAATAAATCCGTCTTTAACAAGGGTGATCGTAATAAGCAGACCGCGCCAGGCTGTGGCAAGGGCCAAGGCGCCACCTTGAATAAATGTCCAGGCATAGCCAAGCGCGATAGCAGCGATCTTGCCGCCAATGAGAGCTGTCGTTACACCCATAATCAGTTTGGTTAGAATAGGATGCGCTTCAGCAAAGACGGCCATTTGTGTTGTGGCATTTCGTAAAACACTTACAACCGAATTAAGAGGCGGTAACAGTACTGAGCCCAAATTCATTCCAACTTCTGCAAGTCCGTTTTTTAGAAGCTGTAAATTATTAGCCGTGGTATTGGCACGATTAGCAAATTCACGCTGCATCGATCCTGCAAATTTGGTTTCATCATTTATCATGTTCACGGCTTTTTTGTACTCATTGAGGCTTCCCACCAAAAGCGCCACATCATCTTGATATTCCATACCAAACAGATCAAAGAGGATTCCGGAGCGTTTTTGCTTGTCCATTTTCTCCATAACTTCAAGAAATTTAATCAGGGCGCCTTGTGCATCTTGGCCGATATCCTTTTCAAGTTGTTTGGCACTCATCCCCATTTGACGCAAAGCATCTTGGAATTTTTTACCTTGTTTGCCAGCAGTTTGCAGTTTACTGAGCATCGCATTAATTGCGGTTCCTGCTTTTTCAGGAGCTTTACCAAGACTGATAAAAGCACCAGCAAGGGCGCTGGCTTGTACAGCGGTTAAACCAAATTGCCGCGCCGTACCACCAATTCGGTTAAGTGCTGGAACCATATCTTTGGCTTTGGCAGCAGTATTGTCGGAAAGATAATTGATTGCGTCCCCAAGTTTTGTCATTTCAGTGATGGGGATTTGATAAACGTTAGCAAGCTTTGCCATGGCATCACCGGCTTCTTCAGCTGACATATCAAAAGCAGTGGCCATCTTTGCAACGGTATTGGTGAATGACGATAAATCTTTTGCAGCGATGCCAAGCTGTCCACCACTTGCTGCAATTTGCGCAAGACCTGCAGCCGAAAGTGGAATCTCCCGTGACATAATTTTTAAAGTCTCGCCCAGTTTTTCAAGACCATCAGGGGTATCAAAAGTAATAACTTTGCGAACATCAGCCATGGCGCTTTCAAAATCGATTGCGGCTTTAATGGGTGCGGTAAATGTTGCACCGAGCGCCACTGCATCAAACATTTGGCCACGCAGATTAGCGCGCTGGGCAAGTATCCCTTGGCGTTTTTGCATCAAGCGATCAAGGGCTACATAATGGCCTTTAAATTTTTCGATAGACGAACCTAATTTGGTTTGCTGCGCAATAAGACCTTGGATATCTTGGCCGGATTTTCGTATTTCATTATCAAGATTATGAAGGGCATCCCGCTTTTGAAGATAGGCCGTTTTAGCCTTAAGCGCTGCTGTTTTAGAGCGTTCAAATTCTGTGACTAGAGTTTTGCTGGGGTTAGCAGTGACTGCCATCTGGAGGCTCAAGGATTTAACTTGGTTTTCAGCTTCCATCCAAGCGCGTTTAGCAAGTAAGGTATCGCGCTGTAATTGCTGGAATTTACCGACGGTTTTGCCTGATGATTCAAGTTGCTTAATGGCTTGACCGAGTCGATTAAGCTGGGATGTGCCTTGAGCCATGGTGGCGCCAAAATTTCCTTTTAAGGCAGCGCCGATAACAACGGATAAGGTGTGAATTGCTGTCATGTCTTTTGTAACTCCCTCGCACTGTTAAGCCATAAGATAAACTCCTCGATCTCCATTTCTAAAAATTCACCGATCCCACCACCTGTAAAAGCAGCAAGTGATAGCACGCTACTTCTTAAGTCGTCGGATTTAATGGCAACAAAAAACCCTGTAATGCCTCCTGGATTTTGGCGTAATCAGCGAGATCTAATTCTTCCACGGCATCTTTTGGAATGTCGGCAAGATTGGCAATCAGGGCTACTTCCTTTTCAGCATCACTATTACCACTGCGTTCAACTGCTAAGCGATCTCGGACCTTTGGACGTCTTAAAGTCAGCTCTGAAATAACAACGCCATCAATTTTAATTGTTTCTATCAGTTTAATTTTTTGCATGTGTTAAATTCCTAAAGCAGTTCGAAGTGATGACATTTGATCGACACCATTGATTTTGCGCACCATGTTTTCAGCATCAATTTCAATCAGCTCACGACGATCAATGGTTAATTTGTAATAGCGAATGGATACGGTACATTTAAGCGTTGCTTTATCAGCGGCTTTCCAATTACCTGGATCAAGTTCCTTAAATTGGCCACGTAAATTTACAATCACAGCTTCAGCATCGCCACTGCCTTGCAGTCCTCCACGAAGGGTGAGTGAAACAGCGTTACCGTCTATAAGTCCAAAGAGCCTAAAAAGCTCAGGGTCATACTCAGAGAATGTGAGCTCTGCTTCTAATTTCTCCATACCCATATCAATGGCAACGGGAATATCCATGCCACCAGCACGGTGTTCTTCGGTTTTAATGGAAAGTTTTGGCAAACTTATTTCATCAATGCGTCCGGCATATCCACGACCATCAACGAAGGCATTAAAGTTTTTAAGAATTTTTGGCAACATCAGATCAGCTCCTTAATATAATCGTTAATCAAATGGGAGCGAAACACGATCCGCTCTGCCGGATAAGGCGGTGTAAAATCAAAGTCAAAATAGACTTTACCTTGCGCAATGTTCGCAGGCGTATTGAGCTCAGGATCGGGATAACACTGGCCACCTAAAATAGCGCCCAGGGCTTTGAGATGAGCCAGATAGGCATTTACGCTTTCAACCGAGATACAGCCGATCTTCATGATAAAATAAACCCTGAAGATGGGTTTCAAAACTATCATTTTGCTCTTCATCATGTGCTTTAAGAACAGAGCGAACTACATCTTCGCTTGTAAATTCCTTGAAAGAAACAGCCGGTTGGCGGGGCGGGTTTTTTAGCACAAACGAGCCAAAACCTTTCTTTTGCACCTTATCAAAATGATAGACATGCTTGAGCAACTCAGGGTCGGCTTTAAAGAGGGCGAACAGCATGCCTTTCTTATCATATTTATCGTCTTTAACCAATAGCTTGGCCATGGTTTCAGCAGAAAGTACTGGCTTTGCAATTTCAGTGATGGCAGATTCAAGTTTAGCGTGGTTAAAATGGTGAACCAGGAAATAGTTGAGCAATTCTTCAGGAAAGTCAGTTAAAGTCTTGCGCATTTGCTGCACGGAGAGTTCATGGGGAGGTTTTTGCATGGATAGGTCAAACAATAGGCCAAGCTGGCGTCCTGATAGGGAATGCCAATCTTTACGAATCTTAACATCTTGGTAATCCTGGATCAGCCTATCAAGGGGCATTTCCAGATGACTTTCCCAAAATTCACGATTCGGATGGATCTTAGCCATCAGCACTTCATTGTTTAACACCATTTGCAGCATTCGTTTTAACCTCCACTGTTTTTCTAATTGCAATCACTTTCCCAAGAATCCTTAGATCTTGGCCCTTTTTGACATGGATGACTTCATGCTCCGGGTTTTCAGGCCGAAGTTCCACGCCGGTTAAAGTTTGATAAAAGGTTTTGCAGGTTGCTTCCTCGTCGATTAAAGCAACGACAACCTCACCGTTTATCGCAGTGGGCTGAGACCGGACCACGACATAATCTTTGTCATGAATGCCGATATCAACCATGCTATCGCCGCAAATTTGAAGGGCAAAACACTCACCGCGCGCAAGAGCCGCATCTACGCAAAACTCACCCAGATGATCTTGGATCGCTAAAATCGGATATCCTGCCGCCACACGGCCTATCACTTGAATAGGCACGATATGCGGAATTTGATCTGATTTTAGGGGTTGATCCAAGATCTCAATAGCTCGAGCTTTGCCGTGCCCTCGACGTAAGTAACCTTTAGCCTCCAGCTGCTGAATAATCTCCAGCGCCGATACGGCAGAAACACTGCGCTCAGCTGCAATTTCCCGCAACGAAGGAGCAACGCCATGCTGCTCTTTGAGACGGCAAATGACAGAAAACGTGTCCTCTTGGGCCTTGGTCAGTCCTACGGACTTAACTGGACCCGGTTTGTTTTTCTTGGGCGCATTCATCGCTTTACGATTGAACCTCATATCCTAAAATTTAACTTAAATTTATCATACCTAACAGGTGTTAGGTTAGTCAAGAGCTATTTGTAACATATGAAGTTTTTGTGAACGAAATCTCTCCGGAAGCTGTAAATAAACCACATGCCAATCAGATGAGGTTCTATATGCCACTAGCAACAGCTCAACACTATGATCGCCTGAAAGAAGTTGCACATATTATCGCTACAGCAATTATACGTGTACACTCTAGTCAAAACCTAGGTAAATCAAGGCTTTCAGAGAAACTTTCTCTTGACTTCTCTTCAAAAGGAAGCGCTTCTAGAGCAGGTTTGTTAGAGAAAACTAATTATGGTCAAGATCATGAAAGAATCTGTTATTAAGCAAGTTCTGGCTTTACAAAGTAAAAGCACCGCAGAACTTAAAGAATTGTGGCGAAGTATTTTTGATACCGATGCGCCGCCTCATTCCAAAACCTATCTCATCCCAAGGCTGGCCTATCGTCTGCAAGAGCTCGCTTACGGCCCTATGGCTGAAAAGTCAGCAAAGCAGCTGGATAATTTAGCCGATCAAATGGAAAAAGGTAAAAAATTCACAAATCACTATATGGCCGCTAGGCCCTTAGCCGGTACAAAGCTCATTCGTGAGTTTCAGGGCGACTTGCATGAGGTGTTAGTCTCGGAAAATGGCTTCATTTACCAAGGGCAAAGCTATAAATCCTTGTCCGCCATTGCTCGCAAAATCACCGGCACCAGATGGAACGGACCGGCATTCTTTGGTCTGCGTAATAACAAGGAGGCCTAATGAATAAAAAGATACGCTGCGCCATTTATACACGTAAATCCCATGAGGAAGGATTAGAGCAGGCCTTTAACAGCCTTGATGCGCAACGACTTGCGGCTGAAAGCTATATCACCAGCCAACAACATGAAGGATGGGTCGCTTTAAGCAAATCTTACGATGATGGCGGCTACTCAGGTGGTACGCTGAATCGTCCGGCCTTACAAGGGTTATTTCAAGATATTGAAAATGACCTGGTTGATTGCGTGGTGGTTTATAAGATAGACAGGTTGTCCAGGTCGCTCATTGATTTTTCCAAGATTGTGGAACTGTTTGATAAGCATCAAGTGACGTTTGTTGCCGTGACCCAATCATTCAATACATCAAGCTCCATGGGTAGGTTGATGCTAAATGTTCTGCTTTCTTTTGCTCAATATGAAAGAGAGTTAACGGGTGAGCGTATCCGGGATAAATTTGCTGCTTCCAAGAAAAAAGGCATGTGGATGGGCGGTAATCCTCCACTTGGCTACGATATTTGTGACCGTAAGCTTGTTATCAACAAAGAAGAAGCAAAACTGATTCGTCATATCTTTAGCCGGTTTTTGGTGTTGCGTTCCACCACCAATCTTGCTCGTGAGCTTAATCAGCAAGGCCATCGCATCAAACGTATCATCAGCAAAACCGGCAAGGAATATGGTTGCCAGTTGTTCACAAAAGCCAATTTACGCAGAACTCTAGTTAACCCGGTTTACAAAGGATTTGTTGCCCATAAAGATACTGTTTATGAAGGTGAGCATGAAGGTATCTTAGAGCCCGAATTTTTTGACGAAGTGCGGCTTGTTTTTGCAAAGTGCCCGCATATCAGAGGCAGAGAATCTGCGGCTAAAGACCAGGCACTACTAAAAAATCTGATTCGTTGCCAGGTCTGCGATGTATCCATGACTCCGACCTACACCAAAAAGAAAGACAAGCGCTATCGATATTATGCCTGCAGCAATCATTTGCGGGGCAAAAGCTGCACCTCTCATCACAAAACCATTGCATCCAACGAGGTTGAGCGTTTTGTGGTACAGCAAGTACGCCAGCTTCTCAAATGCCCTGAAATTACCGGTAAAACCCTAAAATCTCTGCAGGGGCAAATTTCTACAGACGAAGCCTTTGTGATGCTGCAGCAAATTGATGTGATATGGGATTCGCTGTTTCCGGTTGAGCAATACCGAATCATTTGCTTGCTGATCAAAGCAGTATTGGTGCGAGAAGACGGCATTGATGTGCGCATTCATACAGATGGACTGCAGAGTTTATTGCTCCATGCCGGTATGGAGGCATGCCTATGAGCAAGGGGGAATTATCGGTATTCATGCCCATGCGCCTTAAAAAACGTGGTGGTAGAAAGATGGTTTTGGTGCCGGAAGGCAAAGTGCAATTAGCAGCTCAGAACGCATCCATAGACACCACATTAGTCAAAGCATTGGTCCGTGCTCACCTATGGCAACGCCAGCTCAAGTCCGGAAAATATCAAACTATGCAAGATTTATGTGATGCGAATAAAGTCACAGCCAAATATATGCAACTGATCCTAAGGCTTAATTTCCTTGCTCCAAAACTTAAAGAAGCTATCCTTTTAGGTTATCAACCCCGTCATATGAAACTCGCCGATCTTATGCAAAACATCCCGAGTCTGTGGCATGAACAGGGCGAATTATTTGGCTGTGAGGTTGTCTCATAAAGAATTAATGATATTTATAATTTTATTATAAACCAATTCTACCTCTTCATTTGTGATGCAATATGGTGGCAACAAATAAACTGTATTACCAAGAGGCCTAATTAGCATACCTTGCTCAAAAAATTGTTGTTTGAGAGAGGGCATCAAATGTGCTGAATTTTTGAGATCAAATACCGCTATTGTTCCAATTATTCTGGTTTTTTCAATTCTTAGGCATTTTAATTTGAGTTGCTCTATTCCATTTCTGTGCGCTTGATTAAGGTTTTTTATGCTATTTTGGCATTCAGAGCTTTTAAGTAATCGCAACGAAGCAACAGCTGCGCTACATGCTAGAGGATTTGCTGTATAAGAGTGTCCATGAGCAAAAGCGGTACTAAAATCATCTCCTAAAAATGCATCAAAGATTTTATGGGTTGTTACGGTTAAAGCAAGAGGTAGAAAGCCACCCGTTATGCCTTTTGACACACATAAGAAATCAGGAATAATGCCAAGTTGATCAAGGGCAAAATATGTTCCTGTGCGCCCGAATCCCGTCATGACCTCGTCAAAAATCACTAGGATATTTTGTTGCCGCACCAGATCAATAACTGCTTTTATAAACTGAGGTCTGCAGATTCTCATGCCACTTGCGCCTTGAATAAGCGGCTCTAAAATAATTGCTGCTATTTTGTTATGATGGTCATCCAAATAACGCTCTAGAACCTTAATTGCTTTTTGTTCTTTTAATTCTACCTCAAAATCATCATCCCACGTATCTGGATATGGCATAGAAAGAACATTGAAGAATAGATCTTTGAATTGATTATGAAATCCAGATTTTGCGCCTACAGACATCGCACCGAATGTATCCCCGTGGTAGCCGCCATCAAAACTTAGGAAAGTTGTTTTTTTATGTGCTCCTAAATTATGCCAATATTGATAAGCCATCTTTAGCGCGACTTCAACAGCAGTTGAGCCATTATCAGAGAAAAAGAATTTGCATAAATCAGATGGCAATATGGTTTGTAAACCCTCACATAAATTAACAGCAGGCTCATGAGTGAATCCGGCAAATATTACATGCTCTAGCGTTTTTGCTTGCTCATAAATACTTTTCGCAATAGTAGGGTGAGCATGCCCATGAATATTAACCCACCAACTTGAAATCAAATCAATGTAGGCTTTATCATGCTCATCATAAAGGTAGCAGCCTTGCGCTCTTTTTATACTTATCACTTCCATGGCAGTTTTTTCTTGTGTAAAAGGATGCCAGATAATTCTTTTATCACGCGTTTGTAGTGTCATTTTACTCTACCTCTAAAATTTGTTTTAACTTTTGCGGCAGCGCTACACTCTTAAGCGTGTTCATGCTAACGCTGTCTAGTTTAGGGAACTCGGCAAGAACAGATGTCCGTCCGTAGAGTTCTATAGAATTACTATTCTGGGGGTTTTTTTCACCGTTCATAATCACCCCCAGTACTGGTATGTTTTGGGATCTGAGGGCTTCTAAGCTTAGAAGTGTATGATTTATGGTGCCTAAAGTAGTACGTGCCACAAGAATAACTGGAGCTCCTAATTTTTTGATAAGATCAATCATAAGGTGCGTATCATTGATTGGTACCAAAACTCCCCCGGCACCTTCAATTATTAAATTGCGTGACGGAGGCAATACAATTTTTTCTATATCAATCATATCGTTTTCTAGATTAGCTGCTAAATGTGGCGATAATGGCTCTTTATATGCGTAACTTTCCGGATAAATTTTAGTATCAGATAGTTTTTGTACCTCAAATGAATCTGATCCATCTCTGGTACCAGTTTGTATGGGCTTAAAGTAAGAAAACCCGGTATGTAGTGCTATCCAGCTGGATATGAGTGTTTTTCCAACATTTGTATCAGTACCAGTAATAAAAATTTTCATTAACTTATCCTCCTAAACATTCCAAAAAATATTTTATAAGTCACAGTTAAGCTTTGTGCTTCAGCCTTAATTAATTTTTTAAGATTGGATAGATGTACTAGATTGCCCGGCGCTGATGCCCCTAAGGATCTTAGATAACGCATAAAGCTCACAGGATTTTCGAAAGATAAAGGGCAGTCCATCAACCAGTATTCAAAATCTTGATCATTTCTTTTGAGTTTATTACATAAGCTAATTAGCTCTTCTGCTTTTGGGTAATTCAAAATCTGGGTAGATTGGTATTGATTAATTATATGGCTCCATTCTTCAAAGGTTCCATCTAATAAGGTTGAAAAAGCAAAAATATTAGAACTTTTGGAATGAAGCAAATTTATCGCATATTGCAAATCGGTAGACCATTGTAGAGCCAAATTACTGATTATGCAGTCATAAAGATCAGCATCTAGCCCTAGCATATCTCCATGGAGATAATAAATATTTTTATGTTTAGCAAATTTAGCTTTGCACACCTCAAGCATTTCAAGCGCTATATCATTGAGATAGAAAGACGCTTCTGGAAATTTTTCTAATAAAAGCTCAGGGATATAACCAGTGCCTGTGCCTACATCTAAAACAGTTTGAGGAATAAAATTTTGATATTTTAAAAGTTTATCTACTAAGAACTCAGCTGCATCTTTTTGAACCCACGCCACATCATCATATGATTTGCTTGCTTTATTGAAACGTGTTTGTATTTGCTTAAGCTGTTCTATCATTTACAAAACTCATAATTTTTTCATAAACCTCTCCTGGTTTTCTAAAGCCAAGAACGTGGCCAGCATCCATGATACTAGCCTGTTTCACCCAAGGTTTCTCCCGGAAATTATCTGAGATAATTGAGTGTGGCACGACCATATCATCATTAGAGCTTAAAATCAGTGTAGGAACATTTGGGAGTTTGTACTCTTTTTGTAGCCACTGCAAATCAGATAATATCAAATCAAGATCAAGATTGGAGAAATCATTGTATTCTATAAGCTCTGCTGCACCACATCGCACGTAAAAATTCCTTAAAGTGGTATCAGCATCTTTTAAGAAACCTGATCTTAGAGCTTTTAATTCTGTTTGTCTTTTTTTGTATATAGCTTGATCTGAGCCCAAAAAATTTATAAAGCCATTTAAGCCTATGAGACCGTCAAAATTGCTATACATAGAGAGTAATTTTGATAAACCTATGGAATGGCCAATACCAATAATCGCTTGATTATGTAAATGTTGATTCTCTATTCGTTTATTAAAATAGCCTAAATCAATAAAAGAGCATTTTTCTTGTGAAAAGTATGGAGCAATCCGTTCCCAAAAATGGATATCAAAACCAAAACCATGGCAAAAAACAAAGTGAGTCATGGCTCCACCACCTTATTTAACGTTTCTACTAGCCTCTTTAGATCGTTGTTAGTATGCTTTGTTGTAAGTGCGATTCTGAGACGAGAAGTACCTGGTGGCACTGTAGGAGGCCTAATAGATGAAACAATAACTCCTGCTTGAAGAAGAGTTTTTTGCGCTTTTAAGCATTTCTCTTCTTCATTTAAAATAATAGGGATAATGTGAGTTGCTGATGTACCGATATTAAATCCATAATCTTTCAGCATGGTGCGCAAAGTATTTCCTAGTCCTTGCAAAACTTTACGCTCGTTATCTAAAGCTTTGATCATCTCCCATGCTTTGAAAGCTGCGCCAATTACTGAAGGTGACGGCGCAGTTGAGTAAATGAAACCAGTCCCTTTGTTAATAATGAAATCACGCATAATACAATTACATGCAATATATCCACCACTAACGCCAATAGCTTTACTGAAAGTGCCCATAATGATGTGTGGTATTTCTTGTAAATCAAGGGTAGTGGATAAACCATAGCCATTTAATCCAAAAACTCCTGTTGCGTGGGCTTCGTCCAGATATAAAAACGCATTAAACTTTTTAGTGAGGGCTGCTATTTCCTCAAGAGGAGCAATATCACCATCCATGCCAAAAACTGTTTCTGTTACAATAAACTTAGGTCTTGGATCGTTTTTGTGCTCTTCTAAAAAAGACTCTAACTGGTTGATATCATTGTGGTGATAGCGCCTTAGCTCAACCTTACTTAAGAAAACAGCCTGATAAAGGCTTGAATGATTTAATTTATCAAAAAATACAAGTGGTTTTGCATTTAAAATTTTATCATCTAAAATGCATGACAAAGTGCTTATATTGGCTTGAAATCCTGAGTTAAAAATTAAGCTGGATTCAGTCTTTTTATCTTTTGCAATTACATCTTCAAATTCTTCAACTAATTTACAGTTCCCAGATAATAGACGTGATCCTGTTGAGCCAATACCATATCTTTGTGCTGCAATTTCTCCTGCTTTTATAATATCTTTATGATGACTGAGATTGAGATAATCATTAGTCGAAAAATCGAGCAGCCCTGTATTGCTTTCTTGACGGAACTGTCCTAATCTGCGATATTTACCACTGTTATGTAGTGTGCTCAGATATTTTTCATATGCTTTGTACATTATGCCTTTAGTAATATATTTGGATTAACTATGTTAGAAAAGTGGACTCTAGAACGAGCTAAATTGATTTTTAACTTGCCTTTTAATGAAATCATTTATGAGGCACAAACAATCCACCGAAAACACTTTACACCGAACGAGGTGCAGATTAGCACACTTTTAAGCATAAAAACAGGGAGTTGTCCAGAAAATTGTTCTTACTGTCCACAGTCAGCGCACTATAAAACTGGTCTTAAGAAAGAACCATTAATGGCTTTAGATGACGTCCTGATGGCTGCTAAAAAAGCCAAAGAAGCTGGGGCTAGCAGGTTTTGCATGGGGGCTGCTTGGCGTGGGCCAAGAGATGAGGATTTGAATCAAGTATGCTCTATGGTTTCAGAAGTCAAGAAACTTGGTTTAGAAACTTGCGTAACATTGGGTTTACTAAAAGATGATCAGGCTTTAAAGCTAAAAGAAGCAGGACTTGATTTCTACAACCATAATATTGATACATCTGAAGAATTTTATAACAAAATCATCACAACCAGAACTTTTCAAGATCGCATAGATACACTGAATCAAGTACGTAAAGCAGGTCTGAAAGTTTGTTGCGGCGGTATTATTGGTATGGGTGAAGATAATGACGACCGTATCAAAATGCTTGTGACTTTGGCAAATTTAGATGAACCACCTGAATCTGTGCCAATCAATAAACTAATTCGAATTCCAGGCACTCCTCTAGAAGGACAAAAGGAAGTTGATCCTTTTGATTTTGTAAAGACTATTGCACTTGCACGTATTCTCATGCCCAAATCTTATATTAGATTATCGGCAGGACGAGAGCAGATGTCCGATGAAATGCAAGCTTTATGCTTCTTAGCGGGCGCTAATTCTATTTTTTATGGCGAGAAACTTCTAACTGCCGACAATCCAATTCCAGAAAATGATCACCTTTTGTTTGAGCGCTTGGGCCTTGAGAGGCTGCAATAAGCTTTTGTTTGTATCAGCATCCCACATATCTCTTTTTTCTCCGTTTTGAATCTCTATCGCTACTCCGGTTTTTGTTCTCTAAAAAGTGAGGGGTCAAAAAACAGCAATCCTCTAAAACCCAGGTAAATACAGGGTTTGAGGACATGCGTACCTTCAGCCGGAGTGTTCGCATGTATCGGAGATGGAGAGGGTAAAAATGGAGATTTTAGGGGTAAAATGGCAAAATTGGAGAAAGTAAGGTACGGGTCTAACAGCAAACAAAAACGCTGGAAAGCCCTCAAATACTGGGGTTTTGAGGCGTGCTGACGCTAGAGCAAAAAGACGTGAGAAGAGTTCTCTTTAAAAAATCTGGCGGAGAGAGAGGGATTCGAACCCTCGATACAGTCACCCGTATACCTTCTTAGCAGGAAGGCGCCTTCGACCACTCGGCCATCTCTCCATGGTGCCGCTAGCAAGAATCGAACCTGCGACCTCTTCATTACCAATGAAGTGCACTACCACTGTGCTATAGCGGCTTTTAACCACAAAAAACTATATCTTATCGATAAAAAATATGCAAGAGCAATATATTATAAACACAAAATTTTGTTTTTAATAAAACTTTAATATTTGTGTTATAATTTCTCATATATAGATATTAAACAAATCAATAAAATAAAAAAAATGATACAAAATTCTAACTATCAAGTAGTGATAAGTGAATACACACTGAAGAAAATTAAAGAATATCAAAATCAATTAGTTAGTGGGCAGAAAAGAGCTGGCGAAAAACTAAAAAGGGAACTAGGTCAACAAGATCTCACTAAAATGAGTACTGAAAGATTCATCGATGCTTTGTTAAATACTAAAGAGCCTAGAATATTTGCTGAAGAGGAAAAGATGATTAAAGGAGGTGATTGGAATCTAACTGAGTTTAGTATTTTAGGTGATATTAACATAGCTGCTAAGGTTAAGATTTACGATAATGGTATATGGTCTGGTGATGACATAGAAGTACACACACAACTATTGAATGGAACATTGTTAGATAAAATAAATAAATAAAAAAGAATTTACACCTTTGAATGGAACATTGTTATTTACACCTGGTGTTCTTTTATGCCCACACTCACCAGATTATACTGAAGTCGTAAGAGTAGATGGCAAGCTAAACACTGAAGCATATAATGCTTTAGTTGAAAGACGTCTCTTGCCGCTTTTGCTACATGCAGATGACGAAGCTCAAAAAGCGGGCAATAAAGCTATAATTGCTCTACCTGGTGTTGGCTGTGGATATTTTGCTGGTAAATTTAAACACAGTATAGACCAAGCATTCCAGACAGCAGTGCAAACAATGCTTGAGAAACATAAAAATTCTTTCAGTCAAATAGCACTTGTCCAGATGGAAGGTGAGCAAAAATTCTCTGGTACAGATGTTGGTAACATAAAATTCAAAATGTCTAAAAATCGTAGAGGCTTGCTAAGCAAACCAGAAGTATGGGGAAAAGAATATAAAGATTGTAAACTCTACAAAGTAGTAGCTTGGGATCATTTGTCATGGCCAGGTAATGATTTCTATGATAGAAACACAAGACGCACAGATGATGGAGTATCTGCTGCGGCAACAAACATTTGCGAAGTTATGACAGGAGTGCAAGGATCTTATCATCCGGAGGCTAAAAAATTCCTTTATGAGAATGGCCAAGATGATTGGAGAAAAGTTATTAAGATGAGAGACATCAAATTTACAAAGTACCAAATACTAGTCGCCATAGAAGGAAAATTAGTTCCGCTAAAAGAGTTAAAATCTGCACCATCTACCGAAAAAAAAGATAAGCTAGAAGAAAACTTATTGCAATTTACAGGAAGTAATATCCAATTTACAGGCTGCCCAATACCAGTCGTAGCACCATCTACCGAAAAAAAAGATAAGCTAGAAGAAAACTTATTGCAATTTACAGACAGTAATATCAAAGCATATGTAACTTATGTAGCTTGTGCTTTAAGTAAAAATACAACTCGAAGAAGGTTTGTAGAGATATCAAAGAATGGATTAATAACACTCATAACAACCAAGCAGATATTCAGTGTTGATCAGATAAGTAAGATTCAAAACATCATGGAGAACAATGTTCAAACACTCGAGCAAATATTTGATGACTACCAAAACAGCAAAAAGAATTTTGATAAAGAGAGTTTTTTCAGTAACTTGTTCACAAGAATAATAAATTGGATAAAGGAATTATTTGGAGGTGGTCTAGCAGCTGAAGTTGCTGAAAAACAAACGCAATTATTCACAGAATTTTGTACACAAGTACAGAAAATTGGTCAAGAGACTATAATTGAGTAAACCCATCTACTTGAGATGGAGTATAGCTTGATCTTTTGCTATTAACTCTTGATGATGTCCTTGGCTATTTTATCATTCTCCATGACAATAATTCTATCCATATGTATGAGAGTTGATAGCATATGAGTGATCACAATCATAGTTGATTTTGAGTGGTCTAATATATCATTAATGGATTGCTGAATGAGTATCTCTATCGCTGAAGTTGCTTTATCTAAAATGCATCGGCAGTATAATATTTTGCTTGAGGTTGATAGTTCTGCTATTAGCAATAATTGAAATTATAGTCAAAGGCTTATAAAACCAATATAGTGATCCCTACTAAGAATGATATTAGAGAGGCAGCTTTGTAGGTTGTGCAAGAGCGTTTTCTTCATCATTTCGGTGATGAGCCATCTGATTTTGCTGTAATTCGTGATTTTTTATTAAAATTATTAATAATTATAACACGAACTTAACAATCTGAATGACTGTCTTTAACAGAAATTAATAATAATCTTTTTAACTTTTAAGTTAAATTTTCTGTAATTTTTACAAACTTTGAGTGATGGTTTGGCGACTATGAGTAATACGTTTAACCCATAGTTGTTGACAACTTCCACATAATGACTGAATTGGCTTTACAAAATCATTATGTAAATAATTTTTAAGCTGTATAATCTTCTGGCGAATTTCTTGTTGGATAATCTGACCACTATTAATTATCTCATCATTTTCACTTAAAAAGTGTATCAATTCCTCTTTGCAAGATATTTTATTTTCTATCAGTATTTCAAAATTCTCAACCATAAGATTGACAAGTTCTGACTGCAGAAGTTTATCGGATTTAATCCGATCATAGATTATATTTATCAATTCATGATATAGGTTAATACATTCTCCATTTGTCACTCTTAAGTTGATATTTTCTACATAAGATTGCAAAGATTCATCTTCTTTAAAAATTTTTTCTACTATATTACTTAGCTTTAAGACAATTTCTTTTTGCTCATCATCTATGTTGTAGTGATATTTTGCATTCTCCAAGGAATGAATCTTATCTTCTGCATCAGCAATTCCCAATTGTTCTAGATGTTTTATATGACTATTCAGTACATTATTTTCGATACTCTTCACTGAGCAGGAGAGGAGTGCATCAAGAGTTTTTAACATATAAGTTCGCTTTTGTTTAAACTAATTATCCATATATTTTCAAGGCTCTGCAATAAAAAACTCACAGTTCTCATCTTAATTAGATTATTTTTAGCTAAAATGTCACAGTTTATACTATAGAATATCTTATTGCGGTTGCAGTAGAGCTTGTTTCTTATGGAATAGTTTGGATATAATTTACTTATCAAGTATAGAAATATCTAAGTTCTGAGCTTTAATCAGATCATTTTTAGCTAAAATGTCACAGTCCATACTATAGAATATCTTGCTGCGGTTGCAGTAGAGCTTGGCTACTTGGAGGTGATAAAATTTATGATTGGATGAAATTTTATCAACTGTAGTCTTCAATAAAGACAACTCATTTGTTAATTGATAATGACTAAAATTGTACCAATATGAGTCTGTTGGTGGTTGCTGAATAATCGCTGATTCACCTATAGCGAAACGCAGAAAATGTCTATAATTCTCAAAATCTCTTTCATATTTCTTATCATGAATCTCTCCATGAAACCTGTGATCATGCAACCTATTATCGCCAGGAGGTAATTCTTTAAATAAAAGCTTCTTTGCCTCATAGTTAAGTGGATCTTGAAAGATAGCAGCTTCTAACTCTTTGATATATAACTCTTTACTGTCAAGATTTTTTGCTAAAAGTAGATGGAAATATGATCCCTCAAAATGGAAGTAACTATGGAATTTCTCACATAGACTAACACATTTATTAGCGATAGATAATTTCTCCTCAAGACTGATATCTTCATGCAGCTTCTGAGCAAGATAATCTATGTTGTATTGATTATCGCTAAAATTTTCATCATTTAAGCTCAAGCATTGGTTAATATTTACTAATTTCATTTAGTTTTTCATCAAGGTTTTCTACAAGATATACTTTATAATGATTATCAAAATAGTAAATTAAACAAAGCTTGAGAAAGCTTCTCTATTGATGTTGAATAAAATTCAGTTGATTTTTTATACAGTCTTTAGTGTACGATACTATGTTATAAATTGTACTATTTTGTATATCTTGCAGAGCTAACAAATGTTAATCATTATACTTATATCAGGATCGGCAAATACTCTAGCATACATTGTAAACCATTAATAATATGCTCGATTTCATTTTCTTTGCTTGATGCACTGAAACAATTTAAATATGCCTGCCAATCTTCTTCCTCTTTAACTTCAGCTTTTGTCTGTGGATTAACTCCCTTCTCTTCTTTAACCTGCTCTGGAATTATCTTTTCAGCTTTAACTTTTTTCTCTGGAATTTTAACTTTTTTCGGTGGTTTAACATCCTTTTTAATTTTAGGAACTTTAGGAACATTGTTCTCTGGCTTAACTGCTTTTTTCACCTCATCCTGTTTGATTTTTTTAAATATAGGCTTAATCTCAATTGTGAATTCTTCAGTAGGAATTTGATATGTTATAGTGCTTTTAGATGAGTTCTCATCTTGTTGTGTTTCAACCCTTGATTGTTCATGATATTGCCATTCTTCATTTATCTTAAAAGCAATTTGATAAGCATTTTCATTGTTTGCAATTAGGATTTTTTGTTGTTTACAAGGAATTGATTGTCTTAGATTATTTATGAGTACAGCATTTGTTGTTTGGATATGAATACAATAGCTTTTCAAAAAAATTTACCGTAAGTTTTGTACTAAATATCTCTTGAGATGTAAGATCTCCAACAGCAATTTCATGATATCCTGTTTTCGAAAATTTATCTCCAATCTTAAATGTTTTTTCACCATAGGTTATACTTTCGATATTAGAAGTACATATTTGAGGGACATAGCAATACACTGGATATTTATTTTCTGAAATCATATGACTTACTACTTTATAATTGAATATTGATCTATACTATTTTATAGTGAAAATGTCAAATAATAAGATTATACTATTGATTTTTCTTATTACTTGTGCAATACTTCTTTTTAGATATTTCAGGAGAGATTGCTGAGTGGCCAAAAGCAGCAGACTGTAAATCTGCCCGCCTTGCGCGTTCGTAGGTTCGAATCCTACTCTCTCCACCATCAAGTATCCATCCATAATGTTCGGACAAAACACACATAGATTCAATCCCATCTATGTCAATAATCACAACTGATTTATTATGATCTATTCTTTTAACTTCTAGAATTTTAATTCTATTGCTACTTTTGATTATAAATCTCTCGTGTAACCTGATTTTCTTAAATATCCATACAACTAAAAACATACTTGCAATTATTCCTAATAGTATTGATAGGGCTTTTAAATAGACAATGCTACTCATCACTTGGCAATAGGTCCGTAATAATCTTTTTAACTTTTTTCTTTGGTTGATTTTGCCCAGTCATCTCAGTTTTGAGATGCCTATCAACAATCACTGTTAGATCATCAAGTTTATTATGAAAGAAATGGTCAGCTCCCTCAACAACATTGTAATTAATTCTAATATTTGGCTGGTTTGAGATTTGCATGACTAGCTTTTCAACTGCTGGCTCTGGTACAACTTTATCTTCTCGACCTTGTATTATACAACCACCAACTGGACACGGTGTTAAAAATGAAAAATCATATGAATTTGCAGGTGGTGAAACCATTATAAAACCCTTCACTTCTGGTCTACGCATTACTAATTGTAGTCCAATCCATGCGCCAAATGAAAATCCTGCAATCCAAAACTGTGATACATTAGGTAAAGTATTCTGCATCCAATCTAGAGCTGTTGTCGCATCTATCAACTCCCCTAATCCATGCTCGAAAACTCCATGAGATTTTCCAACTCCCCTAAAATTAAATCTCATAGCAGAGAATCCATTTGCAGCAAAGGTGTCAAAAAGTCTATAAACAACTTTATTATTCATAGTGCCGCCATGTAAAGGATGCGGATGTAGTACTAAAACTGCTGGAGCATCTGTTTGTTGAGATGGACGAAACTTTGCTTCTCTCTTACCAGTCTCACAAGTAAAAAATATACTTGACATTTATTTTTTTAAACTATTTAAAGAGAAAGTATCATAAAATACTTTATGACACAATAAAGACTAAAGATTTTCTTCTAAGAAAGCTTCCATGTAATCAGTTTGAATACTAACTATTTCATTTATACTTAGGCTCTTCATTATAGTATATAAAATCAACATTGCAGGCTGAGTAGTATTTACACATATATCAGGCAGATCAGGATATTTAGATTTGATTTGCACATAGTGCATACCTGAAACTGATGTCATAATTTTGTATATATCATCAATTGTTACTGTGTTTCTATTCACACCTAGTTGTTTTCTAATTCCTAAGTTAAATAGCAAGGTATCGGCATAAACTGTAGGTTTATATTTTTTTACAAATTCTTGTAATCTTGTATTAGCTAGGATTAATTTTCCAATTTTTTCATCTGTATAATTAATTGCATTCTGTAAATCATTCGCATTAAATGTAATCGCACATTGTTCACTACATGCCTGTTTTGCCATTTCCTGAGCAATCTTCACCTCATTCAAGCTAGCATTACTATTACTTAATAGGTGTAAGTTATTTCTCGCTTTGATACACCCTCTACTTCTTTCAGAAAATAATGTATCTTGAATCTCATGAGTAAAATTATCAGTACCATGTAAGCTATTGTAATGTTGTATCTTGCCATTCTCATCTTGCCATACGAGTTGGAAACTCCCTCCACCGATATCAAAAGCAATAATTGGTTTGTTATCGTAAACCTTTTTTATTGCGCTCAATTTCAACCCCCCTTCATAATCTTGTGAAACAATTTTAGCTTTTATACCAATTTTTTTTATTTCATTTAACCACTCCTCTTGATTATTTATATATCTTGCCCAGCCTGTGACAGCAGCAAAACAGTTATTATGACATTTTATACTAAAATATCTTGCTATATTTTGCATAACTTCTCTACCTCCTATTATGCATTTTTCTGGAATATTTTTTCCATCAGCATCACTTATACAGGTTTGATATTGATAGTTGAGATTAAAAGTTTTCCTATCAATTATTTTGTTTTTATTACAGATATCTTTTGTATATAATGTACCTTTAGTTGTACTAGAGCCTACATCTAATACTAAGAAATCTTTAGTACACCTTGTCTCTGTAGCGTATGTCTGTGTAAATAATAAAAATCCTGAGATCAGAATTGATTTTATATAATAAAAAGGTTTTTCCATATAGTTTGAAGATGATAAAGATTAGAAATGTTGTAGTAATTTTCTTTCTTATTCTACATTGCGAGTCATTTTATATAATTCTATTTGATAAAAATCAATAGATTTAATTTGTTTTAGCCTTGCAAACGATCGGCTTACCATTTTCTTTAACACTAACACATTCTGTATTGGGAGTTATATTCCCATATATACCGCCTATACAGAGTCCTGTTGGTTCAATTATTGTGCACTGAAGAGACTTTAGATTATTACCTAAAAATCTCTTAAGATAAGATTTTGTATTTACATCTGCTATGCTAATATACATCTTATTAGATGTTTCATTTTTCAAGTCTGCTAACTCACTAATGGCATTTACATAATCTGGATCGTTATTGGCGCTTGCATCTATAGTATAAGAGTTAATATCAATTCTATATGTATAATCATTATCAGATATATCATCTGAAGCAATAGTGCATTTACCTCGTTTTGCTTCTCCAAAAGCAGCATTTTCATTCCAAACAGCATTACCTATATTAATAACTATATCATTACCGAGAGATTTACATCCTGGTAAAAATGTACAAGACATCTTAGGTACAATTTTATCATCACCATTTAGATTATTTTTATATCCAAATTTATAGCGGCCTGATATAAAATCCCATTTTCCTCCACTCATAATACAGATTTTATCTGGGAGATCTGTATTTGGATTATTAGATCCAGAGTAAGCACCAGTACATACAGTGCTATCAAGATCATTATTAGGATTAGTACATAAAGTATAGACACCATTAGGATCATTACCAAAGCAGAAGCTTCTATCTCTTTTTCCAGCAGGTTTTATATATAAATTACCTTGCACATCTGATGTATATGTACTGCAATTATTATTTCTTAATTGTATTGCTTGAACGAATTCAGCCTCAAACCCATTTGTTAGTAATGGAATAACTGGCTGGACACTTACAAGATATTTATCTAGGTATGCCAAATCAGATTCATATTTAAACATCTTTACATTAGAATTTAGACAATCATCACCAGTACAAGGAGTGCAAGAGATTAATTCAGAAAAAGATTTATAATCTAAAGCATCAACTCTTATAGGAGCTTCTATTGTTGTATATCCATCGCATACATTCTTTGCTCGGTAGAAAATTTTATTATTAGCGCTATCTACAAGATCAATTTTTTTTATACTTATATCGCTGTTTAGTTTACATCTATTAATCTCAATACCGCTACTCAAAGTATATATGTTATTGTATATATTAGTATCCCAACCACTATTTTGTTCAAAAGCGTTTATACAAAGATCACATCTTGTAACTCTTATATCTCCTATCTTATCATTTTCATTCGAAGGTATATAATTAGGACCAAGAAACAAATTATCTCCTATAGCATCTCCCATATTTTTGTTGATAGAGAATACATATACACCTTGGTAAGCCTGTTGCTTTTGATCAAAGTAGGTGTGATAACAAGGAAAAAATGATATATCAGATTTGTTTTGTTCTAAAGCTGGTCTAGGAACCTGACCCATAATATTGTCTCCTTGGGAAACAATCAATTGATCTGGTGTATCATTATTTATTTCCACTTTAAATGAACCGATATCAAGAGAAAGTATTCTATTCTCTAAATCTAATTGGAGTTCCTGCCTCTTAACTATATCTGACCCTTTTATAAAGTTTATAATAGCTAAAGGCTTTTGAAATATATTATTAGATGAAAAGCCTTTTATATCAGTAATTTCTTGAAGTGCATAAGTTGGTATAGGAAAAAGTCCTGGTGTAAAAGGAGGAGGAGCAGGTAATCTTGGATATGGACGACGGCCTATCCAGAATTCACGATCACCACCAGAGAAATAAGCAGAAATAAAGTTTTGTCCTTCAATATTCTCTCTTACTAAACAAATTTTCCCACTAGCAATATTAAAAAAAGGATCACTAAATTCTTGAAAATTCTTTGGTTGATCTTTACATTGTTGAAGACTACTAACAATTCTATTGTTGTCCATTACTTCATCTTTGAATATCATCCAATTGCATCCAGTGTTATTCCAAGGATTCCCATTCTCTCCACCACATATACCATAACGAAATTTGTAAATATATTGTGGTGGTGAGAAGTAATTTTTTGGAGGTATATTTGTATAAGTTATACCCATTGGATCTATATCTCTAGGTGTATCAATTGAATTACAATTGATATCACTTATCATACCCCCTTCTTTACAGCGATTACATTTCTTATCATTTGATGAATAAGTACCAATCCAACTAGAATCACCACAAGCTCCATATATTTTATCAAAAGATAAAATAAATAAAAGAGATAATAGAATTATATATATTTGTCTTCTCATACTATAACTTATAAAAGTTATTTAAAGTTTTGAAAGAGGCACTAATACTATAATCATCTTGTTGCAAGAGAAATATACATTCTTTAGGATGATACATTTTTATTGCATTTAAATCTTTTTGAGATAACTGAAAAATTCTAGAAAATTGTTTTGCTATAAGTTTTTCAGATAAGAAAAATCTTGTCGGAATAGAGCTTTGTATTATATTCTCTGCAAAAGCTAATTTATATAAATCCATTTTGTCATTGCAATTTATTAAGAGCATTATACCTTTTTTTGCAATTTCAAGCAAAGTTATTTTATACTCATCAAGCTTATTGGATGGAATATTGAAAATTGTTGAGTCGACTCTAATGATAATAGGATATATGTTAGATACGAATACTTCTTGATTTATTTTTTTAATAAATAAAAAAATAATAGTTGATAACAAGTTATTCTTTATATTTGCTGATAAATCAAGTGTATCTATATACTTTTTGATTCTTACATTCCAAATGTTATCATCGATCTGATTGTTTCTATTTAAAATTTTAAAGAAGCACTTATCACTAAAAATCTTTAAAAGACTTGATTTAAGATTGCTATTTAGTGGATTATCATGCGACTCTATAATAGATAATATATTGGCTACCTTTGTTGAAATATCTATATCTTCTAAAATGATATTATATATTCGGTTTAATGTAAGATATAGTTGGCTATCCTCAGAATATTCTTGCTGTAAAATAAAATGAAATAAATTACAAAATTCCTTTAAGTCTTTATTAATGATATCTACCATATCTATAGAAAATGCATCATCATTCACAACAGTAGTACAAGATATTTTAGTAAAAATATTGTCTTCTTGAGAATAAAAATCAATAATTTTTAAATTAAATTTTAAAGATTCTAACATTAAAAACTCAGTTAAAATATCAGCTCCATTATCTTTTGATCCTAATACTATCGTATGACCTACACTGTTCTTATTATGAAAATTGAAGAAATAAGGAAAGCCTTCAATCGTCATAAAGAGAGTAATTGGCTTTCCCCATTGGCTCCCATTATATCCACCTAAAGATTTTGGTTTAATTGAGGAAAATATTGCGCTATTATCTGTAATATTCTCAACTTCTCTTCTAAAAAAATGTCCATTACCTGGCAAAATACTAAATTTGCTGCCAAGAATATAGAAATCTTCTCTAACAGTTGAAATACCTAATTCACACATAAGATTATGAGTCTTCTTCATATTATTCGATAGTTCTTCAGCTGAACTACCAAGAATCATCATTGTAATTTGTGAAAGAATGGCTTTCTCTGTAGTTAAGGCTTCAAGATCAGCTTGAACGCTCTCTATTCCAACCTGCATACCTGACATTTCATACCATGATTTCAAATCATTTAATTTGGAATTAAAGCATTTCTTATTTACTAATCTTATTGTTTCAGTGATAATCATCTTTTGATCAAGATTAAGAATCTTATCAGTATAAAATGTACTGAGTTTATATGGTGCTTTAAGAGATAAAACTGATGTATAAATATTAGATTCATCTTCAGTATTATTTTTGAGGACGTTATACATAATCTGTATTCTTAGATCTTTTGCAATAATTCTTGAATAATCCTCAGAGGAAAGTTCGATATCTTTTGACTGACAATATGTTAAATAATGTATAAAAGATAAAGGTTCGGAGATAATTTGATTATTCTGATACTTCACTTTCAACAATTTCCCCCCATAAGCTTCTGTCGCTTGTAAAATTTTCATAGAAGCATCAGAAAGCATTTTTTGTCCATGTTCTAACTTAGCTTGAAAATTATTAGTTAGATGCTCAAAAGTTATGTTAAGGATTATATTTTTTATAGATAAAAATGATTTACTACCTTTATGTATAACAGCTATATATAGTGTATTAAGTAAGATACTTTGAAGATTATTTTCTAATAACCATTTATCATGTATCATCAATCCATACTCATTACTATAACTTACTTTATTATCTAGCTTTGTATAATCTCTTTTGACATATAGAAAAAACATTATATCTTTTGATAAAATTTCACTCAATACTCTTCTGATAACTTCTCTAAGATTATCAAAATTATTGATATTGAATCTCTCTGCATAACCTTTGATTTCTATAATTTGTATTAACTCTCCACTCTTAGTCATAAGAGTATTATTATCGTAATGAATAGCAGTAGGGATAAATTCAAAAAAATTGTTCAAACTCACTTGCGCTAAAAAGTTTCTGTTAAGGTTATAATCCCATTATTGAGACCTATGACAGCTTTTGAGTTATAGATCATAGGATAGTTGTATATACCATGGCCGAAAAGATTTAAAGAATATATAGGTAAATCGAGCTTTTTAGCAAAATCAATAACGATTTTTTCCATATAGTGGCTAGTATCACACAGATTTCCTATAATAATTGCTCTTGCATAATCAAACAAATTAGTCATCTTAAAATGATTTAAGAGCCTTAGTATCTGATATGGTTTCTCATGACAATCTTCAAGAAAAAGTATTTTGTCTTTTGTATCTATTTGCCATTTTGTACCTATGCTTGTTTGTATAATAGAGATATTTCCACCAGTGAGCTTGCCACTAATTTCTAGTATATTTCTTGCAGCATGATTTAGAGGTTGTAAGCCAACAAATTTTATAGTTCTGATATTATCATTAATAATCTTCAGTAGTGCTAAAATACTTCTATTATTACTTTGCACTTCTTTGAAAACTGGAGCATGTAATGTTTTCCATCCAATCTCTTGAGATAAAAATAGGTGTAGAGCAGTTATGTCACAATAGCCTATGAAAAGAGGATAAGATTGCCGTTTTTTAAGTATATTGATAAATTCTTCATCTTCATATAGTAATTCTACAATATTAGCTGACCCATAACCACCACGTAGCGCCCATACTATATTATTATATGGATTTAAAAGAGCATTTTTTAATTGCCCAGCTTTATCAAGCTCACTATCATATATACCGTCAAATTTTACATTGTATCTCTCAATAAACTCAATATTGTGCGAGCTGCTAGGTGCAACAACTTCAATCTTTTTGTTTGATAAATTGATTGTCTTTTTACTAACAGTTGTACAACCACAGATAATAAATATTAGGAATAATATAGAAATATAACTTCTTATTAACATTTTAAACAATTTAAAATTGATTCACTATATTTAAAAAAATATATAAACTATATTATTAAAATTTCTATTGATTAAGTATACAATTAAGGAATTCTAGTAATAGAGAGAAAAATATATAAGTTATGCTTAGAAGCAAGATTAAAAAAAGCTTAAATTACTTTAATTTAGGAATAATTTCTGGTTTCTGTTCAAATTCTCCTAAAAAACAAGATGTTTCCATCATTGTTTTCCTATGTAATACACCTCTATAGCATATACAATGGTGTTTAGCTTTTATTATTACAGCGACTCCCTTAGGTGATAAACACTCATTAATCACATGAGCTATTTGAGAAGTTAGTCTTTCTTGTAACTGTAGTCTATGAGAAAATACTTCAACGACTCTCGCCAACTTGCTTATACCAACAACTTTATTGCGCGGTATATAGCTAACACTAGTTTTTCCTATAATTGGTGCAAGATGGTGTTCACATGTTGATTCAATTTCTATATTTGAAAGTGTAATTACACCTTTATAGTTGTTAGTCTCAGAGAAGCTTGTTGAGAGAATATCCTTCGGATCAATATTATATCCATCAAATTTCTCAAGATAGCTTTTAAGGACTCTCTTTGGTGTATCTATCAAACCTTCTCTATTAGAATCCTCGCCAATCCAAGTTATAATGGTTTTTATAGCCTTTTCAGCTTCTTCTTGTGATATATCTTTTCTATATAAATTTTTCATTTACAGTTTGTATTTGATATGATAAAAGTGCATACGTTTATACATGAAAAAATCAAATGTTTCAGAAAACATTCAGAGTGTTAGCGGTATTTTGTATCATTGCTTTATTTTTATCACCGGTGTATTTTAAACATATTAGTCAGTATATAGACTCAGTTAAAATTATTGAAAATGAATTTGAAAATATAAGTCCTGCAGATACAAATTCTTACAAATGTCTTAATAACGGCAAGATTGTTTTGGTTAACAATAATATGATTCAGATCTTACATATTACATCTCCAAATTGTAAAACTTGTATTGATGATTTGAAAATATGGAATACCTTACCAGCACAATTAGCAGGAATAGTTCAGAGAGAAACAACTAAGCTAGAAGTTATAAATATCCTTAAAAAATCAGAGATAAATAAAAAATTTCTCTCACAGTTGGTAAAAGCAGATAAGGAAGAATCTATAAAAACAGTATCTGATGCTAATATCTCTATATGTACTATAGCTATAGACGAAGATCAGTTTAAAAGAATGAATATCGAAAAGAAACCATCTCTATTTATCACTAAGAATAATAAAATTACCTATTCACTTATAGGTAAGCTGATTAATTCAGATATTGAAAAGTTGTTAGCAATTATAAAAAAGGAGTTAAATAATGTTTAGAGTTGGAATTGGTTATGATGTGCATGCATTTACAAAAGGAGATTATGTAATCCTTGGTGGAGTCAAGATACCTTATAGCAAAAGCATTACAGCACACTCAGATGGAGATGTAATTTTTCATGCTCTTACTGATGCCATGCTTGGCACTATCGCAGCTGGAAGTATTGGTACTCATTTTCCACCATCGGAACCTCAATGGGAAAATGCTAATTCTGAAATTTTTCTTACTCATGCTTATAATCTTATTATAGACAAAGGTTACGAGATTTGTAATATTGATCTAATAGTTGTATGTGAGGAACCAAAAATTATGCCTTATGCAATCGATATCAGGAAAAAAATCAGTTTCATCCTTAGTTTGGATATTAATAATATTAATATCAAAGCAGTTACTACTGAAAAGCTTGGAGCGCTTGGAAGAAAGGAAGGTATTGCAGTCCAAGCTATAGTAGCATTATATAAAAATATTATAAGATAATTTTTTGATCTCATATAGTACATTTTTAATCAAATTTCTTAAGATTATATATGATATATTATGAGAAAAAACTATGGACATACTTTCTCAATACACTTATGAAATACCAGCTATCCGGACAAATCTTTATAGAATTTTAAATCATGGAAAACTAGCTGGAACTGGTAAAATAATTATACTACCAGTGGATCAGGGGTTTGAGCATGGGCCAGATGCAAGCTTTCTTGTAAATCCAGCAGCTTATGATCCTTTATATCATTTAGATCTAGCCATTGATTCTGGCGTTAATGCTTATGCTGCTCCATTAGGGATGTTAGAAGCTGCAGCTGCTTATAAACCTGGTGCAGTTCCTATGATTCTCAAATTAAACAGTAACAATAGTTTAAAATCTAAAGAAAATCAACCTCACCAAGCAATTACAGCTTCTGTTGAAGATGCTCTTAAGCTAGGATGTATCGGTGTTGGATTTACAATATATCCAGGATCAAACAACTGTGATGAGATGCTCGAGCAAGCACAACGTCTCTTTCAACAAGCTAAAAACCTAGGACTTGTCTCTGTCATATGGTCATACCCAAGAGGTGCTGGAATTAAAGATGAGGCTTCATTAGATACTATATCATATGGAGCTCATATAGGCGCTCTCACAGGTGCCCACATAATCAAAGTTAAGTTACCGAATAATAGCATTACCAATAGTAAATTAGATTATCCATCTATGATTAATCTAGCAGAAAGAGTGAAACATATAAAAAAATGTACATTTAATAGTCGTAGAATTGTTTTATTTTCCGGAGGATCAAAAAAGGGTAGACAATCTTTATTAGAAGAAATAAGAGAGATTAAAAGCGGTGGAGGTGATGGTTCAATCATTGGTCGGAACATTTTCCAACGGAGTAAATCTGAAGCTATAGAATTAATTGACGATATGGTAAAAATATATAAAAATGAAGAAAACAAGCGAGTGGATGGTGGGTCTGGGAGGAGTTGAACCTCCGACCTCACGCTTATCAGGCGTGCGCTCTAACCACCTGAGCTACAGACCCCATTCTTGGAAGACATTAACTTAGAATTGAGCTAATGTCAATTGGTATTTCAAGCAATTTTAAATTCTTCCTCATCATTTGATTTATGATCAAACTCAGGAGCTTGATCAAATTTCTGGATTGACTTATCTTTAAACAACAGACTACAAATCATAGATACGATAATACCCACAGTATATGTCACTGTATCGAAATCACCATTGAAATAATAGGCAATCGACAAAGATACAGAGGTTATAACTACTAGATACTTATAGTGCTGAACTTTAGTTCTATGGCCGGCTAATGCCATTAAAAGTGGCATAGTGATAAATGGATCATAGAAATTTGCTAAAAACCACAAAGCATCTAAAAGGTGCTCTTTAACAAAAATCATATTATAAGCAAGAATCACAACACATAAACCTATAACCTTTGTTATCATTAACTCTGATTTACTATTTTTTACTTTTGGAAGTATAGTAGAAACTATATCCCTCATTAACACAACATTAATACTGTTTAAGAAAGAACTAGCAGTTGACATTATTACTGCCAAGAAACTCATTATAATAAATCCCATTATTGGGGCTGGTACAAAATAATCCATGAAGAAGAAAAGAGCTTCATCACTTTTTATATCTGGATTTAACCCATAAGCTATCAAGCCTATTGTAGACATCATAAAAATGAAAAAACAAGCAAATAGTCCTGTAAATTGACAAACAATTTTTGTTTGTTTAGTACTATTACACATTAAAAGTCTCTGTATAAAAGAAAGAGCAACAGGGGGAACCATTCCGAAAATAGAAATAGTAACAAAATCCTTAACATTTGATTGTGTAATATGTATTTTATCAAATGGTAATGATTGCATGAGTGAAGATGAATCTATGTTTATCACTCCTAATATGAATATTATTGGAAAACATACAATAAATATGAAGAACTGTAGAATATCAGTAGTTATGATGGCATTCATACCACCAAAGATACTATACATAGCAACGATTAGTGTAATTATTATTGCTCCATATTCAAAATTTATATTGAGATATCTTTCAAGAATAAAAGCTGCAGCTTTATAATACATTGCTAGTAGCATAACCTCACAAAGGATCGACATCACCCCAAAAACACGCCCTATTTTTCCATACATAAAATACATCATATCAACTAATGTCATGCAACCTCTACTTCTCATATATGGTACAGCAGGCGCAACCAATGATCCCATAATTTGCCATCTTACAAATTGCATCACAGAGGTAGCTATAAATGCACCTCCCATAGAAAAGCCTTTTTCAGCTGTACCTATCGTCTCTTCAGTTGCTATTAAAGACGCCATCATTGATAATGATAGTGCTAGAGTTGAGAATTTGATACTGCCCATTGCATATTCTCGCAGAGATTTTATACTTGGTAGTTTAATGAGTCCGATCAAAAGACAGATGCCAAGATATCCCCAAATTATTATTGAATTCATTTTTTATTCGTTTTAAATTATTTTGTCTAATTTTTCTTTATTGCTAATAAATTTATAGCTATCAAACGCCGTAGAAGTATTTGTTCCTTTATCTCTGAATATAAGTATAGTTACAATGCTTGCAAAAACACCAGCTGTAAAGGTTATTGTATCAAAATCATCATGCAAATATCTTGCTATCAATAAAGTTATTATTGAAATAATGATGACATATTTGTAGTTATGTGGCTTTATTCTGATGCCAAGTAATGCCATTATGAATGGTATTGTTATAAGTGGATCATAGAAATTATCTATCATCCACAGAGTATCAATTATATGTTCCTTAAGATTGATTAAATTGAATGAGATTATAGCAACAATCACACCAACAACCTTTGTTGCTATAATCTCAAGATTTTTTTCTTTCACTATAGGAAAAAGCGGATTAACAATGTCTTTTACAATTATAATATTTAAAGAATTGAGGAATGAACTTGCTGTTGACATTATCACTGCAAGGAAAGCAACTGCTACAAAGCACATTACAGGAGGTGGTACAGCATGATCAATGAAATAAAATAGTGCTTCATCGCTTTTTATATCTTGGTTTAATCCAAAGACAATAAGACCCATAAATGAAAGCATAATCAAGAAAATACAATCAAAAATGCCAGTCGCATTGCAAATAAACTTAACTTGTGCAGGTCTCTCGCACATTAGTAATCTTTGTATATAAGGTAAACCGAGAACTGGTAGCAATGTATGTACACAAATACTTAAGAAAGTCGGCAAATCCTCTGATGTAATATGTGTTTTCTCATATGGTAATGAACTCAATACTGTAGATATATCAATGTTTAATATTCCCCATATAAAAATAATAGGGAAAAAAATACCGAAAATAAAGAACTGTACAACATCTGTAACAACTATTGCATATACCCCACCAAAGATACAGTATAGAGCAATGACTGATGTAACTATTGCTGCTGCATATTCAAAGTCCATATGCAGATATCTCTCAAGGATGAATGCAGCAGATTTGTAGTAAATTGATAGTAACACCAATGCAAAAATGATACTTGCAGTTGCAACATATCTCCCTAATTTACCATATAGTGCTCCCATTATGTCAACTAGCGTCATACAACCTTGTGCCTTTAGCGAAGGTAATGCTGGTGCAAGAAGCCGTCCTATGATATACCACCTAACAAACTGTAAGAGGCTGGCACCAATAAACGTAACTCCCATCGAGAAGCCTTTTTCTGCATTACCGATAGTATCAAAGCTGTCTATACATGCAGCCATCATTGAAATAGCAAGGACGGCTGTTGAGAACTGACCATTTCCCATTGCATAATCTTTGAGAGTTCGGATTTTGGGTATTCCAACGCAACCTAATATAATACAAACCACAAGGTACAATAATACAATTATTGAGTCTGAAGACATAAGTAAAAAATTATATTTGTTATTTAAAACATTATTTTAGAATGGTAAACAGCATTTAAAATAATATTTTATATTTTTCACAACAAGACTTGTATAAAATTGGGAAAAAATCAAGACTTTTTTATCAAAATAAAAAAATCGCAAAAAGACAGAAAAAATCAACTGAAGATTTTTATAAAAATGAAGAAAAAGAGAAAATGCATTATCTTTTCATTTAATAAGTTCTATTAATATAGAATGGCACGATGTTAGAATGCTGAGTTTAATATTTCTTTATAACCATGAACCAATTTATCTCTTACAGCAATAATCTGTTGTAGGCTAATTTCTGCTTCGGTGATAGAAGCGCTCATCTCAACAAGGTTGCTCTTAGCATTCTGATTATTAATTGAAACCTCCTCACTTGTCTTAATTGCGAAAAACTTCTGTTTAATAAGATTTAAAAAGCCTGTTGAAGTTCTGTTATGAGCAATTTGATCTCCTTCAGATAAAATATCTGGTTGGTTAGAAAGCTGTGTCTCAACTCCTTCTACATGTATATCTCCTTTTGTAATCCCTACTGATACTTTATCTTCAACAGCATTAGATTGATTTGTAAGATTATCTATAAATCTAGAGTTTTTTTCATATAGATTAGAAATTAGCGAGTATCTCACATTTTGTATTTGGTAATCTGACATTTTTTTCGAAATTTAGCTTAACTTAATTATTTTAGTAATTTATCAAACTTTTTTTTAAATTCCAATTTTGTGAAAGTATTTTTAATTTTTCTTGTATTTTTTTGTCTACATTTTCCATCTTAATATCTGTCTTCAGGATTTCATAAATAGATGTTACGCCTCGTGAAGTCTCAGAGATCCCACATGGTTCAATAAAATTAAAAAATCTCATATCTGTATTAACATTTAGTGCAAACCCATGATAACTTACACTTTTTTTTATTTTAATACCTATTGCAGCGATCTTTTTCAGCATCTTACCACTTTTTACCCAAACGCCTGGATATTGTTTATCTCTTATGCCTTCAATATTAAAGTCTACAAGTACGTCAATTATAAGTTGATGTATATCACTTAAAAATGAGCTAAGATCAAGTGATCCATAAATACTTTTCAGATTAACCATTAAATAACAAATTCTTTGCCCAGGACCATGAAAAGTAATTTGTCCTCCTCGCTCACTTTCAACAAGCTCTACGCCATTGATATTATAGCCATATTTTTCAACCCAGTTATGAAAAGTTGTATATCCAGACGTATAAATAGGAGCGTGCTCTAACAACCAAACTGTATTATTATGCTTATTTTCAGATATTTCTGCAACTATACATTGCATTTTGTATATAGCATCTTTGTAAGTTATTGGTTGATTATCCATAATAATTGATAATGATCTAGACTCTATCATTTATTCAAAAATAAATAAAATATGTTGTATTTTTTAAAAGTAACATGTATCATTTTAAGTATAAACATACTGAATTTCAAATGCCATTAGTACCTATAGTTATTGAACAAACCCCGAAAGGGGAAAGATCATTTGATATATATTCAAGATTATTAAAAGAAAGAATTATATTTGTCACTGGTCAAGTGGAAGATAATATGTCTTCACTCATAGTAGCTCAACTTCTATTTCTTGAGTCAGAAAGCCCAATTAAAGATATATATATGTATATTAATTCTCCAGGAGGTGTAGTTACGTCCGGAATGGCAATATATGATACAATGCAGTATATTAAACCTAAAGTTGCTACCTATTGTGTAGGTCAAGCTTGTTCTATGGGATCTCTTCTACTGACTGGTGGAGAGAAAGGCATGCGATATTCATTAAAACATTCTCGCATTATGATACACCAGCCGCTCGGTGGCTATCAGGGGCAGGCAACTGATATAGAAATTCACGCAAAAGAAATCCTTAGAATTAAACAAAAGATGTCAGAGTTATATGTAAATCACACAGGACAGAAGATTGATATAATTAAACAAAGTCTTGAAAGAGATAACTTTATGTCAGCTGAGGAAGCTAAGAACTTTGGGATAATAGATCATGTTGTAGAAGCAAAAATTAAATAAAAGTTATATGAAATCAAGACCTAACACAACTGTACATTGCTCGTTCTGTAACAAGAATAAGAATCAGGTAAAAAAAATCATTGCTAGCAACAACGCTTTCATTTGTAATGGGTGTATTTCACTATGTAACGATATTATAGCTCAAGAAGATAAGTCTATTAAAGGACAATCGCTCAAAACCATACTAAAACCAAAAGTAATGTATGCCTTACTAGATGAATATGTCATTGGTCAGTCGCATGCAAAGAAAGTTTTATCTGTTGCAGTATATAATCATTATAAGAGAATTTTAGGCACTATCTCTGCTACAAACGATGTGGAGATAGCTAAGTCTAATATAATGATGATAGGATCGACTGGTTGCGGGAAAACTCTTCTTGCACAAACTCTCGCAAGGATCTTAAATGTACCTTTTGCTATAGCTGATGCAACATCTTTAACTGAAGCTGGTTATGTTGGTGATGATGTTGAGAGTGTCCTTCTAAAGCTTCTGCAAGCATCAAATTTTGATGTAAAGCGTGCTCAAACAGGTATAATTTACATAGATGAGATAGATAAGATTGCTAAAAAGTCGTCTAATTCTTCATCTGGTAGGGATATATCAGGTGAAGGTGTTCAACAAAATCTTCTGAAGCTAATTGAAGGTACAATAGCTAACGTCCCACAAAACAGCGGTCGTAAAACACCTAATCAAGAGTGTATAAAGCTTGACACAACTAATATTCTTTTTATAGCCGGTGGTGCATTTGATGGATTAGATACAATAATTAAGATGCGCACAGAAGCTAAAAACTTTGGATTTGGTGCTGATATCATTGATAGCTCGCAAACTCGTACGGGTGAGTTATTAGCTAAAGTTGGTACTGAAGATCTTACTAAATATGGTTTAATTCCTGAGTTCTTAGGTCGATTCCCAGTTCTAACTACGTTGGATGATATGACTGAAGAGGGACTCAAAAAAATCTTGATTGAACCTAAAAATGCTATCTATAAGCAATACGTGAAACTACTAGCAATGGATAGTATAGAACTTGCAATTTCAGATGAAGCTTTAAGCTTTATCGCAAAGCAAGCTATGGAAAGAAAAACTGGTGCTCGTGGTTTACGCCATATAATGGAAGGACTCCTGCTTGATGCTATGTTTGAAATTCATGAATCAGATAAGACTAAGAAAATCGCAGTTGAAACAAAAGAAGTGAATGGAGAAAAATCTATTGTAGTGAATCCATATGATGAAGAAGGTAAATTGATCGAAAAAGCAGATATAGTATCTCTTAACAAGACAAACAATGATGATAATCCAGAAGAAGGGTTTAATGCAGGTTAGGATGACAGTGCTGGTTGTTGGAAGTAGGATAAAAACAAATAGAACAAATATGCAAGAACCTGATACACTGTCGTGAGCTATTATCACATACTCTTTAGACAAAAACAAGTGGTTTTTCGAAAAAAATTACTTTTAATGAAAAATTTCTTGAGAAATCAGTAAAAATACAATCAAAGAATAACGATAATTTATTTATGGTTGTAAAAATTAAGTCAATTTCTAATAAAACATAGTATTTTTCAGCCATCTTTCCATTCTCTGATAGTTTAGCTTTTGAGAAGGAGATGATCTCCATTGCCAATTCTTTATGGAATACATATCTTTAATATTTAAAGTCTATAAGTATCAAGTCAATTATGAAATATACATATGGAAATTGAATTTAATCAAAAGGATTTTATTGAATTTTTTCAAAGAAATGACTTAACTTGCAACTCTGAAGAACTTCAAGCTATAAGAAGAATTAGTATGAATTATAATGGGCTATGTGATGTGATATGTAATCACATCACACAACAAGATTTACTGTCTGATCTTAAAATTTTTGAAAATTATAAAGATATAAATGATGAAACAATGAAGAAACTCATAAAATTCTCAAAAACTCACGTGTTATTAACAGATCGTTGGGAGAAGTTTTGGCAACTCATACTGGCAATAGTTTTTCATTATTATCCATATTCTCCTTTAGACTGGAAAGATCAAAAACTTGCAACTGATGCTAGACAGCAAATATCAGGACCAGTTATAGAAAAAATGCTGCAAGAGATGAAACCTGGAGATTATTATAAGTGTTGTCATGTTGAAAGAAAATTTGGAATAATAACAGGTGGGCACTCAACGCTCATTTATAAAGATGCTAATGGCACTTTTACCTGTTTTGATCCTAACAGTGGAGCTCAGGTTGGGATGGATATTAATGAAACAAAAAAGTGGATTATCGTAGTCCAACGCTGGTGTACTCAGGAAATTGCAATAATGGATAACAAAGAATTTCTTGCATCACAACATGCTGATTTTATTGATGGTATAAAATACCATATTGCCTCTCAGAGGGCTGAAGGAGAACTTCAAATGTGTTAATAAAACATAGTATTTTCAAATCTCTTTCCATTTTCTAAGAGTTTAGCTTTTGAAAAGTAGAGTGCTTCATGTGTCTCAGTCGCATATTCAAAAATGTGAGTTTCAACTATAGCATCTACTGGACAAGCTTCTTGACACAGCCCACAATATATACATTTGGTCATGTCTATATCATAACGCGTTGTTCTGCGGCTGCCATCTTGCCTTGCCTCTGCATTAATAGTAATTGCTTGCGCTGGGCAAATTGATTCACACAACTTACAAGCTATACATCTTTCCTCTCCACTAGGATATAGCCGTAAAGCATGCTGGCCGCGGAACTTTTTACTGACAGCACCCTTTTCATATGGATAATTTAATGTTACTTTTGGCTTTAACATGTAACAAAAGACTTTATATAACCCAATCAAAAAATCCACCATAAAGAAGTAGAAAAAAATGTATGAAACTTTTTTCTTGCAAGATGCAGGCATATATGAAATTTTCTTTTAATTATAACAAAATTAATCTTTGTAAACAATGATTTCAGATCATAATCAAGGTTTGACACCAATGATGCAGCAGTACTTGCACATAAAGGCTCAGCATCAAGAGTATCTTCTTTTTTACAGAATGGGGGATTTTTATGAGCTATTCTTTGATGATGCAATACTGTCCTCACGGGAGCTAGATATTACTCTCACAAAGAGAGGAAAATACCTATCACAAGATATTCCAATGTGCGGGGTTCCATTCCATGCAAGCGAGTTTTATATTCACAAGCTGCTTAAGCGAGGTCATTCAGTAGCAATATGTGAACAGATAGAATCGCCAGAAGAAGCTAAAAAGAGAGGATATAAAGCTGTTGTACAACGTGAAGTTGTAAGAATTATAACATCTGGCACTATTATGGAGGAAATTTTACTTGAATCAAAAGAATCAAATAATTTAGTAGTAATAACAAAGAAAGGAGAGAAACTAGCAATTGCAGTGACAGATATATCGGTTGGATCTTTTTCAGTTGAAACTATTCATATAGATGCATTACCAACAGAGATAGAGAGAATTATGCCAAGAGAAGTGATTCTTCCTGACTTATTAGCTTACGATTCATTCATAGCGACTAATCTTGAGAAATTTGCAGTCACTAGACGTCCAGATAGTCTCTTTGATTATAACCGCTGTCATAAAAGCCTCTTAGAGTTTTACAAGATCAGCTTTATCAGTAGCATTGGTGATTTCTCTCAAGATGAAATAATAGCTGCTGGCGTCCTTATAGAGTACCTAAGGTTCACTCAAAAGGCTTCAATGCCTAAGTTAAATAATTTAACTAGAGTGAGTAATAGTAACTTTATGAAGATAGACCGAGCTACAAGATACAATTTAGAGATAACTCGAGGCATAAGAGATGATTCGCGTAGTCTGCTATCAGTCATTGATAAAACACTTACTGGAGCAGGAGGGAGGCTATTATCTACCTATTTATCATCGCCACTAACAAATCCTAAAGCTATAAACTCTCGATTAGATAATGTTGAGGAATTTATATCTTTTAATGATGTGAAGCAAAAGATTAGAGGGTTGTTAACATCTTTTCCTGATATAGAGAGAGCGATAAGTAGAATAAGTGCTGGCCGTACAGCTATAAAAGATCTATTTTATATTAGAGATGGTCTAGAGATAATGTTAAAGATTGCTGACATAATACATGGTAGAGGTATGACAACAGCTATCCAGTCATTCATTATGGAAATACCGCCATTTGACAAATTTTTTACTATGCTACAGAATACACTCATAAGTGATATAAATGAAATTAGTGAAGATAAAAGCATTATCAGAAATGAGTTTGATCCGGCTCTTGATAGGCTATATGACATAAAAAATAACACCCAAGATAGAATTGATCAATTGAGAGATAAGTATAGAACTATGACTGGTATATCCACTCTCAGGATAAATAAAAATAATGTTCTTGGCTACTTTATAGAGGTTTCTTCAACTAATGCCAGTAAGATAAAAGATGATATTTTTCGACATAAACAAACTCTTGGATCAGCTGTAAGATATACAACCGACGAACTAAAGTTACTTGAAACAGATATAGTTATGTGTGGAACAAAAATATCTAGGATTGAACAAGGTATATTAGATAATCTCTACAAAACTTTGTCAGATAACTCAGAACTTATATCAGCAATATCAAATGGAGTAGCTTCGATAGATATCTTTGCAGGGCTAGCTGAGCTAGCAATCTCTAGTGGATATGTTCGTCCTACAGTTAACGATAGTTTTACCTTTAACATAGTTGATGGATATCATCCTATGGTTCAAGACTATCTTAAAAATAAATTTGTTCCAAACAATTGTAACTTAAATGATAAGGATCTTATATGGCTAATAACTGGACCTAATATGGCAGGAAAAAGTACTTTTTTAAGGCAAAATGCAATAATTTGTATATTAGCTCAGATTGGTAGTTTTGTGCCAGCTACAAAGGCAGAAATTGGAGTTGTAGATAAGCTCTTTAGTAGAATTGGTGCCTCAGATAACATTAGTAGTGGTCAGTCAACTTTTATGGTTGAAATGCTTGAGACAGCCTATATAACTCGCTCTGCAACAAATAGATCTCTCATAATAATGGATGAAGTTGGTCGAGGTACTTCAACTTATGATGGACTAGCAATTGCTAAAGCGTTAGTTGAGTATATACATCATTTAATTGGTAGTAGAATGCTCTTTGCAACCCATTATCACGAAATGTGTAAGCTTGAGGAGAAGCTACAGAACCTTTCATGTCACACAATGAAGGTCATTGAATGGAAAGATGAGATAACTTTTGCTCACGAAGTTATAGTGGGTCGCGCAGATAAATCGTATGGCATCCATGTAGCTGAGCTAGCTGGCATGCCTCAAGAGATCCTCAGTCGCGCATATGAAGTGCTGAATGAATTAGAAAGAGTTAAAATTGAATCAAAACCTGATACAAAACTAGATACATTATATAAGATGATCTTACATCTACAAGTAGATAGCATGACGCCTAGAACTGCTATGGAAACTCTCTTTAAGCTAAAAGAAATGCTTTAAGATTAATGATTCATTATTTGCAGATTATACAAAAATAACTATCAAAAATAAAAGCTATGCTATTTACCGTTGTTTTTCATCAATCATAGTCTATCTATCATGTGAGCATTAACAATAAAAAATGAGACTATTGTACAACTAAGTATAGATAACATGAGGCCTAGAACTGCTATGGAAACTCTCTTTAAGCTAAAAGAAGTAGATCAACTACAGCTTGACAATTATTACAATTTCAAAAGACTAAGATTATGTAAAATCTAACAACTAGGGATTGGTAACATGAAAAGCAGAGAATGGATAATAATACTTAGATTTGATAACATTGAAACGAAAGATTGATTTTGTTATGTCAGCTTTCCTCTTGTGTCTAGTCATAGAAATAAAAATATTGTAAAATAAAACATATAATCTACTAAAAATATGTCAGAACTAGAAAAGTTGGTTATTGCTTTTGCTACTGCGATCTTTATTTTTATCTTTAGCGATAACATTGGAAGATTAATTTATGGACCACAACACTATGTTTCAAAGCAAGGCTTTGCAATCAAAGTACAGGACTCAAATAGAGTTATAGAAGCCTCTGGTCTGCCAGAAATATTAGATATGCATGAAATAATGGCTACTGCCGATGCAGCTCTTGGAGAAGCTCTCTTCAAGAAAGTTTGTACCTTATGCCATAAGGGAGATAAAGGCGGACCAAATAAAGTAGGGCCAAATTTATGGAATACATATGATAATCATGCAGCTCATAAAGACGATTTTAGTTACTCAGAAGCAATGCTTATGAGGAAAGCAACAGGAATACTTTGGGATGATGAACAACTCTATAGATATCTCTATTCACCCAAACAATATATAGTTGGAACAAAAATGTCATTTGCAGGAATTAAAGACGACAAAGAAAGAGCTGATATTGTAGCTTACCTCAAAACATTAAGAGATGAATAAGAAAAAATTACTTTACATGAGCACTCACAGAGGCTGTAAAGAGATAGATATAATTTTGGGTAAATTTGTAGAGCAAAATCTCGATAAACTGACAGATGAAGAAATAGAATTATATGAAAAACTCTTATCTGAAAATGATGTAGATCTTTATTCAGCAATAGTGAACATAATTTATAATGAGCCAATACCAGAAAATTTAAATTATGGTGAAGAGTTGCTGATAAAACTTGCTGATAAAAGATAAGTTGATTTATCGAATCACTCTCTATATAATAGAGCCTTAAAAGAGTTGTAATGGAAAAAATCCAAGTCCTAAGAAATTTATTACATGATATAAAAAAAGAGTTATCTCATGTTACTTGGCCAAATAAGAAAGATATGACCATTTCCATAATTATAGTCACTATTGCTGTACTTGTTGCAGGATCAATATTTTTTGCTGCGGACTATTTACTATACAATTTTGTACAACTTTTAATTAAGCTTTAAGATGGAAAATATAATAGAAAAAGAAACAGTAGAAGAGAAAATTGAAGACAACCATAAGTGGTATGTTATCAATACAGTGATTGGACAAGAAAGAAAAATTTCCAAGACTATTAGTGAAGATGCTGAAAAGAAGGGGATTAGTACATTAATATCAGATGTCATCGTTCCTTTTGAGAAGGTAACCGAAATGAAGAGAGGTAAAAAGGTTGATGTTGAAAGAAAAGTTTGTCCAGGTTACATATTAATTAGAATGGAGATAAATGAAAAAACTCTCACACTCATCAGAGGAATAAATGGTGTTGCAAAGTTTCTAGGTAAAGACAAAAAACCAATGCCTATTCCTGATAGAGAAGTTCAAAAAATGATTGATAATTTAACAGCAATCAATGTGATGAATACAAGTGCTTCTAAAGAACTTGGCTATTCACCAGGAGATGTCATTGAGATTAAAGAAGGGGCATTTGAGGGCTTCACAGCTTGCGTTGATATGGTTGATACAGAAAGAACGAAAATTACTGTCTCTGTCTCAATCTTTGGTAGAGAAACACCAGTTGAGCTCGATTTCACTCAAGCAATGAGGATTCAAAGAGAGTAATTATCTCCCAATAGTTTCATATAGTGCTCTGAAAATAGACTTAGCTAATGGCAAAGCAGTATCAGCTCCCCATCCTGCATTTTCAACAATACTAACTACAGCATATTTGGAATTGCTATAGGGACCAAAACCAACAAACATTGAATGATCTCGATATCTACCTTTCGCATCACGCTTTGAGATAACCTGAGCAGTCCCTGTTTTACCGGCTATCTCTAATTTTTCCCAATGATGCCTTTTCATTACGCTATACATAGATGACCGAATTATATTTAGATAATCGATTTTTAGTTGTTCAGGCTCTTTATTATTAGATAAAAGTAAAGTTGGTTTAATTAAATAACCAGAAGCAATTCTAGCAATCATCATAGCTAGTTGGATTGGAGTTGTAAGTGTAAATCCTTGCCCAATAACAACATTAACGGTATCGCCTGGGGTCCAATTTTTTTTAAATTTTGAAATTTTCCAATCTTTACTCGGAATGATGCCGCTAGATTCAAAAGGCAACTCAATATTTGTTGGTTTACCTAAGCCAAACTTGTTTGCCATTTTAACAATTGCATCAATACCGCACTTCATCCCTTGTATAGCAAAATATATATTACATGAGTTTTCAATAGATGTATAAGCATTAACATATCCATGTCCATATTGCTTCCAACAGTGAAATAATCTTGTACCAATCCTATACTCTCCTGAGCAATAAATTGCATCATCTGGTGAAATACCAGAATTTAGAATGGCAAGTAAACTAATCATCTTAAAAGTTGAGCCTGGTGGATATAAACTTGTAATAGCTCTATTAACCATTGGTTTCTCAGGATCATTTATAAGTTTTTTCCAATCTTGGGATTTAATCCCATTAGTAAAAAGATTTGGATCATAACCAGGGCTTGAGTAGATTGCTAGAATCTCACCATTTCTTATATCTATTGCTATATGTATTCCACGCATATCATTGTTAATCTCAGCAATCTTCTTTTGAAGTTTAACATCAATAGATGTCTTAAGAGTATTACCCTGCAAGCTGTTTTCATAACTAATGTCTTTTATAACTTTATTAAAGGCATTTACTTCAATTTTTTGTATCCCGTGCTTGCCTTGGAGATCTGCATCACAATACATCTCTAATCCATTTTTACCAATAAGAAAAGAATTTTTTAAAGCATTGTCTGTTTGTTCATCTTTTGATGGTAAACCTGTATATCCTGTGATATATCCTGTCAGGCTTGAATGTGGGTAGATTCTTTTATAAGTTTGATTAATTTTGACAATCTGATTAATTGTAATATTAGATTCAATTTTTGATACTTGTTCCCAGTTAAGATCTTCACATAACACAACTTTTGTTTTGTTAACTTTATGACAAATCTTACTCATCTCATTAAATACTATCTGTATTTTATCAACAGAATCAACTGAAGCAGTATAAGTAAAGGCATTTGTAGCAATGATATCTCCGTTTCTATCAATGATCATACCACGTGCTGCTTCTAAAATATTGATTCTAATTCTATTTTTATCTGAAAGAAGCTTATATTTATCATTAGATAAAACTTGTAGGTTATAAAACCTTACTCCTAATAATGATACCAACAATGATTTACAGAACATTAAGAAAAACGCTCTTCTAGTCAAATACTGCTTCATTTGCTTATTTTATAGTCAATACCATCTGTAAATAGGTAAAAGATATATAGTATCTGATCAAATCTAAAATTATAAAAACTCTTTAAAACAACAATAACTATGATACTTAAAACCGTTACTGCCATAATCATAACTAAATTACTTCTGTTTTGGATTGTATAAAAGCTTGTGTTAACTAAAGAAATAGCACACTTTACTGTGAGATATTGAACGCAAGATAGTCCTATAAAACCACTACTTAGCACTTCAAAAACTAGACTAGTAATAAAAATAAATCCTTTTGGTAGGTTATTAAGTGCTGATTGTATCATACAAATAAAAAATATCAAAAATATAATAATTATCCCAAATATTGAATTTCCAGGTAAAAAAGATAGATAAAACAATATTATTAGTAGTAATTTTACTTCTGAGTGTCTTTTTTCTACTTGCATGTAATTTATATTGGTATACTTAATTAAAAATAATTCTCCTACACTTCAGTAAGTGATAAAATAGGTGGTAAAAGATATATACATGATATAGAATAAATATATCTCTCAAATAGAATTAATTTTAAAATTTAATGGCAAAAAATAAAACTCTTATATATCCAGTTCTGCCTCTTAGGGACTTGGTTATGTTTCCAAAGATGATAGCGCCACTATTTATAGGCAGAGATGCATCTATCAATGCAATAGAATCAGTTGATAAACTTGATTCAAAGATCTTACTTATAGCTCAGAAAGAGCCAAGTAATGATTCACCTAAACCGAATGAAATATATAAGGTTGGTGTAGTATCAAAAGTGTTACAAGTGCTTAAGCTACAGCCTTCTAATATGAAAATCTTAGTTGAAGGAGTTGAAAAAGTTAAAGTAATGAATTTTATCACACATGGAGATTATTTACAGGCAGAAGTAAAATTTCTAGAGGATAATGACGATACAGTTAAAGGAAGTGATCTAAAACTTGTAGTAAGATCTCTCAAAGAAGCATTTGAGGAGTATGTTAAGATGCATAGAAGAATTAGTAATGATATCTTATCTAGTATACTGGAAATTAAAGATCATATATCACTTATCAATGCAATTAGCTCACATGTAATATTAAGCGTTAATAAGAAGCAAAAGCTCTTAGAAATAACAAAGGTGAGCAAGAAATTTGATCAACTTCTTCTATTTATTAATGCGGAAATAGAATTTCTAAATGCTGACTATAGAATTAAAAATAGAGTTAAAACTCAAATTGAAAAGAGCCAAAGAGATTATTATCTACATGAACAGCTAAAAGCTATCCACAAGGAGTTAGGCGAGGAAGACTCAAAAGATGAGATGAATGAAATCTCTCAAAAGATCAAAAAAACTAAGCTTTCAAAAGAAGCTAAAGAAAAAGCTGAAAGTGAGCTGAGGAAACTTCGCATAATGAATCTCATGTCATCTGAAGCAAATGTCATTAGAAATTACTTAGACTGGATCTTAGACTTGCCTTGGGAAAAATTCTCAAAGATAAAGAATAATCTAAAAGAAGCTCAAACAGTACTTGATTCTGACCACTATGGACTAGAGAAGGTAAAGGAGAGGATTATAGAATACTTAGCAATCGGTTTAAGAACTGAAGGTGCTGCAGGCCCAATTATATGTCTAGTAGGACCTCCTGGCGTTGGAAAAACATCATTAGCCAGATCTATCGCCAAAGCTACTGGGCGTGAGTTTGTAAAGGTTGCTATTGGTGGATTAAGAGATGAAGCCGAAATCAAAGGACATCGAAGAACATATGTTGGCGCAATGCCTGGTAAGCTAATACAGGCTATGAAGAAGGCAAAGACATCTAATCCTTTAATCTTATTAGATGAGATTGATAAGATGGGTACTGACTATAGAAGCGATCCATCAGCTGCCATGCTTGAGGTGTTAGATCCAGAGCAAAATAAACACTTCAATGATCACTATATTGAGATAGACTATGATCTATCAAAAGTCATGTTTATTACAACTGCAAATAGTACAAATCTTCAAAAACCATTACTTGATAGATTAGAAGTAATTCGTCTCTCTGGCTATACTGAAGATGAGAAAATTGAGATAACTAAAAATTATCTAATTCCTAAGCAGAGTAAAGCTCATGGGGTGAAGCAAGAAGAGTGTGAGATACAAAATGATGCTATTTTAGATATAATTCGCTACTACACCCGTGAGTCCGGAGTGAGAAACTTAGATCGTGAGATAGCTAAGATAATGAGAAAATCTCTCAAAAAAATTATGGTTGAAGGAGCAAAACATGTCGTAGTGTCAAGTAAAAACATAAAGGATTTTTTAGGTGTCAAGAAGTTCTCATATGGATTAGTGCATGAATCTCATAGGATCGGTGTCACAAATGGCTTGTCATATAGTGAAGCTGGTGGTGATCTACTTGAGATTGAAGCAGTTGTTTTACCTGGAAAAGGTGAAGTTAAGATCACTGGTAAATTAGGCGATGTAATGAAAGAATCAGTTCTAGCAGCTTTAAGCTATATTAGATCAAGAGCTACTGAGCTAACAATCGATCCTCAGTTCTTCAAAGATAATGATATTCATCTACACGTTCCTGAAGGAGCTGTACCAAAGGATGGACCATCAGCTGGTATAGCAATCTGTACATCTATAACATCTGCTATAATTAGAAATCCTGTAAAACGCGAGATAGCTATGACTGGTGAAATAACTCTTGGCGGCAGAGTTCTGGCTATAGGTGGATTAAAAGAGAAGTTATTGGCTGCTCTACGTGGCGGAGTAACTCATGTTTTAATACCATCTGAGAATGTCAAGGATCTTGAAGAGCTACCAAAAAATTTAAAGGATGGTCTCAAGATAATTGCAGTTGAGAATGCAGATCAAGTGCTACAATTAGCTCTATCTGAACCTTTTAAACATAATACTATGCCGACTCCAAAGAAAGGTAGAAGAGTTAAAATTGAGGAGACTTTTGCTCACTAATGCATAAGTAATTCTTCTCTAGAGAACTCAGACTCTTGCAAAGACCATTAACTACAATTAGCGGTAAATTAATTAGTACTTCATTATCAACATATTGATAATCTCTTGAGAAGAAATATAGATATAGATTTTTTAGATTTAAAGAAATAGAATTAATATTATTTAGATTGCTTTCTATCTCAATAGCACTTATAATGTATTCTCGTAGCTCAGGATTGTTAATTATTTCTTGTGCAGCAAGATTATTAAATAGTTTAGGAATAAGCTTACTTTTAATACTTTCAGCTACTTCTATTGATACCTGAGGTGAAAGATATGAAGACCAAACAGAATCGAGAATTTATAGAAAATGTTGTTCCATCGATTATTTTATATTTTTCATCAGGTAATGCTTCAGTCATTACAACTAAGCCCTCATAGGTCTTTTCATACGATGTTAAGATCAAAGTCTAGGACATGTGTCGCAAGAATACTCCCTCTAGCTGCTAAAAAATTCCACCAAGAGATCTCATCTTAATCAGTTCTCTAGTAGAAATTGCAGCTAGAGCAGTAGGGATTAATATATTGAATATATGTTTCATATTTTAGTGATTTTGGATCTAAAAGTAAACTAATAATATTAAATCAATATTACAATTTAATATTTTTTTAATAATCTTAGTGTATGCTTCTTTTTTAAGAAAAATTATCAAAACTACTTATGAGAAAAGAGTTATTTACAATAATAACAGAAGCCCTAAAACGAAGTACAGAGTATAATCTAAAAACACATTCTGTAGAACTTAAATTATCTCAAATCAAGAATGTATTAAGTGATGCAGGAATAAAAGACAGTCAACGTATTGAGAATGCATGTAAACTAATTGCACAAAATGTTTCACATGAAATAAAGAATAATATAACTTCTTTCTCGAATCTCCACACTAATTTACATTTTGAACTTGAATCTGCTTCAAGAGAAATATCTTCTACTAGATATCTTCAGTCAACTATGTATACCAAAAGTTCCCTAAATAACAGTATCAAGAATTGCGATCTTGAAGATGGATTCAGAAAGAGAATTGAGGAAAAGGTTGAATTGGTTTGCAATAACATCAATAAAGATGATTCAAAAGACGTTATTATTGGTGTAAACTCGTTGAAAGAAATATCTAATTCTCTAACTCAGCATATCAATGATTTAGAACTCCCAACATGGTTTGGTGAAATATTCTTTCAATGTATAAATAATGATAAGGCAGCTAATGCAAACTTAGAATCCATCAGATCAATAGAGACTAGCATCGATTTAGATGATGCAAAGAAACAAGCCATACAAAAATGCTTAGGAGATGCATACAATGTTAAAACAACTATAGAGAAAAATAACGAACTACTCAAAAGAATAGAATATGATATAGATTCCAAAAGGAGTGGTATAAAAAATTTACAGAGTAATCTTACGAAATTTATGGCTACTGTGGCTGATGGTGTAGTTCTAAAGATTCTTCAAGAAAACAATAAATCAATTCTAACTCAGATCAAAAGTCTAGATATAGCTCTTCAAAAAACTCCTCAATACTTTAGTAATAGTGAAGAAATTGAATCTTATTCCCAAGGTATTGCAGAGATGAGAATGCCTATCTCTCAAGTATTTAGGCAAGTATTTGAAGCTGAAAAAGATTTAGGTATTAAATCACTTACATATGGCAATAAAATTAGAGATATTGAAAAATCCCTTGATGAATTATATGCAAAGCTTGAAATAGAAAAAGTTAAGATTGCTAATTGTGTTCATTCTCCTATTCCAGAAGATATTTTGATTTGGGAAAGATCTGGTTGGCAGTCACTTAAAACAAGTTGGGCAAATTTCTCTCAATTTTTTACAGGCCACGAGATTCATACTAAAATCTATGGTTATCCAGAAGGAGTTGAAGAGCTTAGAAGGGCAATAGAAGACTTACCTGAAGACACTATAAAAATCCATGGAGATCTATATATAGCTGCCTAGTTGAGATCATAATTTATACTTTTAATTCCATCCCACCGCCTGCCACTTAAGTTAATATCTAATAAATCTAAGACTCTTACAGCACTATATTGAACCAAGTCGTCAATTGAATTGGGTTTTATATAAAATGAATTGAGAGGAGGTGCAATTATCCCACCCATCTTAGTAACAGTAAGCATGTTTTTTATATGGATATAGTTTAATGGTGTTTCCCGAAGCATTAGGATTAATTTCCGTCTTTCCTTTAGAACTACATCAGCTGAGCGACTAATAAGATTATTAGAGTTCCCAGTAGCTATCTCAGAAAGTGTCTTGACTGAACAAGGAGCAATTATCATACCATTTGTTATAAATGAGCCACTCGATATAGATGCAGCTATATTATTGTATTTATGAACCTCATCTGCCAATCCTGTAACATCGCCAACAGTTATATCTAACTCATGCTTGATTGTAATATGAGCTGATTTACTGATAATTAAGTGAGTTCTGATATTGTCTACTTCCCTTAGTAATTGCAGAATCTTTACTCCATATATAGCACCGCTTGCACCAGTTATAGCTATAATAACATTTTTCATTTTTTTAGATGAATTATAGCAAAGAATCCTCTAAAATTGATGGCTAAACTAGTTGAGGATTTATCCGATCTGCTCTTCTTGAAAATTTAATTCTGGACTTGCAATCTCTTCTATTTTTTCATCTCCAAAATAAGCACCAGCCATAGCAGTGGTTCCAATTAAAAAGCCCTGAATGATTGATACACAATAAATCCATGGCTGTGTTAAGCCAAATTTATCTATCATCGTATTATCTATAGAATTCATCACAATATCACCCATAACACCAGTACCAATAACACCAAATAGTCCTCCAGTGACTAAATATGAACTGATATCTGAAGCAAAATACTCATTAATTTCAGGAGTTAAATCTCTCCCAACTTTATCATGGAATAGAGCTCCTAAAAGAGCAGTAGGTATAGTCCAAAGGTTATTTACTGGCAATGATTTTGCTACCGACCAACCATCACATCGACACCAATAATGATTGTTGAGATAATCGAAATCATTATTCTTATAGTAAGCATCAAACTGGAAATTTTTCCACTGCAAAACTTTATCAACTTTATTATAAATTACACCATAATCGTATAGACTGTTTAAAGTCTCGTTATTAATCGAAAGCGTCTCTAGAGAGAGTAGACGATTAAAACAATCTATTTTTACCCCTGATTTATAACGATTTCTAGCCCCATCCTCAACCTTACTTCCACACAATGCCGTTGCTATAAATGACATTCCAAAACCTGTCAATGTTGATTTCCAATAATTCATTTTTTAGTTCATCATTATACAAGGCATATATTAAGGAATTATGAAATAGAGGTTGTAGCTTTAAAATAATATATTTAGCTTGTCCCATAGCCGTCAGAACTGTATTATTGTTCTTAGATTGTTTGGTTGCGGAGGCAGGATTTGAACCTACGACCTTCAGGTTATGAGCCTGACGAGCTACCAAGCTGCTCTACTCCGCGTCACGAAAGTGACTATATCACTCAGTAAAACGTTTGTCAAGCGGTAGCTGCTACTTCAACAAACTGAATTACTGCCATTGGAGCAGCATCTCCTTGTCTATAGCCTGTTTTGACTATTCTTAAGTAACCACCTGGACGCTTAGCAAATCTAGGAGCAAGATCATTGAGGATCTTATTTACAATCTCATGATCATTGCCAAAGAAAGAACATAACTCTCTTCTCCCGTGAAGCGAGTGATTTCTACCTTTAGTTATTAATTTTTCAACTATTGGACGAATATCCTTCGCTTTAGGCAGGGTTGTTTCAATACTTTCATGTTTAATTACAGCCTTTGCTAGGTTCATTAAAAGTGCTTTACGATGCCCAGCATTTCTGCCGAATTTACGGCCTTTATACTTATGTCTCATCTTTATTTATGTATTTTCTTCGTATTTTTTTGATAGTTCTTCTATATTACCTTCAGGTGGCCATCCAGGTACTTCCATATCAAAATTGAGATTAAGCCTTGCTAAAACTTCTTTTATTTCACTCAATGACTTACGTCCGAAATTAGGTGTTTTTAACATTAAAACCTCGGCTTTTGTAACTAGATCACCAACATAAATGATATTTTCATTTTTGAGGCAATTATGTGAACGAACTGATAGATCTAAATTCTCAACTCTCATTAGCAGTCTTGGATCGAATGAAATGCGGTGCTCAACTATATCTTCCTGTAAAGCATCAATATTCATTCCAATAAATGCTTGTACCTGCTCCTGTAAAATTTTTGCAGCTACAGCTATAGTTATATCTGGTTTTACAGAACCATTTGTTTCAACAACCATGAATAATCTCTCTTGCTCTTTATCATAAGCTGAAGAGTAGTATGTTTCAACATTATATGAAACCCTTGTTACAGGAGAAAAAATCGAATCTACACCTATTATATTACCATAACTAGACACATCCGGGAGTGCTTTTTTATTCTCTTCAGAAGTAACATATCCATGTCCATTTGCTACATATATATCCATAGTAAAAGATAGATCAGGATCTGTAATACTACAAATGATAGCATCCTTATTAACAATAGTTACACCCGGAACATGAGATATCATTCCTGCAGTAATTTTTTGCTTCCCACTAGCTTTTAAGGTTAAACACTGTCTATCTGAGTTTTCATTGAGAATGACTAATGATTTCAAATTAAGAATGATATCAAGCACGTCCTCTTTAACTCCATGGATAGTTGAATACTCATGTTCTATACCATCAATTCTAACACCTATAACTGCAGAACCAGCTATTGACGACAGCATAATTCTTCTAAGCGAGTTACCTAAAGTAGTACCAAACCCTTTTTGTAAAGGCTCAATTCTAAACTTAGCTTTATTGTTAGTCGAATCAACCATGTAATGCTCAGCTGGCTTAAGCATGGCTAGATTTCTTGTCAGTATGTTATTACTCATGTATATCTCACTTATTTAAACTCTACGTTTTTTAGGAGCCTTACAACCATTATGAGGCACTGGTGTAACATCTCTTATATATTCAATAGGAGGCATGTTGCGAGTTGTAGTAATGTTCATTATCTCACGAATTGCAGCTTCTCTACTTGCACAGATACCTTTTACAATAATGCTTCTAACAGTTTTCATCATATTCATTTCCAGAGCCATCTTCATAGCGTTCTCAACTGTCAATTTAGCAGCATAGGGTGTAGAACGTCTTGTGCCCTTAAAGCCCATTTTACCGCCAGATGACCATGAAATAACATCTCCGTTTGTTGCAGTTACTGATGCTATAATGTTATTGAAAGACATATGTATATGAATATCACAAATTGTAACGGACTTCTTTTTTGCAACGGACTTCTTTTTTTTATTTGGTGTACTTTGTTTATTAGCCATTTCAATTATTATTTAGTTACTTTCTTCTTACCTGCAATAGCTACAGCCTTACCTCTACGTGTGCGAGCGTTTGTATGAGTTCTTTGACCATGCACAGGTAGTTTTCTAATATGTCTATTACCTCTGTAAGAACCAATTGATATTAGTAGATCAATATCTGTTTTGACTTTCTTTCTTAGATCTCCTTCCACCATATAATTAGCATCAATCACTTCACGAACATGTTTTACATCTTCATCTGATAGTTCTTTTACTTTTTTATTACCATCTATAGCTGTTTTTGCACATATTTGCTTTGCATTGTATGGACCTATTCCATATATGTATGCAAGTGCTATGATGAGTCTTTTATTGCTTGGTATATTAACACCAGCGATACGTGCCATATGTTTTACTCTTTATAAAGGTTGTATGTCATACCAAGGATATCACAGGTATATCTAAAATCAAGTAGATCATATACTTTATAGTGTACCATTTTTCGCAAAATTCTCAGTTTAGGGAGAAATTGGTGTGCTATAGACTTTGTTGATTTGTTTTTGAGCTGTCTGGGTATGAAAATTCTTCTTTTTGGGTTGTAAAAAACCATGTTTAAGAGATTTATCTGCTGCACCATGCTCTCTTGCTTGTACTTCTCCATACTTTTGTCTCACTATTTTGCCATAATCACCGCTAGACATTCTAAACTGTATTCCTCCACCTTGACTCATCTGGTTTTGTTTTTCGACACTCCACGTATCAGAAGCAGGAGATGCGGTCGACTTAAGAGCAGTACAGGTTGCTACAACTTTACTTATATATACAGATTTATCTGAAATTGTTTGATCTTTTTCTGTTCCTTTAATCCCTATACCACTTCTATCAGCGCGATCATTAAAATCAGCAGGAAGAGAGCCTGGTGCATAGAAATTCCCCACTCTCTCTTGCCCTTCTAAAAATGCAGGTTGCATTTGAGTTAGAAATTGATGTGGTTTTACTCTGATAATTTCAACATTCTGTGAGTAGTCAATAGCATTTAATTCACTTAATAAACCATGTGGATTTGGATTCCAAGCAAATACAGTAGTATTTTTATCATAAAATTTTAGAGATGTCTTAGCATTATGCCAGTGTTCGTGAGAGATTTCTTTCTTCTGACGCATTATATTAATGCTTGCAGTCATTTCTGCTATTATCCCTTCTTTTATTCCAATACCAGCTGCTAATTTTTCATCAAGAGTGTTCTGTGAATTGATGTTATTTCTATCTTGAACTGCTCTTTTATTTAAAATGTTTTCAAAAGATTTTACAATTCTGCTTGCATCTTGAGGCATATTTTATATTCTTTATTTTGTTTGTATCCAAAATAAATTTTACCATATATACAACCCTAGATCAATATAAAAATCAGAATTTTTTTAATTTCAAGAGTATCTAATAATAAAGATTAGAGAAAGCTCAAGCTTTACAGAAATAAATTGCATAGATTATTTTAGATCTGCGTAAAAATTCTTAACAATTCCCAGAGTATTGAACAAGACCAAGAGCGTCAACTATACCAAGTTGTTTTATAATCTCAGACCATTTATTGCGTCTTTTAGTAGAAAATATCAACTTTTGATCTGCTTCTACAATAATCCAATGATTTGATTCTACTTCTTCTTCTAATTGTTGACTATCCCATGCTGCAACTCCTTTAGCAAGAATGAATTTCTCAGAAGAGTATTTTTTTAATTGCTGTTGTTTTAAAAAACTTGTAATATCCGTATGTATTGAGAAACTCATTAGTGAATCATCATCTTGTTCTTTCGTGCTTAGTGCAATCAACATATCTGTATTTATTGGTCCTCCGAACATTAAAGGAATTTTCTTATTTTTAGGTATAGAAGCATTTTTGTCATTTATAAAAACTAAATCTGAATATGAGATCATACCTATTTTTTGATTAATTATAATGCCTATTGCACCGGCTTCATCATGTGTGCATATATAAACTATTGATTGACTAAAATAGGGATCTTTGAGGTTTGGTGATGCTACTAGTATTTTACCCTCAAGCGATTCATTTTGTTCTTCTTCGAAAAATTTTTTTAACATCTTATTCTTATATCCATTGCACCTCAGGAGGCAGAGACATTAAAATTGCTTCTACATTACCATCGGTCATTAGTCCAAATCTAGTACCTCTATCATATAGCAGATTAAATTCTACGTATCTACCTCTTTTAACTAACTGTTTATTTTTCTCTTCTTGACTCCAAGGTTGAACTACTCTTTTCCTCACTAAAGGTATGAAAGCTTCTATAAAGCCATTACCAACTGATTTTGTAAACTGAAAATCTTTTTCCCAATCATCACTATTCAAGTAATCATAAAATATTCCGCCAACTCCGCGTGGTTCATTTCTATGTTTTAAGAAGAAATATTCATCACACCAAGCTTTATATTTAGGATAATAATCATGATCAAATTTATCGCAAGCATCTTTTAAAATCCTATGAAAATGCTCAGTGTCTTCATTATATAGGATAGTTGGAGTTAGATCAGCACCACCCCCAAACCAATCTTTAGATGTAACTATATACCTTGTATTCATGTGGACTGCAGGAATTTGAGGAGATTGCATATGAGCAACTAATGATATACCACTTGCCCAAAAGGCACCATCTTCTTCTGCACCAGGTATCTCCTTAGCAAATTGCTCGTTAAACCTACCATATACAGTAGAAATATTCACTCCAACTTTCTCAAAAATCTCGCCTCTCATAAGAGATATTTCGCCACCACCACCATCAACTCTATCCCATTTAGTTTGCTTAAACTTAGCTTTTGAGCCGTTCTCTTCCTCAATTTTTTGAAACTCATTACAAATTTCATCTCGTAATGATCTGAACCACTCACTTGTTCTTAATTTTCTTTCATTCATACTTTTAAAACGTTTTTTAAGTTTATACAAAAAATGTAACTTGACTATTGAGAATCATTTGATCAAGATTTGAAGTAGTATTAAAACAATAGCCATATCTCAAGCTGATTTTAATGACAATTAATAACATTCATACCGTCAAGGAATTCATATAGTAGTTTTGCACCAGCTACAGCACCAATTTCAAAGCGTTTCTTTTCGTCAGAAGAGAGTTTAGAAATTAACCATTCCAATTGTTCTCTATGCCACTCATCTATCTCTTGGTGGACTGTAAAGAATTTTAATGTCTCTTCATCATTAACATTATAGTGACACTTCAAACCATTTGCTTTTGATTTAGCAATAGCAGGTGTTTGTCTCTCATAGGCATATAGTGCTCCTAAGCCGGTCGCATAATCATTCCTAACAAGATCAAAATATCCATTAACAAGTTTTTTGGTTGACTCTAGTTCTGGTTCATCTTTCATGTCTCTTGTACCACCAATTCCTTCTGAAAACCTTAACCATAACTCAGGATGGTTTTCCTTTCCCCATGTCGTTTTATCTGATAAAGTAAAATCTTTTAATTTTAACTCATCTAATAAATTATCTTTTAGAACATCCTTATCTTCCTTGTTTTGACAGTTTTCCTCTTCCCATGTCATTTTATCTGATAAAGTAGAATCTTTTAATCCTAACTCATCTAATAAATTATCTTCTAGAACATCCTTATCTTCCTGGTTTGGGCAGAGTAACCTAATTTTATTTACATAGTGTGGGAATGCCACAACGTGATGATAATACTCAGTTACATATTTCTGTAAAATCTCAATTGATAGAGTACCTTCATTCCAAGCAACATAAAATGGGTGTTTGAGAAGATTGAATTTATCCAGATTTTCGTTTAGTGCTTTACTTATAGTCATAACTTACAATTGATTGTTGAGCAACTAGTGTCTTCATATGACTTGATACATCATGAACCCTCAAATAGTCAATATCTTTTGCAATTAAACTTGAGATTGCAATTGTTTCAATATCTCTTTCAGGTGCTAATGACTTTGAAAACGCTGATATATAGCTCTTACGTGAATGTCCTAATAATATTTGCACTCCTAATGTTCTTTTCAACTCACCAACTCTCTTTATAATTGAGATATTCTGCTGATAATTTTTGCCGAAGCCAATGCCTGGATCAAGAATTATATTGTCTAGATTGTATTTTAATCTCAATAGTTGATCGATCTTCTTCTCTCCCCATAACACAATTTCCTTAATTGGATCACAATCTATAGGTAATATAATTTTACTATCTGGCGGTACTATTAATGAGTGCATGACACACAACTTTTTCTCATAGTCTCTAATCATTTCTAAACTTCTAGTCTCTAGTGAACTAGTGACATCGTTCACCCAAGAAATGTTATGTTTTTTCAAAGCCCACTCTACAACTTCATGGCGAAAAGTATCTATGCTTATATCAATCTCAGGCAGCATTCCTAATACAGGCGTGAGAGCAGTAATTTCATCATTAGCAGACTTTATAATAGTACCAGGTCTGGTAGATTGAGCTCCAATATCAACTATACTTGCACCGTCTTTTACTAGCTTAAGAGCATGTTCAATAGCTTTGTCAGCTTTATTATACTTTCCGCCATCAGAAAAAGAATCATTAGTAACATTAACAATCCCAATTATACTAGGAGAAGCTACAAAACTACCAATAAAAGAATCATTCTGAAGGCCGAAATCATCAACCCCAAGTAGCGCTAGTAGATGTTGGAAAAATGTACGGTTGTTTAGCTCTGGATGTGGCACAGTTAAGTTTGGAGTTTGTATAACTTCATCTCCATAAAGTAAAATATCTAAATCAATGATGCGTGGAGACCATTTTATATACATTTCATCCCTGCCTATTCTCTTTTCAATTGATTTAAGTTCTAATAATAATTCTTCAGGACTAAGATCAGTATCACAAGATACAACCATATTAAGATATGGAAGTCGCGAGCTTTGATCTATGCCGTCTGCGATTATAGCATCAGTCTCAATAATTATTGATTCTTGTAGATTTTTAAATAAAATCCTAAGTTTCTCTAAGGCTAATCTTAAGTTATCTATTCTATTGCCGAGATTACTACCAATTCCAATATAAACTTTAATCATAAAGCAGTTCATTAATATTTTCTATTAATTACCGATAGAGATTCTTAGTGTCAATAAGTGACTCTTTAAATAATACCTATAGCAATCTGTAGATTAATCACTATACAACCACTTTTCATTACTTCGTATGTCATGTCTTCTCTATTCAACATAAGTGAATGAGACTCCACCATGAACATCTCGAACTGGCGGCAGCATCTTAGTTACCTTTACTATAATTTTTCTAGCTTGTACTATATCTTCTACTACTTTATAGACTTGAGCTGCAAGGTACTCAATTAAATTGAATCTTTTTTTGAGACATAGTTCTCTGATACTGCTCACAATTGATGCATAACAAACAGTATCTTTTAAGCTGTCTGATACAACTGCAGCTGGTATAGAGTCAAAAGTAACTTCTACATCAATACTAACACAGGTAGGTAACGCCTTTTCTTCTTCACTACAACCAAGAGCAACCCATAACCTTATATCCGATATCTTTAGCATAGAATTTTTGTATTTAATCTATAAACTTTTTTGTGATAAAGTCCAAAAATCCGTTATTAAATAACTTCTTTTCTATCACTTCCTAAAAAAGCTTGCAAGTATCTCATCTAAAATCTAATTTATTAGATGTAACATAAATGTTACTCATATATCATTCTATTATTTTTTATTCTCTTGAAACCAATTTTCTCATAGCATTTGATTGCAGCAGTATTAGTCATCTTATATTCTACAACTATAAACTTAGAGCTGATGATTTCGCGGATAAATTGAGTTAATATTGTTGTACCAAATCCTTTTCCTAAAAATCTATCTTACCCATATACCGGTCAAAAGATGCTGCTTTAGCTGGAATATTATTAGTTAACTCATTAAAACACTCCAATTATAATACTGGATATATCCTATGGATTTATTTTATATAAAAGAAGTATATGACATGATAGGTCTTATATTATCATTTTTGAACTTATAAATCCAATTTATATCTTGATCCTACTATAGTCTCATATGAGACGATCATAGTAATTTCAGCAGGAGTCTAAAGTCATTCTGAATTAGTTTTTTAAATTTTTATCATAACTCACTTACCAATACAAAAACTAGAAAAGATCTTATCTAGGACATCATCAAGGGTGATTTTCCCTGTAATATACTCAATAGAAGCAACTGCTGAGCGAACTTTTTCTGCTGTCATTTCAAGAGGCTCACTTAAATCTATCGATCCAAGGTAGAATAATACATCTAGTAATTTTTTCTTTTGTCTTTGATGAGTAGTAACTATTGCATCAGATGCCACAGAGCATTTTTCTTCAATCATAGATTGTATTCTACTTAAAAGTATATTTAAATTATGTAATCTTTTTACTGAAAAGGGTATAAAATTGTCTGGTAAATTACCTATATCTTGCACCAAATCACTCTTATTGAGAATAACTATTGCATCATGTTCAATTATGAAGTTTTGCATTTCCTCTAGATTAGATATATCAAATACATAGATCTTAATATCAGCTCTTTCTATTGCAGATTTTGCTCGCCTGATGCCTTCTTCTTCTACAGCATCAGAAACATTTTCTCTTATACCAGCTGTGTCATATATAGTTACACCGACTCCAGCAATTTCCATTTTAATTTGCAGTATATCACGTGTTGTACCAGCTACATCAGATACTATCGCTATCTCTTGCTTAGCAAGTAGATTCATAATACTAGATTTTCCTACATTTGGTGGTCCTCCTATTGCAATTGATAGGCCATTTACTATGGCTATTGCCTTCTCACTTATTTTAAGATGCTCTCTAATTTGTTCTGATAAAGAGTTGATTATTTGCAATCCACGATTGATCGCTTTCTGTGGTATATCATCATCTGGAAAATCTATATATGCCTCAAACTGCGCCAGAATTTCAATTATAGATTGTTTCCAGCTATTGTACAGTTCTGTTAAATGACCAGAGATTTGATGAATAGCAGTACGTCTCTGAATAGTAGTTTCTGAGTGAATTAGATCAGATAGAGCTTCAACTTCAATTAGATTCATTTTGCCATTTTGAAAGGCTTGCTTTGTAAATTCTCCTGGTTCTGCACAGCGTACATAAGGTATATTCACTAGCTCTTTTAATAAATCTTTTATTACTGCGATGCTCCCATGTAAATGGAATTCTACTACATCCTCTCCTGTAAAAGAATTTGGTCCTTTGAAGTAAATAACAATAATATTATCCAAGATTTCACCTGTAACTGGGGATTTTAAAGTAGCAAAAGTTGCTTGTCTTGGTTTAATATCTCTACAAATAAATGTTTTTAAAAGGTCAAGTGATTTTGAGCCACTAATTCTAACTACAGCAACTCCAGACCTACCTAAGATTGTAGAAAGTCCATAGATTGTATCCATTTTTCTTTATTATATACTTGATTTTATCAAAAATATTATACGCTTTTTAAAGAAAGATAAAATACAAGAGGTTGTCCTAATTTTTAATATCTCAAAAGATCCTAGTTCTGCTATCATTGTTACATCAATTCCAGATTTACCTGAAGTTGCAGGAAATTCATAGTGATTATCCCCAAATAAAATATAAAATTTATAATTTGAGGTGCTTTAAAAAGGAAAATTTATAGATCAAACTTATTATTAATCATATACTGATATAGTATCAATACTATTAATTAATAGGTACACACTCCATATTTTCGTCTTTCTCTATATCTGACAATTTATTACTTGCACAAAGAACATTTAATAAATGAGGAATTAATAGCAAGTTTGATTCTATTACTCACTATCTTCAAGCTTCATACCTAAAGCATTGTATCCACAGTCAACATGCATTATTTCACCAGTAATACCAGAGCTAGCTTTGCTTAATAGAAATACAGCTGCATTACCTATATCTTCACCAGTGACGTTTCGTCTTAAAGGAGAATTTTTCTCATTCCAATTAAGCATTCTTCTAAAATCAGATATCCCTGCTGCAGCAAGAGTTCTAATTGGACCAGCTGAGATAGCGTTAACTCTTATACCATCAATTCCTAGGTCTAGTGCTAGGTACTTAACACTAGTTTCAAGAGCAGCCTTAGCTACTCCCATTACATTATAGTTTGGAATTGCTTTCTCTGCTCCATAGTAGCTAAGAGTTAAAATACTACCTTCTTTACTCATGATGGGAGATAAATGCCTAGAAATTGATGTCAATGAATAGCAAGAGATATTCATTGTATTTGAGAAGTTCTCAGGAGATGTATCAACATATCGACCTTTAAGTTCATTTTTATCTGAAAAGGCGACTGCATGAACTATAAAATCAATTCCTCCATAGACGGACTTAATCTCATTACAAGAACTTTCTATTGACTCTTGATTAGCTACATCACATTGGAAGTAATGCTTAACACCTAGCTCTGTTCCAAGTTTAGTAACACGTGATTGCATCACTTCATTTGGATATGTTAGACACATTTCAGCACCATTTTCTTTACAAGCTTTAGCTATATGCCAAGCAATTGACATTTCATTTGCAATCCCAAGAATAACACCTTTTTTACCTGATAACATAGAATTTTAGAGCTATTTTACCTTTTATTTAATCTTTTGCAAGAATCTTAATGTTTATGAAAAAAACTTCTATTGCAAAGACAAAAATTAAAATGCCATACATTTCTCTAAAAATTAAAATAAAATCACTCATAGCTAAGATTTTTTACTATAAATCTAGGTTTATATCTTAGTCATTCTACAACTTTGCTATCATCAATTGCACTAGTGGCGTAGGTAACTAGAAATGTCTTTCTCTCAACTTGAAGTGTCATTAAAATGACAAATAATTAATAGAATAAGTCTAATATAAATTAGTCTATTTCTTTCGCTTTCTCTATAAATTTACTGAAAACTTCTTGAATTGGTTTACCTTGAAAGAAGGTTTGCTTATCTTTATCTTGAACTCTAAAAATAGTGATATTACCATCTCTGAACTCTGCATTTTTTAACACAGCATCTTTAAATAAATTGCTTGTTTTTTGCACTTTTCCTATATCATAATTTGGATTAGATTGTCTCTTCATACTCATTACAATCCCTGTACAATATTCCATAAAAATATTAAATTCTCTAATAGAAAAATCTAGATCAGAAATATTTGTTTTTTCTCCTGTTTTTGCTCTTGTGGAGGCATTACTTCCGCTGATCCTTATATCGAAAGCACGAGTTAAAGTATTAAAATATCCTTGATATGTCTTTATTAAGCTTTTATCTTCTAATTTTTCATTGATTCTAGTTAGATCAAGCTGTAATAATATATTCTTTGATGCATCATTGACTGAAATGCTCTTTGGTAAATATTTAGATAGGATATCTAATCCTATATATATATTTAGATTATTAACATCAGAAATAATATGCAACTCTTGATCATTTCTAGCATTTACTGTCAGCTCTGATATATCGAACATCTTGTTTTTCTCATGATCTCCCTCTTCAACAAATTCCAATTTAATCATAGGAACTTTAGCAATTATTTCTTTAATTGCACTCGATCCGAGTTCATATACATTAAAATTAATCTTGATGTCATTTTTTGAGCTTAAAAACAGTTGATATTGTTTGCTCATATTATACTCTTTTGCTATATCTTTATTCAGATCAAACATCCCTTTTATATTTGATGGAAAATTTATATCGCCAACGACAGTATTATTAACTTTTATTTTGCTTGTCATTGTAATGACTGGTACTTGAAAATACAAAATACAATCTGAAATTGTTGAATAAAATTCAGTATCATTGAGTATCGTTTCTATTTCCCAAAAGAAAAATCCTTTATAGTCTCTATCTATCGACTCCATTGTAATGCCAGCATCTGACATTGTCTTTTGAGTATCAATAATAATAGCGTTAATACCCTTTATATGGATCTGTTTTAAGATCAAGTTTGCAAGTAATAGTAAAGCTATAAAACTAATAACAAACCAAAATTTTTTCATGATCTTAATTTTTTTATATCATTTATAGAGCTTAAATAAGCTACAAAAGATACATGTGTGACATAATAATCAACCAATCTATACAAAAATAATCATTATAGGCATTTCTATAGATTGCAAAAAACAATAACGTATAATATAAGTATACACAAGACCAGTAAACCACAAAACTTTTGGGAGAATAAAAATTTTATAAATGAAACAAAATTAACTAAAAGATAAAAAATAATGGCAGTAAGTCTTTCAACTTCTTATACAGTTGCTACACGTCAGGCTCTATCTACAAGTCTAAATGAAGCAGCGATGGCAGCAACCAAAATGTCAACTGGTGAGAACATCACTCACGCTTATGAAGATCCTACTGGTTTGGCTATTGGTTCAAACATGCGTTCTCAGCTCGATGTATTAAACGTAGTAAAAACAGGTATAGACCAATCACAATCCATGTTATATATTGCTGAGGCCGGATTACAAGCAATACATAATACTTATTCTCAGTTAAATCAAGTCCTGGCAAAAGCAAAGCTTGGTTACATGACTGATGATTTAGTCGAAAAAACACTAAGTCCTACATATAATCAACTTAAAGCAGAAATGAATCGTATTGCAGATAGTGTGGATTTTAACGGACAAAAACTATTTAATGCTACTGGTGGAAAAATAACAAAAGGTACAGTATCAACACTTAATACATCTAATGCGCAATATATTTTTGCCGATGCTTCTGAATTAAGTCTAGGTGGCTTTGCATTAACTGGTATAGAAGCTAGTGTAAACGGTGCTGCAGCTGCAGCTGTGACTATCACTTCTGGAAGTGTCAGTATATTGAGTGGTAGCATAACATACACGGGAAGTGATACTGTAAGTATCAAAGGAGCAACAATCTTTATAAAAGGTGCTGATATTGATGACGGCACAAACGGTTGTAATGCAGATTGTGTCTTAAGTAATGTTGATATCAATATTAGTAATGTAACTTATGATCCAGCAACTCAAATTTTATCTACTACTACCGCACCTACTTTTACAACAACTAATGCATCAGTAACATTTAACAGTGTAGTGCCTGTAGGAGCAAGTGGCATAACTTCTCTCACTAATGGAGCAATTCCTACCATTGGCACTCCATTAGTAGCCACAAGTGCTAGTATTGATAATGTGTCAAAGATTATACCGTTAATAGGAGGCAAAAATTCTTTTAGCGCATTCCAATTTGTAACAGGTACGGATCTTAATCGTTCAATAGTTGAAGTAAGCTTCCCTAATCTAAGATTAACAAGCGCCAATAATATACCTGGGATAATTTCAACAATTAATGTACCTAATAATACTGCTACAGCTGCACCAACAGGTCTTACAAGTCTGCTTTCAATAGCAGACGCTAACACTGATATTCCATTGGTGGCACAATTATTGTCTGAAGTAGTAGAATATCTTGATGCTCTTGGTGCTTACCAACAAAGGTTCTTAAATATCAGTGAACAGCTTGGTACATCTGTTGAGCAACTAAATCTTGCTCAAGGCGCAATTATGAATGCAGATCTTGCAGAGCAAAGTGAAAAATTCGCAAGAGATAATGTAAAGGTCCAGGTTGCAATCTCAGTAATTGGACAAATGACTCAATCAATGCAGGCATTACAGCGTCTAGTTCAGTAATTAATCTGATTTCTTGAGAAGATCAGGTCTCACCTGAATAGTTTTTTCGATTGCCTTCTCAAGACGCCAATCCTTAATTTTCTTGTGATCACCTGACATCAGAACACTTGGCACAAGAATATCTTCAAAATTGTATGGTTTAGTATATTGAGGATACTCCAAAAGATTTTTATATTCTGCTGAGTTGCCGAAGCTTTCTTCGTTAAGTGAATTATAATCATTAAGTACGCCCTCTATATTTCTAACACAGGCATCAATTATTATATATGCAGCTAAATCACCTGAAGATAAAATATAGTCACCTATACTAATTTCTAATATGTTGAATTTTTCAATAACTCTTTCATCTATACCTTCAAATCTTCCGCAAATGATATTTAATCCTTGATAATGTCGTGTGAAATCTCTTGCCATATCCTGATTAAAAACTTTACCCCTAGGCGAAAGATACATGATTGGTAAAGTTGCATCTCCTTTCTGTCTAATTGCATTTGCTAAAACATCAGGCTTGATAAGCATACCGCTACCACCTCCATATGGTGTATCATCAACTGTCATATGCTTATCAAGAGCAAAATCTCTAATGTTATTTACTTGTAAAGACCATAAAGCTTTTTTTAAACCATTTCCTATTACTGAATATCCAAGAGGACCAGGAAAAAGCTCAGGAAATAAAGTAAAAATATTAATCTTCCAAATCATAGATCTGTTCTAGCTATAGATAGGCACTTTATACTTGCAGGTATATTTCCTAATGTTTGAACGCATTCTGCAAGTGTTGCACCAGTTGTCATTACATCATCTATTATTAATATTTTCTTGCCTTTGAGCAAGTCTAATCTCTTAGGATTAATTCTTAAAGAATCTTTTATATTTATTAATCTTTCTCTCTGAGATAACACACTTTGTGAGGTAATGTTTCTTATCTTCTCTAATCCATCTTTTATAAAATGCTTCTTATGAACTTGGGATATCTCATTACAAAGTACAATCATCTGGTTATATCCTCTCGATATTAACTTCAGTTTATGCATTGGAACAGATAAAATAATTTCAGCATCGCTCAATATGTCATTGCACATAAGACTTATCCAATTGACAAAAATTTTTTTGATTTGCCATGGTGATTTATATTTAAAAATGTGAATAAGCTGCCTGATAGTTGAGTTATAAATAACAAGAGAGTTAATTGCAGAAGCTTTATCAATCTTAAGAAAATTTATATTAGACCAACAAATGTAACATAAGAGATTTGTACAAATAATTTCATTCCTACAGATTAAACATGTCATAATAAATAATCTAAATCTTTGGGAAAGTGATAATGAAAGTTGTATGAAACCCTGGTAAAGAAATACATTTAATATCGCCACCAAAGCCCCGTGCTATATCTCTTGACAATGATAATCCTATACCTAGATGATCTTTAGCAGAAGATACAAAGTATTTGAAGATATCACCGATTTCCTCATGTTTAATACCATGACCATTATCTTGTACAATAAGATAATTGTTACTCATTATTAATTCTACATTTACATCTTGTCCACCATGTTGAAAAGCATTATATATAAGATTCAAAATTATACATTTGAGAGCATTCATTGAGCCAATAAATATTATTTCATTATATACCTTAAAAGTTATATTTGTATAATTTTTCTTAGTTTCGAGAACGCACTGATGGACAATAGTGCTAACGTTAGATCTAGAATTATGAGATATATGAGTATCTTGTATTGTCCTTATATTATTCATAATAAAGTTCATTTTTTCACGTGTAAGTCTACATATTTTTAGAAGTTGTAAAACACTATCATGCTCATTTTTAGAGTGAGTTGATGACCTAAAAGCACTAATACTTGTTTCAATCACAGCTAGTGGTACAAAAACCTCATATGCAATAATAGTGCTGAACTTATTCATACTTTCAATTTGAACTTTAAATGTAATATATCTATGGTAGATAACAATTATGATAAGGCTAATATTAACCAATATTGTTGAAATTCCATAGGAATAGGAATTAAGTAATTCATAATATTGCGTGATATCATCATTTGGTGCAATATATAAAAATATAATCCCTAATATAAAACCTATGATACCACCAATAGTACTTAGCCATACAACATTACTTCTACATAATATGAAAAAAAACATTAAGTCTAAACATATTTCAAGTATACTATTGACAGAATAAGTACCGATTTTATAGCTAAAAAACGGTATGACAACAAATTTAGTAGTTGTTGCTATGAGCAATATGAAATCTGATAATCTCTCATTTCTACATAGAACAAATGATGAAACGGCAGTTGCAGTTAAGCAAAGATTTATTAAGTTAATTATCCCTACAGTTAAGACTGAAAAATAGTTTTGACTAAGAACTAAATAAACAGATCCTGAAATAATAAAATACATTATAACAAAAAGGTGTCCTGATATAGAGAATTCATTGCTTAAAAATTTTCTCATCTAAGCTCTATTTATTATTTTAGAGAACCATTTAGCGAAATATGTTATAATTGAAGATGCTCCAGCTCTTTTGAAGGGAATTAAGATTTCTTCTATACTTCTTTCTGAAATTATATTATTTTTCATAGCATGTAGAAGCATTGAATATTCTCCGCTTACTTGGTAAGCAATAATAGGGATGGGAAATTGAGATTTGACTCTAGATATTATATCTAAATACATTAGCCCAGGTTTGATTATTATTGCATCTGCTCCCTCATTAATATCAAGTAAAACTTCCTCTAATGCTTCAGATGAATTTCTATAATCGTTAAAGTAGGTTGATTTATTACTACAGCCAAGATTGTTTTTAGAACCTACCGCATCTCTAAATGGCGTATAAAAATTTGAGTTATATTTAACTGAGTAAGCAAATATTTGAATATTATAATATTTATTTATTTCTAGTGTATCTCTAATAATACCTATTCTGCCATCCATCATATCTGATGGAGCAATTACATCAGCGCCAGCTGCGGCTAACAAGAGTGCTTGTTTTTGTAAAATTTCTATTGTTGTATCATTTTCAACATCTCCATCAACTCCTAATATGCCATCCATTCCATGTGATGTGTATGGATCAAGTGCTACGTCAGCTATAATACCAATGCTAGGTACGAGGCTTTTGATTGTATAGATTGCTCTACATATAAGATTATTATCTTTTATAGCTTCACTACCAAGAGGATCTTTTAGACTTTGATCAATATATGGAAACAACATAACTGCACATATCCCATCATCCCATAGCTTTTTTACTTCCTCAACTAATTTGTCAATAGTATATCTAAAAATTCCAGGCATGGTTGTTATTTCTTGCACTATGTTTTGGCCTTCAATAACAAATAAAGGCATTACAAGATCAGAAATGCACAAGTTATACTCTGCAAACAACTCTCTAGACCATGATTTCCTACGTCTTCTTCTCAATCTCGTTCTGGGAAAAGAAATCATTTTAAGCTATGTTGTAATTTGAGTATACTTCATAAAATCTTTAACACATAAAAAATTACTATGCAAAAATTATCTTATGCTACTTGATAGCTAGAGAAACTGTGATATAACCAGCAATGGATGGATGACCGAGCGGTTTAAGGTACCGGTCTTGAAAACCGGCGTGCGTGAAAGCGCACCGTGGGTTCGAATCCCACTCCATCCGCCACAGCATTAATTTTTGCACTCTCTTCGACCATACATTAGTAAACAAATCATGAAAGGATTTTTCACAACTGTTCTCATCTTATTCTGTATTTCTAATCTCAATGCGTTTTCTGATTCTCTCGAAAACTATCAACACTCTCTATCTAAAAAATTTTTAGATACAAAATTGCCTAAATTAGAAGATTTTTCTAAATCTTATTTATCAGAGCTTTCAAATAGTAGAGCTATTTTTTATCCATTTGGTGGCCCCGATGTTTTATACCCAATAACTCTCTTTCCTAATTCTGAAACTTTTACAATAGTAGGATTAGAAAAGACAAATTCTGGTCTTGAATGTTTATCACAAGTTGAACATCGAGAGCTGGATAAACAACTAGGATCTCTTCTTAAAAGAAGTTTTTTTGTTACAGTAGACATGTCTCATGCAATATCAGGTAAGTGTGGAATTTTACCTATTCTTATGACACAGATCAATATGCTGGGTGGAAAAATTATAAAAATAAAAAACTCCGATTTAGATTTCGGATCTATGATTAAAATACAATTTAATCATATGGGTAAAGAAAAGAAGGTTATATATTTTAAATCTAATCTTATGAATAGCAATTTAAAAGATAGCTTCCTAGATTATATAAAATTACACCATTTAGTAGATATCTCTATGATAAAAGCTAGCTCTTTCTCTATGCATAACAAGGAATTTTCAAATATAAGAGATTTTATAATTAAAGAAAGCAATATTATTTTACAGGATGATACAGGTATACCGATTCGTTACTTAAAAGGATTTCATTTAAAGCTTTTCGGTAGCTATATTCATCCATATGGTAAAGAATGGGTTAACTACAAACAAACTGATCTTGTTGAATTATATAAGATAGCACACCAATCATATAATATTAATTTTTGCTATGGATATGGCTGTGGAAAAATAACTCCAGCAATAATACTCGCAATAAAGAAATTAGATTAAACCCGAAGCTTTAAATGAAAAATGCTTATGTTCTGCAACTATAATATGGTCATGCATACTAACATTTATTGGTGCTAAAGCATCAATAATTCTCTTGGTAATTTCTATATCTTCCCTTGATGGCGTTGAATCTCCACTAGGATGATTATGTACAAGTATAATTGCAGTTGCTCCATGTAAGAGAGCCATTTTTGATACTTCTCTTGGATATATAGCTATTTTATCAACGGTCCCAGCATCAACAAATTCATCACCAATTAAAATATTTTTCTTATTAAGCATAAGAACCCTAAATGCTTCACTCTTTTTAAACCCCATTGTTAACTGGCAATAATTTATAACCGCTAGCCAGCTGCTCAATATATTAACTTCACCTTTTTGTTTTGGAATAGAGATTCTTGAAAAAAGATCTGCACAAAGTTTGATATATAGTACTACACCATCACCTACCCCTTTTATTGATTCTAGCGCTGAATCATCAGCAAATATTATTCCAGCTAATGATCCAAACTTGTTTAGTAACATCTTGGCTATTGGCTTTGTATCTCTCCTAGGAATTATATAAAATAATATCATTTCTAATATCTCATAATCCTGCAACGCTCTTCTAGGCGAGTTAAGAAATTTGTCTTTTAATCTCTGTCTATGTCCCCAGTTAAGCTTAGAGATATCATCATTACTAGTTTGGCCAACTATATTTTTTCTTATGCTGTGTCTTGCAATGGATGCAAGTAGTTCTTCTATATCATTTTCTTGCTCAAGAGTACTGACATTTGCGGGATCTTGTAGATCATCTTTTTTATCAGCCATATTCTTTTCCTAAAAATTGTACACTCTAACATCGATATTAAGAATTAAATTATAAGATGTATAATGACAATGGATATAAACAAGGCAAAAAAGAAGATAATTCTTCATTCAGAACGTTGTTAAAAGACAACTCTAAGTAATTATTTTCTTAAACACAAGGTAATAATTCCACCAATTACAGAACACATCGGAATGATGAACAAAGAGATCTTATATGTGCTGATAGCATAAACACCATTTGTAATTAGCCCTCCTGCAAAAAAATCCATACCAGCGCCTATTAAGCTATGAAAGAAAGCCCCTCCCAACATATTTATACAATTCAAAAAAGCTATTGTAAGACTTAATCTCTCTTTAGATACAATAGAATTTCCTATTGTAAAGATTAAGACCTGATAACAGCACATAACACCAATTATAAAACATATAAATGCCATTATTACTAATGAAAATGTTTCTTGGAAATACAAAATATAAACTATAGAACAAGCCATACCTATAGCTGCTATGAAAATCGCTACATACTCTGTTACATACTTACTTAACAATACCAATATTGGCCCACCAAATATCATACCTATAGGAATAAATGACATTATTTCAGCAGCAGAACTTTTATCTACACGATAGGCAGCCACAATATAATTTACACCCCATACATCTGCAAAGCCTTCAAGTGAACCAACCATTAAAAGATTAGCTAAGCCCAAAGCTATAGTACTTGGTGATTTTATCACTTGTAGTACATCACTTAACTTTAAGTCTTCTATAGCTTCACTTCGTTTTTGTGAGCGCAGAATAATAAAACCTAGAATTGCTATAAGAAAAGCTACAGCTGCAAGGATCTTGCCAGTATTCTCTAAATCAAATAATTGAATTAGCTCATTTGTAGGCTTATACCCATATACTGCACCAAGTAATCCAATTGAAAATGAAATACTAATCATGCGGCCATATTTTTCACTTGAAAAATGCTGCGCAATAACTTTCGAGGTACTAAGAAATCCACCCGCAGAGCCTATTCCTATTATAAAACGAGCAAGGAGCATCATAATCCAACTATCAGTGTTTACTGATATGAGCATACCTACACCACATAGAAGAGCACAAATAGACATAATGATCCTTGGTGCGTACTTATCAAGTAAGATTGCTATAGGTATTTGCATCACTGCATAGCCGTAATAGTAGACGGAAGCTAGTACACCATAAGAGGTTGCATCTACTCCAAAATTCTCCATAACTTGGTGCATAATTAGACTTGGCCATAATCGCAAGACAAACTGATAAGCAAAAAAGAAAAGTGGTATTGACCAAGCTATAAATGGGTAGAGCCTATTATTTGGCATGATTTTTTAGGTCATATATACCATATATTATCTTATACAGCAGCTGTAGCCACAGAAATTGATTCCCACATATCCATTATGTCTTTTTCAGTGTAATTATCGTCTACATCGCCATAAAGGGCTATACATGGTTTAGAACCAATCATTCTATTATGGTAAGATTTTACTTCTGCAGTTGAAGTTGTATCAATCATCTCTACAAATTCTTCTTTTGATATTCCTAGATCATTGTAAAACATTGCATTTGTTGTTGCTTGTACTGGTGTATAAATAGGTTTATTTAAAGAATCTTTCAAAGCAATTCTTGCGCAAGCAACATTATCATTTGTAATTGCTGGAGCAATGGCTTTTACACTCGTCATCATTTGTTTAAGTAGATCTGTTATAGATGCTTTATCAGTTGCACTTATGTATCCCCATAGACCATGATTAGGTTCAACAATATTGAAGTTACCCACGCTATAAGTTAATCCTTTCTCTATTCTCGTATTTACCATAATAGTAGAGTTTAATCCGTCACCAATAATACAATTTATGATATATTGAGCAATAAAATCTTTTACATCAGAGCTTTTTGCACCTTCAAAAGTTACAGCGCAGTAAGCACTTTTTGTGGGAGCTTTTTCTGCTGTTAACCCTGATGTGTATTTTAGTGTTGGTAGTATAGGCTGCTTGAAGTTGGATGATCCCTGCCAATCCTTTGTAAACTCATCAATGCTTATCTCAAGTATTCTTGTACTATCAATCTGCCCACTCACATAAAGAGTGCAGTTATTAGGTACATAATTAGTCTTTATAAAATCTGACAGATCTTTCTGAGTTATTAAAGGTAATGTATCTTTGTGGAGTTTATCACTATCCTCAACCTGATATGATTTCTTTTGCGTAATATTTAGTAGATTAATTCCAGGTACATCGAAACGTAAAGCTAATTCATGACCAACAATTTGCTTTTCAACATCAAAGTTAGCGCAAGTAGATTTTGTAAACATTTCTACCAACACCTTTACAGCATCAGCAAACTTATCCTGGTTGATATCAAAACTGAAAACTGTTTCGCCATAAGCTGTATATGCAGTATATGAATTACCAGTGAGATTGTAAAGGTTTGAAGCAATCTCTTTCGCAGATATTGTATCTGTTCCTCTAAAAACCATATGTTCAGCAAGATGTGCCATTCCTGGTTTAGTATCAGTATAATGGCCCACATGAAAAACAAAGGTTATATTTAATTTATTTGTGTTATCCATTGGATTACAGATCAGTTTTAACCCATTTGGAAGTGATGTAGAGTAAGAGGTAATCATTTGATTTCTTAGTTAATTATTTCTAATTTATGGATAGCTCTACAAATATATAACAAAAATATTAAAATTATATTACAATTTTTTATTCACCTTGTCCCTTACTAAATCCAGATTTGCCATCATACTCCGATAAAATATTGATCATTACAATCTCAAGTCCTTTACTTATAACTTCCTTTTGAATCTCAATTATATCCTGTTGTGAGCAATTTTCCTTGATAAATCGGAACTGTAACATGTCTAGCTCATCGTCTCTTTTATCAGCTTTCGAAATAACTAATCCTTTATGTCCTATAAATTTTAATTCCATTGTTTTAAATTCTAGGCTACTAAAAGTTGAACAGTTAGCACTTCTCATATATAAATCACATCCAACAACTTTATGGCTTTTTTTAACTTTCTCAATCTTTATTTCTCTCTTTTGTATTTTGCCAATAAGTAGTTGTGGTGCTGACTTTAAGTTACCTATAATGGCATCAGTAAATTGATTAGTTGTAGCTGCTTTCCCATGGATATTATGTAGATCAGCTGTTTGTATACCACTCTTAATTGTATTTAACCAAGCATTTTCTATCTGTTGAGCCTTGTCTTGCATATCTAAATGTCGTAGCATCATAACTACTGCACTTAAAATTCCAGAAGGATTTGCCTTGCCTGTCCCTGCTATATCTGGTGCTGATCCATGAACTGCTTCAAACATTGCATATTCATTACCTATGTTTGCACTGCCTGCAATGCCTACTGCTCCAGCTGCCTCTGCTGCTATATCTGAAATTATATCTCCATATAAATTGAGCGTTACAACTACATCAAACTGTGATGGCTTACTAGCTATCTTTGCAGAGCCTATGTCAACTATCATATGGTTGTGATTTATATCTGGATAATCTTTAGCTATTTCATCAAATGCTCTTGCAAAACATCCGTCTGACAACTTCATAATATTGTTCTTAGTGATACAAGTGATAGTTCTTCTTCCATTTGCGATTGCATAGTCAAAGGCATATCTAATTATCTTCCTGGAACCTTCCTCCGAGATTAACTTTAATGCTACATATGAATTTGCAGTTGTTTGATACTCTATACCTGAGTAAAGATCTTCTTCATTCTCTCTAATAATTACTACATCCATATCTTTTGCATTGCAAGCTATATATTGCTCGTATGACTTTACTGGTCTAACATTTGCAAAGAGACCTAACTTTTTTCTTAAAGTTACATTAATACTTTTATAACCACCACCTAATGGTGTTGTCATTGGTCCCTTAAGGAGAACCTTATTATCCAAGATATTCTTAAAAGCCGCCTCTGTAATACCAGTAGAGATGCCGCTAAGATAGACTTTTTCACCTATTTCAATTATATCATAGTGAAGTTTAACTTGAGCTGCATTAAGTATCTTTAAAGTTGCTTCAACTATCTCAGGACCTATTCCATCACCATATGCAACAGATATTTTTTTCATGACTTTTCTTTTTAGAATAACATATAGACTTCAGTTATAGAACTACTAAAGTAGCGATAAGATATGAACTAAGTTAATTCTGTTGATCTAATTCAACTGGTACTTCATCAAAAAATATATTGTACCAAAGCTTTTGTAATTAAAATGCTTAAAGTTGTCATAGATTAAGCGATCCCATAAAAAATGTGCAAAACTAATTACTTTGGACTCAAGGAGCGTATTGTAGATAGGTATCTTTTGTGATTAAATTCTTCAATAATATTAAAAATAGCTGCTAGAGCTGAGAATAATACTAGAAAATCACTAATAGATGTAATCAGTTGTCAGTTCTGAAGTAAGAACAGCAAGGATCCCTACTCCACTTTTGATAGTACTTTATAGAGGCTATTACTCACCCCCTCCATCTGTTTTGTTATGTTAATTGCCTCTGCACTCTTATGTTGTAGCTCAACTAACTTAGTCATAGATGTGATTGGCACAACATTCGATTCTTCTATAAAACCTTGTAGCATCTTATATGAATCTGGATCTGCCTGTGCAACAATTGCATCTCCCTCTACTATAAAATTACCATCACCTCCTTTTCTTATTGCTCTTGGATCTGAGACGCTAACAATAGCTATCTGACCTCTTTGATCAAAATTATCCTGTGGTGTTGCTCTCGCATAAACAACTCCTTCTGAGTCTATCATGATCATATGATCATCCTGGTTAAAAGAAATTACATCTCCATTTTCACCTAATAGTTGATATCCAGCTGGATTCACTAGCTCATATCCAGCATTTAATGTAAAGCTACCAGCTCTAGTATATCTTAGCCCAAGGGGTGTTTGAAGAACAAAAAATGCATCCCCATTAATTGCCCAATCTAACTCTCTATTTGTTTGCTTAAGTGATCCTGGTTTAATATTGATAATTGTAGCTCTATCAAGGGGCATAGTATTCTTATCATGTAAATCCTGGGTGAGGTACTTTTGAAAGACTATTTTATCCTCCTTATAGCCAGGAGTGTTTGTATTAGCCATATCGTTTGAGATAGAAGTGACATTATTGAATGTTCCTATTTGTGATGTAACTAAATTATAGTTTGCATTATCCATGATATACTTTGCTTTTTAACTTGTAAATAATATACATTATTTATCAAATATTTATAGAATTATATTTTGATATGGTAACGTTTTGCAATAATTGCGAAAGCCGAAGTTAAGAATAATGTCAATGAGTAGTAAGCAAGACCAGCTGCTAATAATGGTTGAAAGAAGTTATATGTCTCAGCTGATACGAGTTGAGCACGTCTTGTTAGATCGGTTATTCCTATAAAGGCAACTATTGCTGTTTCTTTAGTTAGGCTGATCAACTCATTTACTAAAGCAGGCGACATATTTCTCATTGCTTGTGGCAGTATTATATCAATCATAATGTCTCTCTTACTAAGACCCAGAACCTTACCTGCTTCCATTTGTCCTTTATCTATTGAATTCACTCCAGCTCTGATTATCTCTGAAAGATATGCACTGGAATTTACTGCAAATGTTATAGCGCAAGCAAGGTTGGCTGAAAATTTAAAAGCAAATGCCTTAGGGAAAGCAAAATACCAAATACTGAGTTGTAGAACAAGAGGTGTGCCTCTGATAGCTGAAATATAAATAGATCCAATCATACTGAAGAGTTTTTTTTGTGACATTCTCATTGAACAAACTCCTAGAGCAATAATTAAACCAAAGAAAATGCTAATTAAACTGAACTTTAGTGTAATCAATACACCACCTAAAATATACAACAGATGATCAAAAGACATAGATATTTTTTATCTAATATGATATATCATATACTATCTTTTTTATATATGTTCTGCGCAAGTTCATTTTATTTAAACAATTAATTTACCATTTCTAACATCGACTACTGGAAACTCACATATATCACCTATTTCTCCAGCTTTATTTACCAATTCTGCAGTACAAAAGTCTTCTGACTTACCAAATTTATCATTTTCAATTAAGATTTGAACTTTTCTATTTATCTGAGAATATAGATGTTTATCTAACAGTCTTTTTCCTAACTCTCGTAGTTTAGCAGCTCTCTCTTTTTTCATTGATTTCTCAATCTGTGGCATGCGAGCTGCTGGAGTACCTTCTCTTTCAGAATAGGGAAAAATGTGTAAATGGATGATTTTCTCAACTTCAGTTAGAAGATCATAAGTATTTTGAAACATCGCATCTGTCTCAGTTGGAAAGCCAGTTATTATATCTGCACCGAATACAATTTCAGGTCTAAGTTCAACAGCATTCTTACAAAAATCAATAACCTGCTCTCTAGAATGGCGGCGCTTCATCCTCTTTAGGATCATATTATCACCAGCTTGGAGACTAAGATGCAAATGTGGCATAAACCGTCGTTCATTTGCTAGTAGATCTAATATATCTTTATCAACCTCAGCTACATCAATAGAAGATAGACGAATGGATGGCAAATTAGGCAACTGCTTAAGGAGACGCTTTACTAACTGTCCTAGGGTAGGCTTGCCAGGTAAATCTAAGCCATAATCAGTAATATCAACTCCAGTTATAACTAATTCCTTATATCCTTTCTCAATTAGATTCTTTGCTTGATCATACACAGCTTGGAATGGAGTACTTCTGCTATTACCTCTCCCATATGGGATTATACAAAATGTACAACGGTGATTACAACCAGTCTGTACTTGTAAGTATCCCCTAACTTTACCATCAAATTGCTCAACTATGGCGGTCTCAAGTTCAGTTTCTTTCATTATATCTCCAACTGACTTCTCTTCATTATTAACAATTGCTATATAAGCGCCATCAGTCATTTTTTCTACATTACCAATTATGGAATATACTTCATCCATCTTCTTATATTTCTCAGGATTAACCTGTACTGCACAACCTGTAATTATAATTTTTTTATCTGGATGTTTCCTACTCAGTTTGCGGATTTCTTGTCGAAGCTGTCTTTCTGCTTCACTTGTCACTGCACAACTATTAATTATAAAGGCGTCAGTGATTCCATGCTGAGTTGCTTTCTTTTTAATAACTTCGCTTTCATATGCATTTAACCTACAGCCGAAAGTTACAATCTCTAGTGTCATTTATTAATTTTTTCATGATTTTATCAGAAATACCAAAAAATTCTATTAAACGATTTTTTGCTCGCAGTTTAAATGTCTCTATTTAATATATTTGTAATATATATTCGTTATATTGAATATTTTACAAATAAAAAATTACTATGAGAAACTATCAATCCTATATAAATCTTGGTTTTCAATCAGGCATGAGATTATTATCTCAATATCTTAATTTTAAGTGTGGAGAAGGGGAATTTAAAAATCCATTGATGAATGGTTTACAGATTGCAGTAAAAATGGCATCTGCTCAAACTATCTATGATTTTAATACTGAAGGCAATGCTAAAGTCTTGTCGACTCCCGATATCTTGAAGAAGATTTGCCTCCCCATAATATTTGGCTGTGCCATGACTGCTGATGATCTGCTGATGAAAGAAGGCTGGACAGAAAAACACCATTTAACAAATGTAGCATCAGTTTTTGGTACTGCAGACCTTATAAAGAATTTTGATTTGAGTATTGCAGACTCTACAAATAAAAAAAATCCATTAGGCTACCAGACTTCGCTTGGAATAGGAGTAGCTTTATTTGCTATAAAATATATCCAAGAACACTTGACTGGTAGTAAGGGCTATATAGATACGACTAGAGCATTACAAATAAAACTTAGCAACAATATTAAAAACTTTGAATATGTAACAGATGGAGTTGTAAATATGCAATCAACAGTTGCAACTCAAGTATTAATTAATGAAGGAATAGATCTTATCTCACCTGTTATCACAGCGACTTTGAATCATGTTGACATGGCAAATGCCAACATAGAATTGCAGCGAATTCAGCAGCTCCAAAGTGTGCTGAAACTAATAAGTAACATCTTGATTACTTCTTCTATCGCTCACGAAGGTCTATCTAAAATTCATGAGAAAAACAACAAAATCATTTCTTCTCCACACTCTCTTTTAAAGATTTCTTCAAATGATGAGTATTCCAGTACATTAAATAGGATTGATCAAATCAGTAGTGAAGTAAGCCACTTCAGTAGCGATATCTTAATGACTAACAGCTTTTTATTAGGAGCAGAAAATCTTACCAAAGATTTTCCATTATTAAATCTTAGGTCATCATTAGGAGAAATGTTTCAGGCTTCAAATACAACTGAGATTCATAAGACATTAAACGATTGCCTGTCCTATATGAATAAATTTAAAAGCTCATTAGTATCAAATCCAAGAACTATAATAGAAAGAAGTGGTTTAGATTATTTTGTAAATAAGAATCAGGATATGCAAAAGGAGATTGCAGACTTACACAACTCACTTAAACAAAAAGATGAGTCTACAACTCCAATATTTCTTGCTAGTTTGGTTGATGCATCGATTGCAGGTGGTTTAAGTATGGACATAGGCATATTCATGAACATATTTAATTTAGTAAATTCAGTACAAAGCTTGCCGCAAACCGAAGCATTGACACCTAGTTTGGAGAGATTGACTGAGCTATACAAATTCCTTGAGACAATTGAGAACACCTCATATGTAGAATATAAGAGTCATAATGGGAAGAACTTAAATTTAAAAGATATTAATATAGATATTGAAGGAGTTAAAAAATTTCATCTAGATGAAATGACACTTGAGGCTGGTAAGTGGTATCTATTAACAGGTAAAAGTGGTTGCGGTAAGACAACATTTATGAGCACTTTGCGTGGATTACCTAATTTTACTGAATCAATTGAGATTAGAGGAGAGGTATATTACCCTAAGTCTACAGCTCAGAGTGAGTCTAAGATATATATGTTGACTCAAACGAATAATTTCCCATATGGAGTAAAGATGATTGAATCTATCTGTTATCCTATGGTTACAACTGAACTTGAAAGACAGTCTTATAAGCCTTTAGTTGAAGAGCTGATGCTTAAGATGGAAGGTTTTTCTAGAGGATCAGCTGAGGGGTATGAGTACCTTGAATCAGGTCTGCTCTCTAGATTAGACGAGGGAATAAATGATGTGACATCTGAAACAAGTGGTGGACAGCAGAAGAAGATGTCAATAACAGGTATGATAGTTCGTATAATGAAGGAAACAGGTATGTTAAATATCTATAATGAAGAGATTTCATCTGGTAAATCACACGATGCAGCTATTGCAAAGGCAACAAACTCAGTTGGGCCGGTGTTGGTTTTAATAGATGAAACATTTAATGGTTTAGATTCAGGCGCTAATGGTGGTACCTTTGCACGAAGCTCTAAAGGACTAGTACTGCAAACTCTAAAGGAATCACTACCAAGAGATGCTATTGTTGTTTCTGTAGAACATCAACCTCAAATTGATCAATACGATGGGAGAATTCACTTAAATGGAGATGGGTCTTACACTTATACTGGACATAAAACTCAAACAATTATTCCTTCCGATAGTGAAGCATTTGATCCTCTAAAGGCTATATTAGGCGATATCGTTGACTTATAGTCTCTTGCCTAAGTCTATAACTTTTTCATTGATTGATTCATCATCCCAAACTATGCTGTTGTAACCTAATTTACGATAGAAGTTTTCTGCTTGCGGTGCTGAATGTAACTTTATAATAGCACCATTCCTGTTTTTACACCAAGTTTCGAGTAATTTTAAAAGTACTGATCCGTAGCCATTACCTTGATATTTCTTGTCAGTTGCAAGACCTCGTAATGCCCATATATTTTTAGTGAGATCTTCCATATGTCCAATTGATACAATCTCAACTCAATTATCAAATCCTGAAAATTGAATTATCTTTCTGATAAATGAGTCTTTACTGAGGTTATATTCAGTAAAAATTGAGTTTTTACTTTTAAGATATGCATTTTTATTCTGAAGTAGATTATATTTTAATTGCTGATATTCATCTCTTGCGCTAGGATTATTACGCAAAAAATCTCTAAAGAGTATGTTTAGTTCAACTTCAGGATGTCCTTTTTGATAAAGATGTAAGTTAAATTCACCACAATTTCTCTTTGTAAAGCCATACTTAAACGGTATATTCCATTCACCTTTATATGTATATCCTACTGTTTCTAGTTGAGCAATTGCATCTTCACAATTATTAACTTCTCCTATGATATCAATTTTATGTTTAGCAGCTAATCCTGGAACAGCAGTTGATCCTATATGATAAACTGATATGTAATTATTTTCTAGAGATTCTTTAATGATTGCCGCTTCATCTGCAAATATTCTTGGCCATTCAGGATTTTTATTTTCTCTTTATGCATAACTAATTAAAATCGATTATATCAACTTCAAATTTTTTGATTCTACATATTATTTGTAATGAAATTCAAAAAAACTCTATGCACTATACTGATTTTTTTCTTATCAACAAAATCAGTAATGACACACTTGCAAAGCTTAAGCGATTTTCCTCAAACTATCTACTAATTTTTCGATCATTTCATCTGTATGGAAAGGAGTTGGAGTAATTCTTAATCTCTCACAGTATACTGGTACTGTAGGAAAATTAATGTTCTGTATATAGATAGATGATTCATTCAGCAATTGCTGCGAAATAACACTAGAAAGCTCAGCATTACCAATAAAAACAGGAATAATATGGGTATCACTTGACATGCACTGAATACCAGAAGCCATAAGGGCTTTTTTTGTTTTCATTACAACCTCTTGGTGTTTTTCTCTTTCAATTTTATTCTGTCTGAGGTGTTTAATACTAGCAGTTGCTGCAGCAGCAATACAAGGAGGTAATGTAGTTGTAAAAATAAATCCTGATGCAATACTTCTAATTGCATCAATTATACAGCTTTTACTTGCAATATACCCACCAATTACACCAAAAGCTTTACCGAGAGTCCCTTGAATTATATCAATCTTATCTGCAAAACCACAGGCTCCAGCCATTCCCTCACCTTCATTCCCATACATCCCAACAGCATGAACCTCATCAAGATAGGTCATTGCATTAAACTCCTCGGCTATGTCAATTATCTCTTTAAAAGGCGCTACTGACCCACTCATTGAGTAAACTGATTCAAAAATAATTAGCTTAGGTTTCTCCTTAGAATAGAGAGAAATTAATTCTCGAAGGTGCTCAACATCGTTATGTTTAAAGATATGCTTTTCCAACTTACTCTCACGGATCCCATGAATAATTGAAGCATGATTATCTGCATCAGAGAAAATTACGCAGTCAGGAATTATTTTTCCTATAGCACCTATCGCCGATTGGTTTGCAATATATCCGGAAGTAAAGACTAAAGCCTTCTCTTGTTTATGTAGATCCTTCAATTCACACTCTAATTCATCAATTGCAACATGTGTCCCAGATATATTTCTAGTCCCACCTGCACTCACTCCAACACTATTTGCACTATCACATAATGCTTTGATAACTTTAGGATGTTGACTCATACCAAGGTAGTTATTGCTACACCAAACTACAATTTCCTTATTGAGACTAGGAGCATACGCAACTGGGAATTGTCTATACTCTAATGGAGTAAAGGCTCTATATCTATTCTGTTGCTTTATACTCTCAACCGCAGACTTAAATCTCTCATTATATGAACTCATACGATAAGTAAAATCTTTTTAAAAAACTCTTGATTTACATTACTTACACGAAAAATCTTGTTTCTGCATGTCTGACCACGAATTAATTCAATCCAAGATTGATTTACATCTAGAAACTTTGCAAGTATCTTTATTACAGCTTTATTTGCATTGCCGTTCTCTGGCACAGCTGTAACTCGTACTACTAGGGATAATTCTCCGTCTTCTATCATTGCTTTTTCAACTAAATTCATCTTACTTTTTGGAAAAACTTTCGCTTTAATAATCATTTTTTAGAAAAATTATACTTCAGATCAGTATTTTGTAATAAAGATTATTTTTAATATATAAAGTAAATTGAACTAGTAAATTAAACGAAATGAAAAAATTACAAACTTTAAAAAATTTAATTCCTATTTTTGGATCCCGTCTAAATTCTCTGAAAGAGCAAATTTTATTAGGCCTAAGATTGCTACAGTCATAGATGGTGGATATGTGAAGGAAATAAAATATACACCAGAGATCTATCTTGTGTCTTATCTAGGAGCTATTGAATTATTTTTTTCATTTTTCAGCTATAAGGCAACCTACAATTTTGAGAAAATTAGCAATAGAGTTATTTGCTTTCTCTGATCTACTGAATTTAGAATAGAGCAGCAAAAGAAATAATAGCGGCTTTTAATAACCATAGTACATTTGTATTTTCTTGCATAGAGATCTCATACGTTACATGATATATTATTGTGAAAGTTAATAAAAATTTTTCTTTATGAAAAGATTAGTGTTGATAGTAAGCTTACTTATAGCCGCAACAGATGTAAGTGCTTACACCAGAATTAAAGACATAGTATATTTTGAAGGTGTTAGGGAGAACATCTTGATTGGTTATGGACTAGCTGTTGGCCTCAATGGCACTGGAGATAACCTTAGAAACTCTGGTTTTACACAAAATACTCTCATTAAGCACCTTAATAAGATGGGAGTATCAACAACAAATATGGGTACACTTAATACAAGAAACGTTGCGGCTGTAATGATAACAGCGACATTACCTCCATTTGCTAATCCTGGAAATATGATTTCTGTTCAAGTCAGTACTATGGGAGACGCTAAAAGTTTAAAAGGCGGTAGTTTAATGGCTACTCCTTTAGTCGGTGCTGATGGCGAAGTTTATGCAATTGCACAGGGCTCTATAATAATTGGTCAACCTACAACATCTGATCAGACCAAAAACAAACCAACACCAACCTCTGGTTATATAACTAATGGAGCTATAGTTGAACAGGGCGTTGGGTTTGATATGAACTCATTAAATGAAGTCAAGTTAGCTCTAAAGAACCCCGATATAACGACTGCAAGGATTATAGCGACAGCGATTAACTCTCAACTGAGGGATGAAGTTGCTCAAGCAAATGATCCTGGAACTGTTATTGTCAGAGTTCCAACTGAATATAGTCAGAATGTTCTTGGTTTCCTTGCTGAAGTTGAAAGCTTAACTGTTGATCCTGATTCAGTAGCAAAAATCATTATAGATGAAGTAACTGGCACTGTCGTTATAGGTGAAAATGTTAAAATTAGTAAAGTTGCTATAGCTCAAGGAAATCTTGTTTTGAAAGTATCTGATACAGAAAAGCTGCAATTTTTCCTTGATCAAGATGAAGATAAAGATTTCATTCCTGGAAGTAAAGTTGCTACTCTTCAATCTAATGCGACACTAAGTGATTTAGTTCAGGGGCTCAATACATTAGGAGTACAGCCACAAGATTTAATAGCTATACTAAAGTCAATCCAAAACGCTGGTGCTTTACAAGCTACCATAGAAGTTAGGTGATATATGATTTGGCCAAGTCGTGAGAATTAGTACTTTGCCGTGCAACGGTAGTTTCTGAGATAATTCTTAAACAACATGATCTTCAGTCACTAACTATCAGTTTACTCATTTAGTCGGTGCTGATGGTGAAACTTATGCAATTGTACAAGGCTCTATAATAATTGGTTGCAATCTTTGATCAAATATGAAGGAATAGAGCATAGATAAAACCGTTATTTATGTGAAGAAATCTTCAATGAATTATGAATTGTTATCAATTGCTACCAATAGACTATCTTTCTACTGCTGCTTCTACTGGCACTTTCTTGTTTTGTGCATTTGAGAATCCAGCCAAACTTCGTCTATATTCTCGAACTTGTTCATCTATTATTACGTCAATCTCTCGAAGAATTTCTGTTTGTATATTGTCTCTAATCCTTAGGCTATCTGTTTTCTTAATTCAAAGTTATCTGATAATACCCCAAGAGTTTTGAAATTTTCAACAATATATATACACTCAATTTATAAGTTATGTTACAAAAAAATGCAACAATAGAAATTTTTTCTAACTATTCTAACTATTATTTAGTATAAGTAATGAGAAATTCATTAATCATTAATTTTAGTCAATGAAACTTGCGAAAATTGTCTGTCATCCTTGCCTAATTCAAGTTGATTATTTGTATAATACCTATAGCTAAAGTAGTCATGTGGATTTGAGTAAGTATTAACGCCTTCATCACTTATATCTACAACGCCAAGTTTATATAAGTTGTTTTTGCAGTAGCTTGGTAGATCAAACTGTAAATCATCAAAAAATTGCTCGTTTTCTTTATCTTGCTCTAGAAATTTTTCTTTAAATTCTTTATCTATATTATAGTTTTTCTGCCTAATACAAGGTCCTATGAAGGCTCTAATTTTACTACTACCAAGCTCATTCATGACTGTCACTGTATTTTGTATAATACTACTAAATGCGCCTCTCCATCCAATATGTGCAGCAGCTACTACTTTATTGCTAGTAAGAAGAATTGGCACACAATCAGCTGTTTTGATACAGAGTTTTATATTAGGCACTTTCGTAACTAAGGCATCGCCTTCAACAGTTTCAGTTTTTTGAAGATGATCAGTTACAATTACAACTTTATTTGTATGTGCTTGTTTTAAGTATTTACCATCTATCTTTAAGTTATGTTTTTTACCGAAGATTATTTGTACTTTATCAAAGTTATTGCTCATTTTTTATAGCAAATATAGAAAGGTTCTAGGTATTTTTCAATCAACTAAATACAATTAATATTTTTGATATAAAATCAAATTTAGATAAAAAATATCAATTATAAAGCTTATACATGATAGATAAACAAACTGTAAAATAAATACTTTTTCGATCAATTGAAAATTTAGGAGCAGATGCAACTGTAGATGAAATAATCTGTTGCTATACTTAGTCATTTTACTATGTACAGGTAAGTGTAAGAAAATTGAAGAAGGATTAGCAAAAAAGATTAAGTATAGAGGAGGTAAACCATCAGATATTTTAAAACAAATAAATATAAAATTATATAAAGAAATCCTAGAATTGCAAAGCAGGAGTAAATAAGTATGAAGAAATAAGGAGAAAATTTGACGAGGAAGTAGCGCAACCTAGAAGTCTCATTGAGATGATAAAAGAGCTTGGTTGTAAAGAGAAAGATTTAGCAAGGATTCAAGACAAGCAGATGAAAAAAGATTTAGAATACTATATCTTCTTAAATATCAATGAAGTATTAGTCCCTCCAAATCCAAAGGAATTAGACATAACAATGTTAACTTTCTTCTCTTGAGAACTATGTGGAACTAAGTTAATTTTACAAAAATCTTCTGGATTATCTAAGTTGAGAGTTGGAGGTATAATACTATCTCTCATAGCAAGTAGTGAGAAGATAGCCTCAACGCTACCAGCAGCACCAAGAAGGTGTCCTATAGCTGACTTGGTTGAAGACATAGCTAAGTCAGCTCTATCACCAAATAACCTAGAAACAGCTCCATATTCAATCATATCTCCTGGAGGAGTAGCAGTACCGTGCGCATTGATATAATCAATATCATTTATGCAAATATTAGCTATAGACAATGCAATACTCATTGCTCTGAAAGCTCCATCTCCATTTGGATCAGGTGCAGTAATGTGATAAGCATCAGAGCTAGATCCATATCCAATCACTTCACCATATATTTTGGCTCCACGCTTAATAGCTCTATCCATACGCTCCAGCACCAAAACTCCAGCACCCTCGCCCATTACAAATCCATCTCTTCCTTTATCCCACGGCCTAGATGCATTCTCTGGCGAGTCATTATATTTAGTTGAAAGAGCTCTAGCTGCAGCAAATCCTGCTATTCCTAGTCTACAAATGGCTGCTTCAGCGCCACCGCAAATCATGATATCAACAGCACCTCTTGCTATCATAGCTGCGCTTTCACCAATTGAATGAGCCCCAGTAGCGCAAGCACTTACAGGGCTAAAGTTTGTGCCTTTAAATCCATACTTAATAGATATCTGTCCAGAAATTAAGTTAATGAGAGTCGCTGGTATAAAAAATGGGCTAATTCTTCTTGGACCAGATTCATTAAGGATCTTTGCATTATTTTCAATGCTAATTAATCCACCGATACCAGAGCCTACAAATACTCCTGTACGTAACTTATCTTGATCGCTTAATGAAGTACAACCTGAATCAGCTATTGCTCCATCTGCTGCAACAACTCCAAGCTGCATAAATCTATCCATTGAACTTATTATACGTCCAGGTATATGATCTGATCCATTCCATCCTAGTTCAAGATCTTCTTCTTTTGTTGGTATATAACCTGCTATTTTAGCTGATAGATCACTTGTTTCAAAGAGAGATGTTGGTATTTTTTTTATTCCTGATTTAGAATTAATTATATTTTTCCAAGATTTATCTACATCATTTCCTAAAGAGGTTACTAAACCTATTCCTGTAACTGCTACTTTTTGCATTTTGAGTATTTTTTACATTTGATAAGATAATATATATAAGAAAAGCAAATCTAAATAAAGTAAAAAAATTTGTTTTTGAAAAAGCTATATGATAGTACTTTTTATCAGTTTTAATCCTATAAACAGAAACTAATCATAGATAAATGATACTTGGGAATGAAGAATTTATATCAATACCGCAGCTCAACATAAAATCTATAAGAGCTAGGATTGATTCTGGTGCTGCATCTTCCGTTATACATGCTTTCAATCTGAAGGTTTCGATTGAAGATGGGAAACAAATTATCTTATTTTATATTAATCCAAGTAGCAGCAGCAGAGTAGTGAATTTGTCTTGTAAAGCAGAGTTAGCTGGCTGGAAATATGTCAAAAGTTCAAATGGTTTCATTGAAAAGAGACCTTTTATAATTACAGATATAATAATAGGTCAATTGATTTGTAAAAATATTGAGATCACTCTAACAAATAGAGATCAAATGGGACATAGAATGCTTATTGGGAGAGACAGTTTACCAGATGGAACACTAGTTGATCCAAGTCATTCGTTCATTCTAACACATCATCTTGAGGATGATTATAAAAATGAGGAATTAGTAAGTCATCAACCTCTTAAAATAGGTCTATTAGCTTCTAATAGAAAGCTATACTCCAACCAAAGGATCATTGAGGCTGGTGAGCAGCTTGGTCATGAGATGATGTTCTTAAATATTAAGCACTGCTATATAGATGTTCAGCATAAAAGCTCAACAATCCACTCTAGAGAATTTAACAATAAAGAAATTTCATCAATTAATGCGATAATTCCTAGAATAAAGCCAAATCTCACATTTTATGGCTGTGCTCTTGTTAGGCAATTTCAAACAATGGGTAAATTTTGTCTTAATAATGCCGAAGCAATAGCTCATTCACGAGATAAGCTAAAATCATTACAGATACTAGCCAGTAAGTTTATTCCAATGCCAGTTACAACATTTGCAACTTCAACAAAGGAAACAAAACACTTAATAGAATTAGTTGGTGGTGCACCGCTTATTATAAAACTTTTAGAAGGTACGCAAGGTAAAGGTGTAATGTTAGTTGAATCAAACTCTGGCGCAGAAAGCGTAATAAGTGCTTTTCAAAGTGCTAACGCAAATATTTTGATTCAAGAGTTTATAGCTGAATCACGTGGACAGGATGTGAGATGTTTTTTAATTGATAATAAAGTTATAGCTAGCATGACAAGACAGTCACAGAAAACTGATGAATTCCGAGCTAACTTTCACTTAGGAGGTAAAATAGAAGAAACAAAGATTACACAACAAGAAAAAAGAATCGCCGTCTCAGCAAGTCGGATTCTCGGATTATCAGTAGCTGGAGTTGATATCATTAGATCAAAAAAAGGCCCAATGGTTCTCGAGGTAAATTCTTCTCCTGGTCTAGAAGGTATTGAGCGAGCTACAGAAAAAGACATTGCTTCTGAAATGATTAAATGTTTAGAAAGATATTGCTATGGACTTAGGAAAAAGTAGAGTATTTATTGCATCTGATCATGCTGGTTATTTTTTAAAAAAATTTCTTATTGATAATCTACAATTAGTTGATTTAGGCACAGACACTCCTGAGAAAAGTGTGGATTATAACGACTATGCAAAGCTATTAATAAAAAATGTTCTAGAAGATGCTAGAGGTATTTTAATATGTAAAACAGGCATTGGTATGAGTATTGCAGCAAATAGATATAGAAGAATCAGAGCTGCTTTATGTTATGATGTAGATTCAGCTAAGATGACAAGAGAGCATAATAATGCTAATGTATTGGTTCTATCCTCAAATGTTAAAAATCCACTTAAGATTGTTTATACATTTATCATCACACAATTCTCAAATGAAGAAAGACACATAAGAAGAACTAATAAATTAGATCTATGATTGATACTTTTAGAGAAAAGATGACTGGTATTAATAGACTAGCTCTGGCAGTATCTGGCGGTGCAGATAGTATCTGCATGACACTTCTAAGCCATCAATTAAAACTACAACCAATAGTTCTAATTGTAGATCATAAACTTAGAGAAGAATCATCTGAGGAAGCAGAATGGGTTAGCAAATATATACAATCAAAGTTTCAATTTGAGACAAAAATTCTCACTTGGGGTGATCAGCAAGGGATAAAAAACGTCCAAGCTAGTGCGCGTAATGCGCGATATAATTTGCTTATAGAAGAATGCAAAAAACTGAATATAGATTATCTATCTACTGCACATAATAAGAATGATCAAGGAGAAACTATCTTGATGAATATCATGAGGGGTAGTGGCATAGATGGCTTAGTTGGTATAAAACCTCTTTCTAAATTATTAGATCAAAACTTGCTTCGTCCAATGTTGGATTTTACAAGAGAAGAGATTATTCAATATCTGAATAAATTTGATATTGAGTGGGTTAATGATCGTTCTAACAATAACTCTAAATATGAGAGAGTCAAAATTCGGCACTTAATCAGAGAAATCGGAGATAGTGATCTTGTAAATGCACACCATTTACTTAATAGATTAGTTTTACTTGGAAATAACGCCTTGCGCACACAAAACTTTATTGATCAATATGTCAAAAATAAAATAGATAATCTATGCTATACTTGGTCAGTAGGATTAATAACAATAGATGTAAAACAACTATTGGAAGAAGAGGAAGAAATAATACTAAGGATCTTGCGTCACATAATTAAATCTGTAGGCAAACAAAATTATTTTGTTAGACTAAAGAAATTAATGAGATTATACAATTCTTTACAAATTTCTTTTGAAAGAAAGATCAATTTTGATGTAACTCTAGGAGGATGTATGATATGGTTATTCCTAAAAGATGAAAAAAAATATTTAGCAATCTCACAGGAAAAAGTAAAAAAACAGCAAAAATATGTTTAAACATAATGAGCTTACTATATTGGAAGAGTTTTTGCTTGATCAAAAAAATAATAGTTATATATAACTGATAATATGCTTTTTTGTACTGCGAGAGAAATGATAAAAAATATCAAATTCTATGAGATACAGTATATCAATGAAGAATATCCTGCTTTAGGTTTTGCAAAAATGAATAAATAACTTTTTAAGTTGAGATGTTTGAGACGAAAATAAAGACAAGTAAGAATAATCGAACTTTAACGAAAATTATAGGTAGTTTCAGATCCTCTAATTATCTTATACAACTTGTACATGGAGTATTACTGACTCTTGCTTTTCATCCATTCGATATCTTTTTAGTAATTCCTATATCTTTTTCTGGATTTCTTTGGTGCCTAGAGAAAGAATGCCTAGCAGGTATCAAGAGGAATCAACAGGAATTTTTCAATCTTGGGTTTAATCATGCATTCGTTTTCTTTATTGGTCATTTTGTAACAAGCCTTTATTGGTTGATAAACCCTATATTATTAGAAATAAAAACTTACTGGTTTCTTATACCATTAATAATTTTGATTATACCAGCGCTCTTAGCATCCTTTTATGCTATTGCCAGCGCGATAATTTGCTCAAAATATATCTTTAAAAAAACGCAAGAATTACAAATAAACAATGGATGGACAAAAATCTCGATAGCTGTCTTATTTGCGATAGGATTTTTTATTGCTGAACTCCTCAGGGCATATCTTCTTTTACCATTCCCTTGGAATTTACTCGGTTATGCAAGTGGATACTCTTTATCACTGATGCAGTTAGCATCTGTAACTGGTGTTTATGGATTAAGTATACTTTTGTATCTTGTTGGGACAATACCATATACCAAACATTCTGGAGCAATATCATCTATAACAATAATAGTAGTCATTCTAACAATTAGTGGCGGAGAAAGGCTTAATAATGCACCTCAAGTTCACAAGCAAAAAATTGTTTCTTTAAACGTAATACAACCTAATACACAACATCATTACCACCAATATTCTAAAAAACTTCAAGCTCAAAATAAAACAAAGAGTATTGTTGAAAGCATAGCTCTGAGATATAAAAAAATTAATAATCAAAATAACATCAACTTATTTATCTTACCTGAATCGAGCATACCATTTCCTGTAGGCAAAACAGAAGAAATTATATTAAAAGAATGGATGTCAAGATATCAATCAAACTCATTTCTCATAGCAGGAGTTGACAGATATGACACATCTAATTCTTCATATTATAACTCAATGGTTGTTCTAGACAACTCCGGATTTATTGTTGACAGTTATGATAAAATAATCTTAGCACCATTTGGTGAATATATACCTGGATATAATATCTTAAAACCTATTGTAGGTGAATCTTACGGTTTTACTTCTGGTATAAGAGATACAAAAATAAAATTTTATTCAAACTCAATGCGCGGCATTACGGTTTCTCTTAATATAATGCCTATGATATGCTTTGAAAGTATTTTCACAGGAAAAAAAACTAATGATGTTGACTTAATTGTCAATATCACAAATGATAGCTGGCTAGGAAACTCGATAGGTCCTTATCAACATTTAGCAATGACTAGAATGCGTGCAATTGAATATGGATTACCTTTAGTTAGATCAGCAAAAACAGGTATATCTGCTGTCTTTAATAGTTATGGCAGAATTATTCAAAAGATAGATCTAAACAAAGAAGAGGTGATAGTAGTAGATATGCCAGAGGATAAAGTTGAAACAATTTACATGAAAATATTAAATTTTTTCAGAAGTTGATGCAATATATAGTTTTATTTTTCTTAAGCATATTATCAACTGTTAGTAGTGCAGCAGATTCAATTTTTAATGAAGCTCTATCCATTATAAATCAAAACTATTTTCAATCTCTAAAAACTCAAGACATAAATAAAGCAGCAATAAAAGGCATTGTACAGTCGCTAGATAACTATTCAACCTATATAAATAAATCTGACGCAGAAAAGTTAAGTGAAATAATGAACAATGAGTATGGAGGTATTGGTATAGAGATTACAACCTCAAGAAGATGTCCTATGATCCTTGACATAGCAGATGAAAGTCCAGCAGAAGTAGCAGGATTAGAGAAAGGCGATATTATTGTTAAAAGTGGGAATAAAGAATTGTGTGATCTAAATATAAAAGCTGTAAGAGATATATTAACTGGTAAGCCAGGGAGTTTAATGTCCATAGAAATTGATCGAGATAATAAAAAATTTTCATATGATATTGTCAGGCGAAAGATAAAAATTATTCCTTATTCTGTACAGTTATTAGATAAGATTGTTTATATAAAAATTAAGCATTTTACAAACGATCTTGCGAAAAATATCAGAGATGAATATAGAAAGATCAAAAGCGATCGATTGGTTGGCGTAATTTTAGATCTTAGGTTCAATCCAGGTGGATTATTTGATGAAGCATTAAATATCTCAAGCTTATTCTTGAGAAATCATACTAAAATTGTTTCATTTAGATTAAAAGATAAGAGTGAAGATTTTTATAGTGTAGGTCAGGATATAACAGATGGTTTACCTATAGTAGTTATAATTAATTCTTTATCTGCTTCTGCTTCTGAAATAGTGGCTAGTGCTCTACAAGATAATAAAAGAGCTCAAATCATTGGAGAAAAATCATTTGGTAAAGGATCAGTGCAAAAAACATTTAATTTAAAAAATGGAGATATTATAAAGCTCACAATAGGTATCTATTGTACTCCGCTTGGTAAGGAAATACAGAACATTGGTGTTCAGCCAGATATATATGCTATAGATAATATATTATTGCCTGAACAAAAACCTTTAAAAGAAATTGATAATAAATCCGAATTAATAAAACGAGAAATATTAGCTGATAAAAAATATGATTATCAAATAATCCGTGCCATTGATCTGATACAAACAATTAACTTTGTTAATCAGCAATCATTAATTTTTCAATAAAAAACTCCGATGAGTAGAGGACATATGCTAGCAGATGTTGTTTCTAACATAGGAAGCATGGAT
>CAZGZC010000003.1:0-155443 GCA_964529685.1 uncultured Candidatus Midichloriaceae bacterium | reverse complement strand
TGTTTTTGATAAACAGTCGCTTCTCCCTGGTTTGTGCCACCCCAACTTAGTTGCCTAAGCGGGGCTACTCTTATTCCGAAGTTACGAGTACAATTTGTCTAGTTCCTTCAGCATCATTCTCTCTACGCCTTGGTATACTCTACCAGTCCACCAGTGTCGGTTTGGGGTACGATCTATATGCTAGAGCTATTTCCTGGAAGTCTAAAACTGCATCCAGAATCCAATAACTTGATACAATTCTTTGACTTCGTCACTTCTAGCAGGCCCACGAATATTAACGTGGTTCCCATCGACTACGCCTTTCGGCCTCGCCTTAGGGGCCGGCTAACCCTGCGCAGATTAACTTTACGCAGGAACCCTTGGACTTTCGGCGGAGGTGTTTCTCACACCTCTTTACGCTACTCATGTCAGCATTCTCACTTGTGATACCTCCAGCACACCTTACGGTATACCTTCAACGGCTTACACAACGCTCCGCTACCGCTTATGTTGACGCTCGTTCAACATAAACCCGCATCTTCGGTGTATAGTTTTAGCCCCGATACATTTTCGGCACAGGATTGCTATTAGGCTAGTGATCTGTTACGATTTCTTTAAAAGGTGGCTGCTTCTAAGCCAACTTCCTAGGTGTCATGGCATTCCCACATCCTTTCACACTTAACTATATCTTGGGGACCTTAGATGGCGGTCTGGGCTTTTTCCCTCTCGGCAATGGACCTTAGCACCCACTGCCTGTCTACTACTCTATGTTCATTGGTATTCGGAGTTTAGTTAGGTTTGGTAGGGCTTTGGGCCCCCCTAGCCTATTCAGTGCTCTACCCCCAATGATAAACGAATAGCGCTCTACCTAAATAGATTTCGCGGAGAACCAGCTATTTCCGAGTTTGATTGGCCTTTCACCCCTAACCACAAGTCATCCCATACTTTTGCAACAGGAATGGGTTCGGTCCTCCATTAGGTTTCACCCTAACTTCAACCTGCTCATGGCTAGATCACTCGGTTTCGGGTCTAATGCATCTAACTTCGCGCCCTATTCAGACTCGCTTTCGCTACGGCTACACCTATCGGCTTAACCTTGCTAGATACACTAACTCACTGACCCATTATACAAGAGGTACGCCGTCACACATCCCATTACTGGTCGTGCTCCGACTGCTTGTAAGCTTTTGATTTCAGAGTCTATTTCACTCCCCTATTTGGGGTTCTTTTCACCTTTCCCTCACGGTACTTGTTCACTATCGGTCGATAAGTAGTACTTAGGCTTGGAGGGTGGTCCCCCCATGTTCAGACAGGATTTCACGTGCCCCGCCTTACTCAAGTTTTTAAATGCTTTTTACCTATACAGGGCTATCACCTTCTATGGCGGATTTTTCCAAATCCTTTTAGTTTTTACATTTAAAACACTGGCCTGGTCCCCGTTCGCTCGTCGCTACTCAGGGAATCTCGGTTGATTTCTTTTCCTCCGGTTACTTAGATATTTCAGTTCACCGGGTTTGCTCTCCTTTCGGAGTACTGATAATTCAGTGGGTTTCCCCATTCAGAAATCTACGGGTCGAAGGGTATAGACACCTCACCGTAGCTTATCGCAGCCTATCACGTCTTTCATCGCCTCTTATCGCCAAGGCATCCTTCAAAAGCTCTTTTTATATTTTAATTACGCTGACTAATTTTTGCTTACAGAACAAAACCTGTATTAAGATTTTATTCAGCGAGTTTCATTTTTTCTTTTGAGTGTTAGTTTGTTTTGTTTTACTTTTTAAACATTTTTGAATCAACAGGAACAGTTATACATGCCATTTAAACATATGTCAACACCTTTTTCACATTTTTTTTAAATTTTTTGATTTTTTTAATATCTTTGACGTCTGATGGCATTTTTATGCCAACTTTTTATGATTTTTTACCAAAAATTTATTATTTTCTATTAATATTTTATATTCTTTCTTAAGAAAATTCTCATTCTAAAAAGTAAGCGTTTCTTTTTTAATTACTTAAAATTTATTTTTTAGAAAATTCATATTTGATTTGCAACAATATCCGACGTGAGATAAAATCTTCCAAAAAGTGCTCAAGAATCTTTCTATCCTCAGTTTACTAAAATATATTTTGTGCGATACCATCTTGCAGAAGAAAAAAAGCTCATCTATTTTATTTCTTTCTCTGTTAGTGATGTATTTTCTCAGTTATGAAGTATTTGCTAATCAAAATTTTCTATTACTTATTGTCTATTGCTTCTTATTTCTCTTGGTACGTGTAATGGTAGTTGTAGTTTACTTATTAAAAAATGATTCATTATCTAGTCAAAAATTATTTCTAGCAATTAAAGAAAGTTTGCCTAAGTTATTACCTGTAAGTTTAGTAAATGCTCTTTTGATATTTCTTATTTTAATACTGCTAACAGCAGGTCTTTTTATTACTGATCATGTTGGTAATGATATTCTTCAGAAGCTACTATCAGTCAGTGTTCTTATTTTAGGGATTATATTTCTCATCTATATCTATTTTGTAGTAGAATTCAACTTCTATCATGTAATTATTCAAAATTCAACAGTTAAGGAAACTCTAACTTATAGCTTTATTACTGCTAGACAATACTTCAAAATATGTCTGAAATTGTATATTTTTTCTGTTTTATTTATTTTGTATTTTGGAATAATTTCAACTGTCGAGAAAGATATAAGTCCAGTATCATTATTTATAGGAGGAATATTTTCAAGCTCAATCTCTATATTAATTCAGTTATCTTTTACAGCTATTACTTGTCAATTTATTAAAAATAATCAAAATTTATAACAAGATGCAGAAGCATTGCTTCCAGCTCTAAAGAGCACTTTATTACACATAGTATGGAATAAAAAAATCCCTTTCTTTTTAGTATTGCTACTTGAGATATTAATGAATTATGTTTACTTTATCGTATATCCACCATCTAAAGATTTCTTGATAACTGTCCAAATTCTGTTAACATTACCTTCTAGACTACTGATATCAGATCTATATCTTGGAAAGTTTACCTATAGTCAAATTTTTAGATTATTATTAATTGTAATATTTATCGGAGTGATACCTGATATAGTGATCTTTTTGTACAATCAAGCCACTCCTGAACAATTAAGAGCTTTTGATGAGCTTCTTCTTGAAAGAAGATCTAATTATCTTTTGAAAATTATATTGTTGATTCCATTGATGGCAATTTTTGTGATTGCAAGTACTATCTTTATTTCAAGTTTCTGGCGAATTGTGTCATTTGTATTGACATCAGAAAAAACAACTTTATTTACTGGAATGAAAAACAGTATAATAATGATTCTTTTTTTTATTGTAATTACAGGATTTATACAAAGTAATACAACTTTGGATTTATCAAATTTCTATGTTCTTGGCCATTTCTTTTTTTATAAAAAAAGACCTCATGATCAGACTGAAATTATATATTGCTTTACCTGCTTAGTTGGTTTTATAACGACATTACTCAATCTCTTTGTCCTATCTGTTGTAAAGAATGCTAGAGAAAAAGAAACTATATAAAGCTATTATTTTAAGAGAATTTCTATCTCTTAAATATAATCTGCACCACTTGATTATTTCAATCATAGCTTCATTGATAGTATTTGCTGTTTTTTTACTTATTCTAGAGGAATCTGTTTTCTCGAATATATCTACCTTTTATGGAATCATTATTGCAATCACAGTAGTTACTGTTGGTCTTGTAGATTCTATAGGTATGGAAGAAGAGTTCTATTACGGTGTGTTTGAACAGCTAATACTGTTGCCTATTAAACCATTATATCTTATCTTAATCAAATATCTTATAGGATTCTTTAAATATTTCTCAATTAATTCTATAATTTGGTTTTGTATATCTCAAGTTGTAGGACACGATTTCTTATTACTTTTAATTCCATATACTCTCTTTTATCTATATCTGTTTAGTGTTTCACTCATGGTCTCCAGCATTAATTTATCTATAAAATGGAATAGGAATGCTTTCTCGACAATAGCAGTGATACCAATAATTTTTCCTCAGATCATTTTATCCATCTTAAGTATCAATGATAATACTTATATTTATCTTGTAATGAGCCTTACAATAATAATTGTTCCAATATTTATTATATTTTCAAGTATTATCTTGCAAAAAACAATCTCAGATTGCTAGATTATAGCATATTTTTAATTCTTATTTGCTCTCAAGAAAGTTCAAAAGAACTACTCAAGTATCATTTATCAGTAAAATTGATTCCTAATAACAATCGTGATGTATCTCATGAACTATATAAATATCAATATACAATTGATGAAGTAGAACCAATATCATATGAAGAGGCTTTAAATTACATTGGCAATCATCTAGATTGTATAGCTTAGTATTTCCTATACCTCGACATGTCATCACATATGATATAAACTTTAGTTAAAAAATGAGATTAAATAATAGATCACCTCTAGAGATGCGCGAAATCTCTTTTGAAGTTAATTATACCAAACAAGCACATGGCTCATGTCTAGTGAAAATTGGTAATACCTGGGTTCTTTGTACAGCATCAATTGAAGATAAAGTACCACCATTCCTGAGAAATACAGGCAAAGGATGGATAACTGCTGAATATAGTATGTTACCTGGCTCAACCTCAGAGAGAGTAATGCGTGAAGTCGTTAAAGGCAAACAGAATGGCAGAACTCTCGAGATACAGAGGCTAATCTCTCGTTCTCTTCGTGCTTCAATTACTTTAGAGTTACTAGGAGAAAGAATGATTGTAGTCGATTGTGATGTATTACAAGCAGATGGTGGCACTAGAACAGCTGCGATCAATGGTGGATATGTTGCTCTTCAAATAGCAATTAGATCTTTAAATAAAGCCGGATTAATTCATAAACTCCCATTTATGAGACATGTCGCTGCTGTATCATGTGGTATTGTAAATGGACAGCTGCTAGTTGATCTTGACTATCCAGAAGATAGCAATGCTGATGTTGATGCTAACTTTATCTATACATCTGATGGAAAATTTGTAGAGGTACAACTAACAGGAGAGAAAAATACTTTCGATCAGGAAGCTATTTTATCAATGTTAAATGCCTCTAAAGCCGCTTGCACAACGATTATCGACAAACAGAAGGAAGCCATTGCGGCTGCTGTAGCTTGAAAGCTATTTATCTGAGACTAAGACAATTGTTCCAATATTTATTATATTTTCAAGTATTATCTTGCAAAAAGCAATCTCAGATTGCTAGGTTGTAACATATTTTCAATATTTTCATGTTAAAGTTTCGAAAGAATTTATAAAAAATAATATGATAAAAAATCAAAGTCAAGAATTTAAATTTTTACCTTTCGATTATGCATATGCCAAATTACCAAAGTATGGTGAACCGATAACTCCAAAGATTCTACAAACCATTTTCCTGGGATTGCCAATATGTTGTATTGCAGCTGGTGTTTGTATAGCGTTAGCAACTAAAAGTGATGATAATGTTGAAAATACATTTAATATGGTAACGCTATCTATGGGAGGTTTTGCAACAGGAGTACTTTTAGACGTGATTATTTCAGAATTGTATGCGCCTTACTCTCATCCACCAGTAGACCTTATTTGTTTTAAAAAAGGTACAACAGAACTTGCAAGGTATCATTTTTCAGTAGAATTAGAGATGGTTCCTAACTACGATGATAATATCGTCGATTATCATAATCACATTATCAATCAACAAGATGATACTTACTATTGTCAGACATCTCATCGTCAATATAAAGAGAGAGTAATGTCTTCTATTGAGTATGTCTGTAAATATAAAGTAGAAGATGTAGAATCAATATCATATGAAGAGGCCTTAAATTACATCGGGAATCACCCAGATTGTATTGTGTAACTGTCTAGCAATTTCTTGCACCTATATATCGAGCTAAATGTGTGGATAACCCTTCAGTCACAAGTCAGTGAATTATTATTCAATGCATTCTTGATTGAATCATTTAACTCATCCATACCAACCTCTATCTTTAAAGAAGATCTTTCAAAATCCTTTCCTACAGGTTCTAATTTACCTCCCATATTTTGATGTAGAAAATACTCAGCGATAGTAAAGAATGACATGCGGTTCTCTGGTCGGACGAAACCATGTCCTTCATCAGGATATAAAGCATAGATCACAGGAATCTTTTTCTCTTCCATAGCTTTAACGATCTGATCTGATTCAGATTGCTTAACTCTTGGATCATTTGCCCCCTGTCCTATTAGAAGGGGTTTCTCAATATTAGCAACTTGTGTTATAGGTGATCTGGCTAGCAGTGCTTGTCTCCCCTCTTCAGTTTTTGTATTGCCGCCAGTTTTCCTATTTAAGTTCTCTATATATGGTGCCCAGTAAGCTGGTACACTCTCTAGTAGAGTTATTAAATTAGATGGCCCAACTATATCTACTGCGCATTTGAAGAAATTTGGTGTGAAGGTCAGTCCAACTAGTGCTGCATATCCACCATAGCTGCCACCCATAATACCTATATTATCTTGAGAAGTAATACCTTGTGAAACCACCCAGTTAGCAGCATCTATTAGATCATCGTGCATTTTCCTAGACCACTCTCCATTACCTGCATTAATGAATTTTTTACCAAAACCAGTTGAGCCTCTATAGTTTACGCTTAGCACAGCGTAGCCCCTATCAGATAACCACTGATGTACTTTATCTAATCCCCATTCATCACGAGCTGTTGGTCCACCATGGACATACATTATTAGTGGTACAGTTTTATCTGTATTAATCTTCTTAAGAATCGATTCATCTGTCATTTCAGCTGAAATTTTTAACTCCTTAGGAAGTGTTAAATATGAAACCAATTCTAGTCCATCTCGTGCTTTTATCACTACCGGATACATTTGAGAGAACTTATAATTGTCTAAACTTGATTGTCCAGAAAAAAGAAATTCTACTTTTTCTGTTTCCGTCTCAATTCTAAAATACTTAGGTGGTGCTACATCGGATGTAACCGCTACTGTCCAAATCTGATTGTCTGTGGATCTGCTAGTAATTTGAACATCTCCATTCTCTTTTGATTTAATAGCTTTAAACAAGCTAGCAACTTTTTTATCAAAAAACTTTATTTCATCCTTAGCATAAGTCCAAGTAACTGCCTCAATTTCTTTTGTGTTAGGATTTTGAATAACTCCACTGACATCAGCTTTATCACTGCTAAAGATCAGTTTCTGTTCTTTATCCTTTATATCTATCTCATACAATCCAGCTTTGTCTTGTCCGCGAGAATCAATCATATAAACTTTGTTATAGTCCTTTGAAAAGCCAACAATACTTGTAGTATATATATTCTCTGCTGAAACATCTATAAACTCAGCTTTCTTTATATTTTGAATCTCATGTCTCAGAGAATTAATCTTGTCTTCGTCAGCACCGTCTTCAACTAGCTTTATTATTTCTACTATACCTTGGGGCTGCCAGTCAAAAATATCAATTCTTCTCCCACCATCCTGAGTCGATATTGATGCGAATCTTATCTGGAAATCGTCATCTATATCAATATCCATATAACTATCGTTCTGATAAATTAGATATCTCTTGCCATTTTTAACATCTAGAAGATGTAGATCAAAGAGATCAGGTCGTCTATCATTTAACATGACAAGAATATAGTTAGGAAAGTGCTTGCTTACTGCTGCAATAGATGCCTTCACACCAGTGAACTCAGATGTCATATCTGTAATTTGGCGCGAATCAATATCAACCTTAAATAGATGCTCATTTTCGTCTCCATCTTTATCTTGCGAGTAAATGATATGCTGATTGTCATAGCTCCAGAAGTACTGTCTAATACCACGATGTTTATCGTCTGTGATTACTTTTGAGTTTTCAATATCATTATCCCTTGCTAAGAAAATGTTTAAAACTCCATCACTCGGTGCAATGAAAGATGTATTTTTTCCATCTGGACTGGTTTTTACTCCAATCTTATCTGGGTTGCCAAAAATAATTGCTCTTGGAATTAACTGTTTCTTTTCAATCATATGGGGTTTCTCTTGTTTTAAAATTAATAATATGGCTGTAATTATTACAATAAATATACCAGAAATCAAGAAAAGCCTATGTAATCTCTTCGATTTCTCCATTAATTTTATTGAATCTCTATACATTTTTTTTCATTAGATTAATTAGTTCTACACATTTAACATAATTTTTATGTAAGTGAGATCTTACTACCTTGTCTTACAACTTTACCTAATATTTCTAGCTCTGTCAGAACTTGATTAAACTCAGAAATTGAGATTTCCATTAGCCTGAATATGTCTTCTATGTCAGTTGGTGCATTGCTAAGCTTACTCAATAATACTGCAGTAAGTGATCTCTTCTCTATTTCCTCAATCTCATCATCTGCCATCTCAAGATAATTTTCAAGTCCGACACTTGGTCTTTGTCCAAAACCTAACTCATTAAGTATATCTTGTGAATCTCTAGTTAGTATTGCACCGTTTTTTATCAATAGATTTGTCCCAAAAGCTCTTTGATCTAGTGGCGATCCTGGCACAGCAAAAACATCTCTGCCTTGCTCTAATGCATAGTTTGCAGTTATCATTGTTCCAGATTTTTCCATTGCCTCAACCACAAGCACTCCGTCAGCTATCCCAGAAATAATTCTATTCCTGATTGGAAAATTCTTTGGTTGCGGTATAGATCCAATCATGTTCTCGGTGATTACAAGTCCTTTTTCGTATAACAATTTTTGCAATTTCTCATTTTCCCTTGGGTAAATACAGTCTATTCCACCCGCTATAACTCCTATTGTACCTGTCTCCAAACTAGCTTCATGCGCAACAGCATCTATTCCGCGTGCTAAACCAGACACGATTATTATGCCATTTTTTCCTAGCTCTGATCCTATTTTTTTAGTGATTTTTTCTCCATTGATTGATGAATTCCTTGTACCTATAATAGCTAGCTTTCTTTTATTAAGTAATTCAGTATTTCCTCTTGCAAACAGTACTTGCGGATATCTCTCTGTTTCTCTTAGTAAAATTGGGTATTTATCATCTATAGGTAAAATTATTTCTGCTCCAAAGTCATAACACTTTTTGATTGAGTCTTCTATTTGAATCTGCGAAGGAGGCTCTAAGTCCAACTTATACCGTCTTTTAACTTCAACTATATTGTCAAGTACAGATCCTGGTGTTTTAAATTGTTTTATTAGTTTCTCAAAGATTCTGGGACCAACTTTAGGTGTGAAAGCTAATCTTATCCAGTCAGTAATGAAATTGTCTCTACCCATATTGATTTTAATCTTGTTAAAGACTTTTATTATTATAAATATATATTATATTTATATGTCTTACAAGTTTTTCCTTATTAGTTAAATAAATCATACCTCCTTAAAAAATTTTTGTTGATCATCTTAAAATCAAACATTATCTAAAATTTTCATTTTATAATTGATTTATACATTATAAACAGCTGAACAAAATGCAAGAAAATAAAATAAATACTACGGAATTCGAAAAATCTCCGGAGCAACTAAAAAGGTATTGGAACCCTTTAAAGTCTCTAATAAACCCAATTTTATATCCTATAAGATCTATATTAGGTAAAGCAATTATCAATGAAGCATCCTGGGGTAAAAGAAGTGAAAATAGCAACTTACAAGGCTTAAATAGCAAGGATGCTGAAGGAAGATACAAGAAAATTACTAAAGGTATATATACAGTTCAAAGGATAGATTATCCTATCTCTGGAAATAAAAATTGCTCAATGATTATTGCTTCTAATAGCAATAATGATGCTAAAAATCGCAAGCTAGTAATAAATTTTCATGGCAATGATGTTGACGCACAAAACTCTCAGATTCTACATTCTGCACTGACAGATCCAGCTGTAAAAAATGATTTTATGGCTATAGATTATCCTCAGAATGCAATCTCAACAAACGAACTGGTTGATGCTGGTGTATCAGCTGTTTTGAGAGCAATCAATGCTGGATATAAATCTGAAAATATAACTATTACAGGGCATAGTTTTGGAGGTGCTTGGAGTGCATTAGTTTTAAAAGAGATAAAACAATATCTGCCGCAAGGACATAAGTTTGAGCAATATATAAACCATAAATCATTTACAAATATTGGAGATGTCTTTGCTGCTAAAAGGAATGCTCAGCATGGCGATCTAACTCTAGAAGCTACAGAAAAACAGAAATATCAAGAAGATAATAAAACATTTCTTAGTCGAGTTGTAAACTTTGTTGGATCTCTTTTAGGTTTACAGTTTGATTCGGAAAGCGCTTTAGGAGGTGATCTACCAGTGCAAAAGATGAAATTTTATGCTGGTAATCATGATATAAATGTGCCAAGTGCATCATCTATGGCTGTTGCAATGGAAATCAAAAAAAATGTTACTCTTCCAACTCAAATTAAGTATAATAGCACACAACACTCCGAATATGCAGAAGGGCTATACAAAACTGGGCGAAAAGAGTGGTCTACAAATAACGAAATTAATGGTCGGTACTTAAAATGTGTTTTTAAAGGCAATCCTGGACCTCCAAGTCCCTAATAATTATCTGGAACTCTACTAAACACTTTGAAGTAGTTATTAGTACTATGATGAATGATATCTTTTAATGGTACACCTCTAATTTCTGCCAAACACTTAGCAACCTCAATCACATAGGCTGGCTCATTAGTTTGGCCTCTATATGGCACTGGTGCTAGAAATGGTGAATCAGTTTCAATGAGAATTCTATCAATTGGTATTTGCTGAAATACATTTCTTATTTCATGTGCATTTTTAAAACTTATTATACCTGAAGCAGATATATACAATCCCAGATCTATAGCTTTCATAGCTAGATCGAGTGATCCTGTAAAGCAGTGTAGTAGCCCAGAAAAAGCTCTCTTTGCCATCATTGCACTGAGAATTGAATATGTGTCATCTTCTGCATCGCGAGTATGGACTATCACTGGAATTTCTACTATCTGTGCTGCAGCTATATGACTACGGAAGCTTTCCTTCTGAAGTTCCAGAATCTTATTATCTGATGTCTTATAGTGATCTAATCCAGTCTCGCCAAAGGCAGTAATTTTATTGTCATTACTTGCCATTTTGATTAGAGATTCAACTGTGACTAGCGGTGCTTCATGTACATGTAATGGATGTACTCCAACTGAGTAGAAAATGTTTTTGTATTGCTGAGATATGGTTTGTATTGCAGGAATATCAGACATCTGAGTCGATATCGTTTGGAGAATATTGATGCCATTAGCTGTAGCATTTTTCATTACCTCATCTAGCCTCTCATGGATCCCTCGGTAGTTAAGATGACAGTGGCTATCAACTAGAAATGTGTACATTTTTTATATTACACTTATACCAGACAAACCAGTTTCATCAAAAGATCTCCGGTATGATTGACTGAGTATTCTATCACTCCATTTTTGAAGCAATAACTCAATCTCTTCTACCGTTGCTCTCCCTTGTTGTCCTCCTCTCGCAAGGATTCTTCTTACATCTTGTCAGAATTTGTCATATCTTGTTTTTCGAGATTCTAAGTCTTTTTGCAATCCATATCTTTTGGCAAATTCGTACTCTTCATAAAACTCTTTAGCTTTGGCAAAAATTTTCTCAAATTGTTGTTTTGTCTCTTCATATCTCTTTGCTGTAACGAATAAGCTACTAATAGATTCGTTCATCGTTTGTTGAACATATCTTTCGCCAAGACAGGCTAAGACTTTTAATATATTATTAATATCCTTATGCATACCAATCTCTGTGAAGAAATACGTATTATTCTCTTCCCAGCCTATTAATCTATAATCGCCTGATACAGATGTTGTGTTATTGCTTTTTGGTCTTAATTCAACGATTCTTTGGTTATCTATTGTTGTGAAAGGTAACTTTACTCCAGCAATCTCTCGAGTTAAAACTTTGATAAATTCATATCCATTTTTTTGTTCATTATATGCTCTAATGATTGCCTTGAGCAGTTCATCTCCATAAGAAGACTGATTGATTTCTTTAAGAAAAGCATTTAATTCAGAACTGATATATATTATCACCAAAATTGTTATTGCCAATTTGCAGAGGCTCAAAAATTACTTCACCTTGATCATCGCCGACAGTAATGTAGTTATCTGGATTTTCTATAAAATAACCATTTAAGGAAGCGCCATTATGGCAGACAACTTTATTAAAGATTGCTTGACTTACGGGAGCGATAAAACCCCCTAAAATCTCCAATTCACTAGTCTGTGGTTTGGAGTATTGTCTAATATTTTTTCTTAATGATAAAACTTTAAATTGCAATTTATGGTAGTTTTATACGCTTTCTTTATTAAGAGAATATTAAGAAATATATACTTATAGTAGAAACTTATAGTAGAATGATATTTTTTATTGTAACTCTAACGAGTATATTGCAGGAAAAATTTGATGAAAATTTTTAAAAAAATGAGAAGAGATATGTCTAAATATTATCGAGAATAAATAAATTAATTTCATCATCTCTAGCTAGAGCTTTCTGACAATACCTGGTCAAGATACCAGCTCTCTCACATTCTTCTGCTGAGTTGAATTTTAAATACTTATGACTGTATTGTGTCAAGATATCTGAAATCCATTGAGCATAGCTAACATGATCCGTCGCAATTGTAATGCTGCCATGACCAGACAATTTAGAGATTAGTAATTCAATCATGAATTGATTAATTATCCGACGCTTGTGATGCCTCTTCTTTGGCCATGGGTCAGGAAATAAAATGAAAAATTTTTCTACTGACTTAGGATTTAGTGTCTTAAGTAACTCACGTGCATCATCATGATAGATATAAGCTTTCTTACAATGATTATCATGAATATACTTTATTGCCTTGACTGCACCATTTATGTATGGTTCGCAACCAATAATAGTTATATTCTCATCATCACGTTCATTTATTAGTTGAATTAGATGCTCACCAGCACCAAATCCTATCTCAAACCAAATGTTATTAGTTAAGTTCTTTGGAGCAATAGTTAGTAGAAACTCACTTATGAGAGATTCTTGCCATTTGCTAAGCTTATGTCCTTTAACTCTACCAAAAGATCTAAGATATTTTTTCATTTTTAATAAAATTTATATCAGACTTACAGCTTCATTTCATTATCTATAAGTTGAACTAGATGCTCACCAGCGCCAAATCTTATCTCAAACTAAATATTGTTAATGAAGTTTTTCAGAGCAACTGTTGGTAGAAAATCATTTATGAGGGATTTTTGCCATCTGCTAAGTTTATGTCCTTTAACTCTACCAAAAGATCTAAGATATTTTTTCATTTTTAAAAAAGTATTAATCAACTCTTTGCTATAACTAAATTTTTGTCCTCCTATACCAGGCAATTGAATTAGTGATATATAAATTATAGATTATAATTGGTGTGCAATGAGTGATACGGAAGACCAGTCGCAGAAAACGGAAGAGCCAAGTCATAAAAAGCTGGAGCAGGCAAGAGAAAAAGGAGATGTATTTACCTCAAAGGAAGTAAATTCTTTTACGTCAATTCTCACTCTTTCACTACTTATAGTTTTATTGAGTAAGTTTTTCACTGGAGAATTAATAGGAAAGTTAGCAAAGTTTATAACTTCCCCTCACGAGATTTTAGCAAGTTTAAATAGAAATGGAGGTAATGGATTAAGTGGCAATATTTTAAATATAATAGGTGATTTAATTATAGATGTAATGCCATTTTTAATAATACCGCCACTAATAATGATGATTATTAATATTGTTAGTCTCATGGCTCAACATGGAATTATTTACTCGCCTGAGGTGATACAGTTTAAACTAGAGAGAATTTCACTTATTGCTGGTTTCAAAAGAATTTTTTCTTTGAACTCTATAGTTGAACTATTAAAAGGCGTAGTAAAGATTATAATTCTTGGTACCATTGTTTATATAACAATCAAGGAAGACATGCATAAGCTAGCCCAATCATATCAATTGTCTATAGTGGGTGGTATGCAACTTATAATGGAAGCGCTTGTTAAAGTTTTTATAAGAATCTGTTGTTTTATGTTCTTTCTAGCTGTAGTTGATTATCTCTACCAGAGGTCTAGTTATGTCAATAAGATGAAGATGTCTAAAAAAGAGTTAAAAGATGAACATAAAAATCAAGAAGGTAATCCTGAAGTTAGATCTAAACTTAAGTCAATGCGAGCTCAGTTTTCTAAAAAAAGAATTATGGCATCAGTTCCTAATGCAGATGTAGTAATTACAAATCCAACTCACTATGCTGTGGCACTAGAGTTTAAGCCTGAGAAGATGGATACACCAGTAGTTGTTGCTAAAGGACAAGATAACATAGCACTTATGATAAGAAATATTGCGAGGAAACATAATGTACCTATAGTTGAAAATCGACCACTAGCTAGGTTGCTCTTTGCTGATTTAGAGATGGGGATGAAAATTAAAGAAAAACATTATAAAGCTGTTGCTGAGATCATTATGTATGTAATGAGACTTCAGAAAAAGCAAATTAAGTTTTGATAGAAGCATCACTAAATCAATATATGCTTTTTATCAATTTTTTGTCCTAACTAAGATCTAAGGATAATCTCTGATTTATTTTCTAAGTTGCTTAATTTTATGAAATTCTAAGGATCATTCATCAATTATTACTCAATCTCTATCAATAGTAGAGGACAGTACAAATAATAATTAGCTGTTAAACTTAACAATCAGATGTTTAAAAATATTAATCCAATGTGTTCAATATAATAACAGAACGGTTAAATTGATACTGCTATAGCTAGTCTGCAACTTTTTTCTTCAATATTAATTTATTTTTACTATTTATAATTTTTTTATTGTAATTATAGTTTATTGTTGTGGATTGATTAATATCAGTCATAAAAATGCAAAGGGTTCAAGAATTCATAACTAAATATACTAAGCCAAATGATCTTAAGCCAAATGATCTTAAGCCGAACAATCAATTCATTCTGAATAAAATAAGCACTCTTTTTTTTTCATCTCCAAATCAAACTAAGGAAGTATCTTTATTACAATCATTAGGCGAAGAAGTAGGTGACTCAATTATAGATCAAATCATTTTAACTCCATTTGAATCTTTAGAGGTTAAAATTGTAATTTTTAACCATGCAGCAACTACACATAAGAAAGATCTAGTGAGATCATTGCCACATCTCCTCGTAATGTCTTACATTGCAGATAAGCAATTTTATGATCATCTTGAAAAGCTTATCTTAAAGTTAGATGACATAATTTATTTTCCAGAAAAGTACTCATATAATCCATACCAAAGTGAAAAAGAACTATTAGTTGAAGCTGTTTCGCATCTACTCAATATAGTAATTAAAAGAGAAGTTTCAAGGCCTCAAGGCATAGAGTATATGCAGCAGCTAATTCAAAAATATAGTTATCTTATTCAGTATAAACACATATGTAAAGGACAAGGTATTCAACACCCAATTTTCTACCTAGTTGAGGCTAAGATGTGGCAAGAACTTCAAAATTGGGTAAAGCAAGATCCAGGGATCCTAATGATGTCTGATTTTACAGGGAAAACCCCATTGATTACTACAATTCTTACCTTCGCACATGGCTATGTTAAACAAGAAGGACATGATAAACTACTAGAACTTCAACAGTGCTGTATATTACAGTATATCCAAGGTGATATGTATAAGATGTTTGAAGGTAAACATAAGATTATTGAGCCACAAATTGGCCTGTTCATAGGATACTTAGAGTATGATAAGGCAAAGATAGAACCAAAACATGAGATTTTCATAAGAACCACTAAGTTTTACTACAAGTCGCTTATAGAAACATTTATACAGACTGATCAAAAGCTACAGAGATATTCATTTTTGCAAGCTAGAATCGATAGATCAATTTTGAACAATGATGGAGGGGGAATGATATCATTCCTGAGCCTAATGCTACAATCAATTGAGTTATCAAATAACCCAATAATAGTTTCTGAGGAGCAGATAAATGCGCTGCCACAGGGCGAATTTATCGTTGATTTATACAGTGGATTTATAATTAAAGATAAAGTTAATGAGAGATGGGAAAAAATATTAGATGAAATGGCTACTGCTCTCGAGAAGTATAAAACTAATTCACTTGATCAGCTTAAGATTGGTAAAGATAACCTCGTTGCAAGGATGTTTGACGATTATTTAAAGATTTGCTATTCAGATCTTAAGTATAAAAAAGAGATAGCCGACAAACTATATAATAGTCTTAGTACTTTCGTTAAAAATCAATACTTTAATCCTATAGATTTTATAATTCACAACGCAGAAACATTTAAGATGATATGTACGATGGGTTGTGTGGAACTACTTAGTGCTTTTAAAGATAGAATAATAGATTATGTAGAACAACTTAACTTCCTTGAAATAGCCACGAAAAACGACATATCTGCACTACTTAGGATCCTTATTCCAAATGCAATCACAACCACATGGTTTAGTCATAAAGATAATTCTGATGAAGATAGTTATGAGAGTTTTCTTAAAGTAGCAGTGATACTTAATATGATTATTAGAAGTGTTAGTAGATGTATTGAGAAGTCGATAGTCTTGATAGCGATACAAGATAAATTCAGTTCATATCTAAGTTGTAAGCTTGAGAAAGCAAATATACATACAAGTTCTGATTTAGATTTAAAATTTGAAGATGGGAAATTCAATTTACTTGAATGTGACGATACTATTGATTATAAGGATCATATAATACAATCACTTGTAATTTTATATAACTTCTACAGCGCTTTCCTTATAAAGAAACTTTATTTTGAAACAAGCTTTGAATATAGTGATTTATTTGAATCTACTTATTTTACACCTAAAAAGGAAAAATCTTTATTTAGTCGAATTTCTGATATCTTCAAGAAACCTGAAGATATAGTTCCGATAGAGAATAATATTGTTAAAGGAATAAAGCTCTGCCTTCTATACTTGAGCAATAAGCATAACCAATTTACTTTAAACGCAGAAGAGGAGGATGAGCATCTCTCACAATTATTTGATTTATTTATAAGATTAAAAAAAGATCACCCTATATTCGACAGTATTAACATAGCTGTATCTGACCTATGGGAAGATATTAGGATGATTGGAGCACAAAGGATAAAACTCCTTCTAAATTTTTTCTTCCAACATGACTATCTAAAGAAGGATGAACATAATATAGCATGTATTACAACTCGCTGTATAAAATCAGCTATTCTTACTCATGATTTTGCAGCATTAGCAATATGGCTTAACGACATACCATTAACGGTCGCACTTGATTGCTTCCGTTATCAGCAGCAAGATTATAAAAGTATTGCAACACTAAGATCATATCTAATGGTAGTACATCATGCACTAATTCAATCGGTAGGGCTTAACATACCTAGAGGATTAGAAACAATTTTGAAACAACATCCGCGCTTCTTAACTTTCTATAATGATCTGAGTCTTTTTGACCAACATATAACACTCCCCTTCGCAATTGTGCGAAAAAATAGTCAGTCAGAGATGATGGAATTTCCAGAGTTTAGAGCATCATTAAATAAAATGGCAGTGATGATGCTAGAGTACGGATATCCAATAAAGCTGATTCAGAAGAAGTATGATGATTTAAATGTTACTTCATTTATTACAAACTTATTTAATGAGCAGGCTCAATACTCACTTAAAAGACTTGCAACTAACTACTTAGATTTATTACCTATCCCATTTATCAGTCAATTAAAAAGTGCAGCTAATCTGGGTTTAGCAGGTCATTTCTATTTACAAATTTACAACAAATCACTTGATTTTTTGCATAGAAAGATTCAAGGAGAAGGTAGGATAGATATCGGTGGCTTCTGCCATATTTTTTCGTCAGCGCTTCAGCCAGAAGATTTTTTATCTAGGCTGAAAAAGATTACTTTCTTCTCAGGTCTGAGAGAAGAATTTAATCCGAAAGATTATAGCGGAGACTTGATGAGGAATGCTAAAGCTGTTGCTTCTGTGGTTAGCAATAATATTAGCACTCAGAAATTCATACTGATATGGCATACTGTCATGAATCGTTCCATGAATTTCAAAGAAATTTGTGATTATTTAAAGGAAAATGAAGAAGTACCAGTTAAAATTGATGTTAATAAAACTGAAATTACTTTCTTCCATTACTTATATAAAAAATCTCAAAAGCAAGATCTAGGAGTTGCTCTCTTTAAAATGAAGCAAGCTACCTCAATGCAGGAGTTAATAAGTGTTCTAGCAGCTCAAATAGGTGCGATTGCTATTACTGGGACATTTATGTATTTTAATAATTCTGATGCGAGAAATACATTGGCTATAATGATTCCGACTATATATGTCGGACTAACTGTAGCAGGATCAATTAGTTCTGCTGTTTTTAGCATGGTTTCAAGTACCTTTACATCTCTAGTTGAGTCACTTCAAGGGGTGCCATATCCGGTACTATGTTTAATATTGACAGGCACTGCAATATATGGTGGATATAAAATATATCAAGGAATAAATAATGAAAAAATTGTAAAACTCAATCTAGAGATGCTTGAGAAGCTAGTCAATATATGGCATAAAGTTCAAGAAAAAAAAGAGCTGCCACTAATTACTGATGAAATTCAGATTTATCATAAAATGTCTAAGTTGTTTAAAGCCTATACAGGTAATGAATTGATGGATTCAAAGAGATTTTTCTCGGTAGTGCATAGATTCGGCATTACTTCATCTCAACTTGATCATGCAATGCATAACTTGAAAAATGATTTTTGTATTAGTGATAGCATTACGACAATAGTCTATGCAATGAGCTTTGCAGCTATCTATATGAATGTTCAGAGAATAAAACCATTTATTGCAAAAGTAGATTCTGCTTCTCAGCAGAAATTTCAGACTTTATTACATGCTATTTTAGTAGGTAATATGACAAATATAAAACTAACAATGAAGGATCATGGCATTCAACAACTATATAGTGCAGAAATAGCTGAGTTATTAAAATATGGTATACCGGTGCTAAGTCATAGCTATGATCCTAAAAAAAGTGATCATTATGTCAATATTTGGACTGCACTTTCAAATGATGATACAACAACACTTAAAATGATGAATGAAAAGAGTGTCGAATTTTTAGCGCAATTTATTGTAGAATTTATTGTGGTCTTATTCAATGAGATGAAGAATAAAAGTGAGCATCATAAGTCATGTGAAACTATTGGATATCTTGGCTCAATCTAATGAACATAATTAAATCTTATTTTATCAAAAAATATATTAAAATTCTTCTCATTACAATTATCTTCTCAATTACACTTATATTTATATTAGACTTTTCTGAGATTATTAGAAATACTTCTAATATAGATGGTATTAGATGGAGTAGTAATCTTATTATGGTTTTATCAAAAAGCTCCAAAAATCTTATACAACTTATGCCTTTAGTAGTGCTAATTGGAACTATTGCTACTTTCATGATTTTGAATAAAAGAAATGAATTGGTTGTTTTTACAACCTTAGGTATACCTAATCGATTTTTTATTCTATCGATTTTATCCGTGATAATTATATTTTTTTGCCTTATCCTCTTTATTTTAATTCCAATCAATACAACGCTTAGTTTAGTTAATGATAACTCAAATAGTATGATTACAGTTGATAAAAAGGGCTTCTTTTTCAAAACATCTGATAATGTTTTTATTAGAGCTGATAAAGCCAATTACGAGCTGACAAAATTATATAATCTCATAATCTGGGATCTGAATGATCAATTTACCTTAAAAGAGATCCTTACTGCTCCAATAGGTTATATAGTAGACAACAATCTTATTTTAAATGATGTAACTATAGAGAGAAAACTTTCTAAATTATATATAGATGAAAAGATTATCAGTATTGATGTTAGTCCTGCTGATATCTTTAAGAATCTTTCTAAACCAGAGCAGATGACATTGTTTGCAATACCATCATTTTCAATATTACTTAGTAAAGTTGGATTGAGTAGTGAGTCTTATGAGAGATATTTTTGGGATAAAGTCACTACTTTTATTAACTTATTTGGAATGGCTTTAATTGGATTTATAGTTTCTTTTGCAACTACTAAAAGGTTTTTTGATAAGAAAAAAATTTTTTATGGTTGTGCTATTGGCCTCTTAATATTTTTTACTTCAGATTTTTTTCCAACAGTTGCACTAAGTTATGGATTGAATGTACCAGTAGCAATTATTAGTTCTAAACTATCAATTCTAGCTTTGATAGTTTTGGCTAAGATTATCTATTGCAAATATCGGTTTTAGCAAAGAAATATGCAATTTCTATTTTAGCATTGTCCAGTGAATCTGATCCATGTACGCAGTTAGCTTCAATACTTGATCCAAACTCTTTTCTTATAGTTCCTGAAGCTGCATCATTTGGATTTGTTGATCCCATGATTTCACGATTTCTAGCAACTGCGTTTTCTCCTTTAAGAACTTGTACAACAACAGGACCAGATATCATAAAAGCAACTAAATCATTAAAGAAAGGTCTATCTCTATGTACTGCATAAAAATCTTCTGCTTCAGACTTTGTTAGCTGTACCATTCTCATAGCTACTATCTTTAGCCCAACACTTTCTATCTTCTCATTAATTTTGCCTATAATATTTTTGCTTACTGCATCAGTTTTTATTATCGATAAGGTTTTTTCCATGTTAATATTTTTTATATTTTTTATTTTTGCATCTGCACTAGCAGTACTGATGTGTAAAAAAACAATACTATAACTATTATTTTTCTCAATATTTCTTGATTATAATTTGATTTTCATTTATTAATTTAAGTGGAATAACATTCTTGAGAAATTTTTCAAAAAATTACGTTAAACTTTTACAAATTGTAAGAATATTTTAATATATCAGAGTTATCTTTTAAGCAAAATACAACAATAGAAAAGTTATGAGTATGCAAAAAGCTTTAAATTCAGTCTGTTCGATATTTAATCAGACTGAAGGAGATGTTGAATCAGCAGTAGATGCATTAATGTTTGATTTAATTCTTGCTTATCCTATAGATAAGAGTTTATGTAGGAAGATATTTTTTTCATCAAAAGATAGATCCCTATCAGCGGCCTATAACTCAGTCTGTAAATCCAAACCAATTTTTGAAGCAAGAGAAGAATATCATGATTATAGGATAGGTGATATATCTATTCATGAATTACGGAGAATATCAATAGAATTACAGAAGGACTCTTTGGTAAAGAACTTTATACATATATTCAAACATTATATAAATCAACAACTGAACGAAGAGTAAAGTTGTATTTATTAAGGTTTGATAAGTGATTTTCCAGTGATGCTTGAAGGAATAGCTATTTCCATTGCTTTTAAGATAGTTGGTGCAATATCTTGTAAGCCATGTTTATAGTTTATAATTTGTTCCAGTGGATGACCTATTGAGATAAATGGTACTTTGTTAAGAGTGTGGCTTGTATATGGTTGATTCGTATGTAAATCAAACATCTGTTCAATGTTACCGTGGTCCGCAGTAATAAATAGTTTATCATTGTTTACAGTTACACAACTATAAATTGATTCAAGACATTGGTTAATAACATCACAAGCTTCTTTTGCAGCTGAGAAATTACCTGTATGCCCAACCATATCAGCATTTGCAAAATTAACACATATAAAGGCATACTGCCTACTATTAATTGCATATATTAATTTTTCTGTAATTTCGTAGGCAGACATAGCAGGTTTTAAATCATATGTTTTAACCTTTGGTGATGAGACTACAATTCGTTCCTCACCAGGAAATGGGTCTTCTCTACCACAATTAAAGAAGAATGTAACATGAGCATATTTTTCAGTTTCTGCTATCCTTAGTTGTCTTTTACCCATTTTATACATTACTTCTCCTAATGTATCTGTTATTTCTTCTTTGCTGAAAAGATTTTTGATGCTATGCATCTTATCATTGAAATAATCAACCATAGATAGTGATTCTTTTACTTTAACTTCTGAATGAATTTTTTTAACTATTTGCACCATCCTATCAGATCTAAAGTTTGCAAAGATTATTGTATCGTTAGGTAATATTCCATTGTAATGAGGACTGACGGCAGGAAGGAAAAATTCATCAGTAATACCTTGAGAATATTGTTCCTCTATAAAGTTTTTTGAATATTTATATTCTGATTTGCCTAATGCAATTGCTTGAAAAGCGGCTTCCGTTCTTTCATATCTATTATCTCTATCCATTGCATAATACCTGCCAGAGATGGTGGCGATTTTACATTTATCATTTAAGAGTGATTCTAGTTGTTCTATGTATCTTTCTGCTGATTTAGGAGGAGTATCACGGCCATCAGTTATAATATGAAGAAAAATATCTTTATCTCCAATATGTTTGATTAAATAAAAAATATGGTCTATGTGTGAATGAACTCCTCCATCAGATAGCAGGCCAACTATATGAAATGTTTTTCCTGTAATATCTGGAAAGCAATTATTTTCAATTGCATCATTAATCCTTGTGAGATTTTGTTTAATAATTCTACCAGCACCAATCGTCATATGTCCTACTTCTGAGCTACCCATTTGTCCCTCAACTAACCCCACTGCTTGTCCTGATGCCTCAAGTAAAACTGCTCTACTAAGGTGTTTATCGATAAAAGGAATTGAAAGCTGCGGTTCATCACAAATGCCTAATCCGTCAATTATACAGAGAATTGTTGTCATTTTTTTAAAATATACAGGTTTAAAGAGTTATTTAATATTTTTGTAATATTTAAAATATAAATATAAAAATAAAAATGCAAAATAATATATCATTACGTGAATTTGTAATTCAGAATTTATCTCAAATTATCAAACCACCAATAGAAAGTTTAGAGCATGCTTATAAAAAGCTAAAAGAAATAAATCTTGATGATTTAGAGTCTTGCTACGGCACTACTATCAAACAAATACAGTATGAAACTACAATACAAGAAGCATTTCAACCCTATCAAAATTCGATACTTGCAATACCTAGCATCAACCCAACTGGTGTACATGAAGAGATTAATGGTCAACAGTTAACTAAAAAAGAGTTATCATTACAGCCAAGGCATTATACAGAAGAAGATTTATTAAAACTAAATAATATTGAGCTTACAAGCATTATATGTGAAATAATCGTAATAAGCCTTACAGGACAATTAACTAAGCAAGATGATAAAGAATTAGTTCCAGATACTTTTAAAGAGAAGTTACTTGCGAATATTCTTAAAGAAATTGGACTGTATAATGAATACAATGAGTACAAATTTGATGCTGAAACTAATCCTAATTTTAAATTTGGACAATTAGAGAATCAGAATATAGTTGCAGCATTACATGGTATCAAAGAATTTTTGGATCAGATTCACGATGCAATCAACTATGAATTATCGAATGAAATTGAATTTTCGAATGCAATAGAAGTTCAGGACACTACTCCTGAAGATGAAGTCGAGCCAGCAAAAAAAGCAATATGGGAAAATAAAACATGGACTGACTTTAGTTCAACTCAACCTAATCATGGACCTAATCTTGGCTGATCTAGCTCTCGGATTAGCTCTTATCTCTTGTTTAGATGGTTTGAGAGGGGTATTTGTAAGATTCTTAAAAGATTTTTTGTTTTCAGATACTTTAAACTTATTTTGGTGCTCTCTATAAGTGTATTTTTTGAATATATTTTTAACAATTTTGTTCTCAAGTCCTTGGAATGTTATTACTACAATCTTACCAGCAATAGATAATTTTTCTATCGCGCTTTCTAAGCCAGCTTCTAGTTCAGTTAGCTCTTCATTTATAAATACTCTTATAGCTTGGAATGTTAATGTTGCTGGGTGTATTTTTTTACTTCTTGGCACTACAGATTTAATTATATCTGCCAGTTGTAAAGTTGTTTCTATAGGAGAATTTTTTCTACTATGGCATATAGCCCTGGCTATTTTAGGAGCAGCTCTCTCATCTCCATACTGTAGAATTATTTCTGATAGATGTTCTTCTCTATATTTATTAATTACATCATATGCTGAGAAGTTATTTTGTCCCATAGTCATTTTTAATGGTCCATCTCTCATAAATGAAAAACCACGCTCTGGATCATTTATCTGCATTGATGAAACGCCTACATCAAATAGAAAACCATCCACTTCTTGAGGGATTACATTTGAGATATTGCTAAATCTAGAATTAATGAAATTAAACCTCTCTTTATAAACCTCTCTTAAGTTGTCTGCAAAAGGTATCACAGATTCATCTCTATCTATTCCAATAACATTACAAGCGCTGCAGGAATCTAGTATTAGTTTTGAGTGACCTCCTGCGCCAAAAGTAGCATCTATATAAAATTTTTTAGGTTGAGGCTTAAGAAGACTTAAAACTTCGTTAGGCATTACTGATAGATGTCCCACGGACTATTTTGGAATTACGCTTTCTATATATGCTATTGCATCAGCTACTGTCTTAATTTTTTCAGTTGCTTCGTCAGGTATTTCTATACTAAACTCTTTGAATTCCTCTTCGAAATTCATCATAATTTCAACCCTGGCAAGGCTATCCATTGCAAGGTCTTCCACAAATCTACTCTCTAGTTTGATTTTTTCAGGATAAATTTCAAGTTTCTTGGCGATAACTTTTTTAACTCTACTTTCTACTGTTAAACTCATTTTAAGTGCTTTAATTTTTTTTTGAAGCAAGATAGTCTCATTAAATAACATAAGTTACACCTTTGTCAAACGGACGGAAAGAAATTTTCTTTTGTTCATGATATATAAAAATTACAAATTTTACCCGGTTAATTGGAAATTAAATAGATGATTTTAAGCATACAAAAGATTTTAGTATCAACACTACTCACAATAAAGATAATTATTTTTGTAGTTGTATGCCTAGGTTTCAGCCTTACCACCTTGAGTAATGCAAAAATCATTGTAGAAAATGACTACTCAGTATCGGTTGAAAGCATAAAATTTGAGTTTGATAAAAATATTTCTGATATCAAACTTAAGATTTATAAAATACATTTAGATGATTTGAAATATGGCAAGCAATATAAGATTATTTCTGATGGATATGTTGTATTCAATTTAAATCTTATTTACCAAAAGTTGAAAAAAGCAATCGGGGGAGTAGGTGATGAAGCGATTTTTTACTTCTGCATAAAAGAGATTGACTTAGATTGCTTAGCAGAATTTAAAAGTAGCAGACAAGTATCAGTGAACAAATCAATAGATTATTTATACTTTAAACAAGAGACATTTTGGCAAAATGTTGTTTCTACTCTTAACAAATATTATATTAAAAACCTTAAAGTTGATCTTTATTTTAAAAAACTCGATTTAAGTAAATTCGAGAGAATAAAGAATTTTTTAGGAGATAATTCAGTATCAATACATAAGCTATCTTTTTCTACTATAGATAGTAATCATAAGTATATAGGTAATATTACGATTAACTACCAATTGAATAACTATTCAAATAATTTAAATGCTTTGATTATAAGACATTTTGATAAACCTGCTGATTTACAGATGCGCATATACAGTTATTTAAATGGTGTTTTTCAACTTAATAGCGACACAAAGCTCAGTTCAAATGATTTTATTCAATTATTTATAAATTCTAATTTTGATAACAGACTTTTTTTGTTTGATGTTGATTTTAATAGGATTAATGTTGAAAAGAGAGATTTTTTTTCTAATCCTTTTGAAGTTGTAGATGGATTTTTCAGTGGTTTTTATGATGGAGATAACATAATTTATGATATAGCTAAGATTAGATTTAGCATTGCTAATAATAATTCAAAATATAAATTTTCTGGATCTTTAAGAAAAGACAAGTTTTTTGAATTATCCTTAATATCTCATGATACAATAAACTCTAGATTGATTCTTGATTATTGGCCTGTTAAGTTTCGTTCTAAGTTATATGGAGTTCTTGATAAAATTATTCAAGATGGCTCTGTTAAAGATGTTAACTTCACAATTAGTGCGCTTCCTGATAAAGAAAGTTTTACTGCGCCGAAAATAAAGCTGAATCTGAAAGTTCTTGATTGTGATATTAAATACGATGAGTATAAGTTTTTTTCTCATGAAATTAACTTGGCTCTTGATGAAAATCATACATCTATAAAATCTAATAAAGCAACTTTTAATAGAAATATTAATTTAACTGACATTGATATAAAAATTCCGTTTGATAGTAGTGCAAGTGAGATAAAATTTAATCTTCAAAGCAATGGTTCTGCGTTAAGACAGGCTATTGAGAAAAAAGTTAATAAAAAATTTGATTTGTCTGGCGGAGAAATTAGAAGTGCAGTTAAAATAAATATTCCACATGCAAATAACTTGAGACCGTATGATATTTTAATTGATTGTAAGTGGTTTTTAAAAAAAATAAGTTTTAATGATAAACTCATTGAGTCAAAGAAGATGGATTTTTCATATAAAAAAGGCAAAATATCTCTAAAAGGGGACTTTATCTATGATCAAATAGCCGTGAAGAATTTAAAGTTGAGTGCTGCTATTGAACAAAATCGTCCATTTAAGATTCAATCACTTAACTGTAAAGTACCATTATCGCAAAAAAGAATTCAATCAATGCTCGATAAAATACAAATCGAGTTAGGTGGTACTCTTGATATTCATATGAATGAAAACAATAAATTTAAGCTTAATCTATCTGAGATATATCTTGAAAAGAAATTTGGCCTTGCTAAAAAAGTCGGCGATTTTGGAGAATTAGAATTTATTTTAGATAATAAGGCTTTTAAAAATATAAAATTATTATTAGCTGATGTAGAAATGGATGGTGAGATACTGTTGAGTAATGATCTAGTTACATCAGCTGAAATGAAATTTAAAAAGTTCCATAATAGCAGTTTTGATCTTAAATATATTGCCAATTCTGAATATGAAAATGAATATATAATTGATGGAAAAAAGATTGATTTATCTGACATTAGTAAAATGATGGAGAAACAGAAATCATCACCTACTACCATAGATCAGCAGAAGTCTTCCAAAATCTCAGTTAAAACTAAGTTTTTAGTTGATGATAAGAAAGATTTTATGACGCATATTGATCTATCTCTATTATTAAATAATAATAAAATTATTAAAATTGATGGATTCGGATATGGGCCTACAGGGTATGTCAGAGTTTTTTTTGATGAGCCTATAGTTGCATTAATCATTAATAATACTGGATATTTTATGAAACATTCATTCAACCTCAAAAGTTTACAGAAAGGCAATTTAGAGTTGTATGGTATCCTGGCTCAACAAAATAACAAGCTGAAATTTTCAGGAGAACTATATCAATACAACTTCAAGTTAGTTGAATCATACTTATTATCTATATTTCTTAAAATATGTGCTGTTACTGGATTTAGTTTAACTAGTGTATTACAGATGGTTAATAACGGTATAGATTTTTCTAGTATGCATTGTTTTGTTGAAGCTAATGAAAAATCGATCTTATTTGATAAGTGCCAAGCATTCAGCAATGCAATGCTTCTAAGCCTTGAAGCTAAAGTCCAACTAGATGAGAAAAAAGGACATGTCGAAGGACTAATCATTCCTAAAACAGGCCTTAATGTACCAATAATTCTCTTACAACAAATATTGAGTAAAAAAGGAAAAACACTACTTGATGGCATGGATGATAAACAAAATTTCTCCATCTCATGGCAAAATAATGAAAAACCAGTAGTGACAACTAATACAATTTCATTTCTTTTACCGAGCATTTTCAGTAATTTGTTTTCAAAAAGAAAAACAATTAAGAATCAGTTAAATTCCTGATTGTTTATTGCCTCAGATATCTCAATATAAGTTTTATTATTTTTTTGTTTAGTTACCACAAACTTTTTTGAGCAATATTGGCATATTGTATCAGTTTTTTCATTAATTTTTAAATATATTAGTGGATGTTTAGATGCAGAATCACTCGATCCATTACATGAAATTTTCATCATTATTTTTAATTTTTTATTTAAACATCATCGTTAATACTATCATTTTTCTAAGATTAAAGCATTAGTTGTATAACAACATTATGATTTTCAAAATTACTATTTACCATATATTCAATCTATGCTGTGCATAAGAAATGTTTTACAAATTCTATCGCTATCATTGTTGATGAATCTGAATATATTTTATCTAATAAGCTATTAAATTTTAGACATGAAATTCTGTTTTGCAGCAGCATTTAAGTCACTAATTCCAATACTGAGACTTATTTTCAAGTCCTTTAATGCTAAATAAAACTGTTGTTGTTTGTAAGTCAAATATCATGGAAAAATTCTTTTGAAAAGATCCCTTTATCATACCTTTTATTTTGGTTTTATTATCCAACTTTTAATTTGTATTAAACAAACTAGAAGAACTTAATAGAATCCAAGCTAATTTAATCGCTAAAACTCCACTAAAATAAGAATGACGCATTATAACTAGCTTTGCAAAATACATAATAAAAAAGTATTGTGAAGCGAATTTCAATATGTTATAATGATTTTTTAGTTGTTTAAATTGTAGATTACAACTCTGTTTGGCATATTTAATATAGTGATTAAAATAACAAGTATGAAAAGACCTATATCGCCGCATTTGTCTATATATAAACCACAGATAACATCTGTTTTTTCTATACTACATCGCATAACTGGTGTATATATGTTCGTTTTTTTTCTTTTGCTTGCTTTAGTTTGTTTTATTTTTAGTCAAACTGATGCTTCTCTGAATTATAGTGCCGTACAAGATAATTTTATATTGAGAAATATATTGATTATTAGTGTCATTATTTTTATAGTTTGTCTTTCATATCATGTGTGTACTGGGATTAGATACCTTTTCTGGAGCTGCGGCATAGGAGTAGATATCATCAATGCCAAACAATCAGCGACAGTTATAATTATAACTACGATTGTAATGAGTCTAACAAGTGTTTGCATGTTTTTAAACTGATTTTGAATTTAATATATACCTATAATATGAGTGGTACAGCGACTAAATTTTATCTGATGCAAAAAGTTACTGGAGCAGTGATAATACCAGTATCAATATGGATTCTATTTTATCTACTACCAAATATAGGATGTATGATTTTTAACAATAGTAAACTTGAGAGTACGCAACTGCAAAAAATATTTGGTGGGACACATAATATAACTTACATGATTATATTTATTGCTTGTGGGCTATATCACGGAATTCTTGGAATGCAATCAGTAATACAGGACTATATTCATTGCAGTGTAATGAAGAAGATTTTATTAACAGTCATATATGGATGCGCAATATTTGCTGTTGTATTTCTAACTATTTTTTCTATAGATATGCATATGAAAGTTGTAAATAGCTACAAAATAAATGAAAGTAGGCTATGAAAAGTACATATAATATAGTTGATCATCATTACGATGCAATAGTTGTCGGTGCCGGTGGCGCAGGGCTAATAGCGACTTTAAAGATGTTGGAAACAGGACTGAGAGTAGCATGTGTCACAAAAGTTTTTCCCACAAGAAGTCATACAGTTGCAGCGCAGGGTGGAATAAGTGCAGCACTAGGCAATATGGGAGATGATGACTGGCGTTGGCACATGTATGATACAGTAAAAGGATCAGATTGGCTAGGTGATCAAGACGCAATTGAGTATATGTGTAAAAATGCTATGCAATCTGTGATTGAACTTGAAAAATATGGAGTACCATTCTCGCGTACAAAAGAAGGGAAAATTTATCAACGACCATTCGGAGGTATGACAACTCATTTTGGCGAAGGTGGTAGTGCACAAAGGACTTGCGCAGCAGCAGATAGAACTGGACATGCAATTCTACATACACTATATCAACAATGTTTAAGACTGAAAGCCAAATTCTTCGTTGAATACTTCACAATTGATCTTATAAAAGATGAAAAGAGGGGAATTAAAGGGATTTTAGCTTACTCACTTGAAGATGGAATATTACATAGATTTAGCGCACAAGTTGTATTATTAGCTACTGGTGGGTACGGACGAGCATATTTCACAGCAACTTCAGCTCACACTTGTACAGGCGATGGAAATGGTATTGTACTACGAGCTGGACTACAACTCCAAGACATGGAATTTGTACAGTTTCATCCAACGGGTATACATGGTGCGGGATGTTTGATAAGTGAAGGAGTCAGAGGTGAAGGTGGATATCTCATCAACTCAGAAGGTGAGCGATTTATGGCAAAATATGCACCACATGCAAAAGATCTGGCTTCTAGAGACGTAGTCAGTCGTGCAATAACAATGGAAGTCAACGCAGGAAGAGGATGCGGTCCAAATAAAGACTGCGTAATGCTGGTTTTATCACATTTAAATCATAAAACAATACATGAAAGATTACCAGGAATTTCTGAAACAGCTAAAATTTTTGCTGGTGTTGATGTAACAAAAGAACCTATTCCAGTACAACCTACAGTACACTATAATATGGGTGGGATTCCGACAAATATACACGGAGAAGTTGTCTGTTATAATCAAGACGGTCAGCATGTAGTACCAGGTCTAATGGCAGTAGGCGAAACAGCTTGCGTCTCAGTCCATGGTGCTAATAGATTAGGCTCAAATTCACTATTAGATCTAGTAGTATTCGGTCGTGCAGCAGCAATGCGAGCAGTAGAAATCGTTAAACCAGGACTAAATATTATATTATCGAAGAATGATGGTCAAACAAGCATTGATTATTTTGATAAGTTACGACATGCACAAGGCAAATTTTCTACAGCTGAATTGAGAAGCGAAATGCAATTAATAATGCAACAATATGCAGGTGTCTTTAGAACAGAAGAGAAATTACAGGAAGGATGCAACAAAATCGTTGATAATTTTCAGAAATTTGATTCAGTCAAAGTTACAGACACAAGTATGATTTGGAACAGCGATCTAGTTGAAACAATGGAGTTAGACAATCTAAGATTGCAATCAGTAGCAACAATATTCTCAGCTCTCAATAGGAAAGAAAGCCGTGGAGCACATGCTAGAGAAGACTACCCAGAGAGAGATGATAAAAATTGGCTCAAGCACAGTCTAATATCAGTTGATAGAGATAATTGTCAGATAAAATTTGAATATAGACCAGTAACATTGACAACTTTAACAGATGAAGTGCAGTCAATAGCTCTCAAGAAACGAGTGTACTAGAAAAAACGATCATTACAGTTGAGGTTAACAGTTCCGTTTTAATCTTCCAAGAGAATGTTACGAGTAGCTTGAGGTAATTTAACAGTGATACCATCTAAATCTTCAGTCATAATTATCTGACAACACAACCTAGATGTTTGCTGTAAGTCAAAAGCAAGATCTAGCATATCCTCTTCGTCATCTGTAGCTGGCTCTAACTTACTGAAATCAGACTCATCAACTATGACATGACAAGTAGAACAAGCGAGTGATCCACCGCAAGCACCTTCAATATCAATATTATTTTTGTGAGCAATCTCAAGTACAGATAAACCAACTTTTCCTTCAACTGATTTCACAGAGCTATCTCTATTTATAAAATTAATTTGAGGCATTTAAAGTTTTTGTCATAATTATTAACATATCAGACAGTACATGTATAGTTCTGATCATGAAAATTGTTGTTTCTGTCAGTTAAAATTTGTTTAAGCAACTCAGTCGATTGAATAGAAAACATGATTGATCCAGAAAGTTGCATTTGTGATAAGAATCGATTGAAAGATGTGATCAAATTAGACGTAAATTCAGACGATAATTTATAATCAGAGCGGACAACTACATTTAGAGAGGATGACACATATAAACAATCGATTATGCTTAGGATACCAGTTTCTGACTCAAGTTCAAAGATAAGTCTGAGAATTTTACAACTACCACGAGATTCTCTTATTTGTAATCTTGCTCGCTTGAATTGATTAAAAATTGGAAAAAAGACCGCCTGATATGCAACTAAGTAGTTACTTGGTACTGGGACTTGTACTGACGATTGAGATAGAATTGATACAACCTCTGCTAGAGATTGAACCGATAATGATTTAGAGATGATTTCAATTAAATGGTTAATATTTTCCTTTAAGTTAAATATTTGGATAATAGTAACAGACACATTATGCGCTGCCGAAGATAAAAGATTTTTTAGTTGGGGTACTTCCTCAATGATACGATAAAGTCTATCGTTAATATCAACATAAATATTATTATCACGTAAAAAGATTTTATCCTGACCAGCATCGTGCAGCCGAAAGTTGATATTTACTAGCTGATCAAAGCTTGTATTAGCAGATAATTGATAGGTAACTTGGTTGCTAGGATTTTGAGCAAGCTCAATTATATCATTAATATTGACTAAGCTATGATTAATATTATCCCGTTTTACTAGAAATTGGTAGATTTTATCATCAACACCAATAGCGCCATGGACGCTTATTTTAAGCTTGAGCATCTCAGTACTATTCAGTACATCATATACGCCAATTGATATATTTTGATTAACAACAAGATTTGGAATCAGTGGAAGTTTTATAACTCCAAAATCTGTTATTAATGTAATAGAGTCATTACTAATACTGCTTACTACACCTTTATAAGTTTGAAGTGCTTGTAAATCAGAAGCTTTAATAATAGTATTCCTGGCTTGTATAAGATTGATTGCATCTACTCTTTTCATTTACCAAATCTATCAAAATCCTTAATTTTATCACCAATACTACCTAAATCTCTTTGTTTTGTTAGTTCTTTATCTGTACTAGATCCACCTCCTATTTTTTCTGTAGTTTGAGCAACAATTCCTATTGCAGATTTAGCTGCTAAAGACATAACTCCAACCATTGAATTTTGACCTAAAGTCTGTGCTTGGAAAGTAATAATACGACTTATCATACCAACAGCCAATTTCACGACATTTTTACCTGTATGGGTGATAATGAGAAAAGTGAGAGCACCTGAAACAATCCCCATTGGTAACACAAAATCAGATGCACCATTATGAGGAATAAAACTTAAGTCTAGTATATAAAAAGTATCTACAAGACAAAAACTAAAAATACTTATCCAGCAAGCTTTACAGTATGAAAAACCCATTACTGCATCAATGCCTATTAATAAAAGTAGAAAATATAAAGTAATTGATATTGCAACTGTTGATGGAATAATTGCAAATGAAATAACTTGTTTAGCCCATCTATCAAATAGATCTTCAGTTTTTTTAAAAAGCTTAAATGGGAAGAATAATGGTGACATTATTAATAAAACTGATTGTGTAAGAATAGCTGATAGATATACGAATATACCTTCAATAATAATCAAAAAAGATTTCACAACGCCGTAAACAATTATAATTGCTATAGCTAATCCTGCTAAGCTTGAGAAGGCTAATGCAATTAACTTTGCTGTAAATGTTTGTTGAATAACATAGAAGAAAAGCTTCCACATAGAGAATAAACTAAATACACTATCATTTATGATTTCTGCTTTACTTAAAATACTATATATCATGTTTTGGAATTCAAGAGCTAATTTAAGACTTCCAACAATACACATTCTGATATAGTTTTGAGTAAACCAATCCCAAGCTGTAGGAGAAAACATCATCATAACTACTGATATTTTTATTAATCTGCCTATCAGCTCTTTCTGGTTCATTTGTACTGTACCTATCATAAACTGTATACCTAATAATCCAATGTATAGTACTAACATTGCTCTGACTATCGTAGATATAGATTCACAAAAAGCTATTGATAACATAACGATCACTCCATCAAATCTCTTTCCAGAATCAATATTTTCTGGATCACCTATTAAAGTTGTGAAAATAGTTTCAGCTATTTGTTTCGTAAGATCAAATTTAGAAGCAAATTCATTTCCAGTACTAAAAATACCACTCAGAAATGATGTATCATCTTTTCTAGCATCAACTAATTCTGTTATACGAATATTTTCCCCACCATCAGGTATTGCAGTGTTTACACCATCTATAACAATTGGAGTGTTAGTTGCTGTATCAGCAGTTAAAAAAAGCAATGTATTATCATTATGTGAATACTTATTATCTATTTGTACAGATCCTCCATCAATAACTGAATCAGGTGCAATAATATAACCAGAACCTAATTGATTACTATTAATTGTACTCCAATTTAATGAATTTTCTGAGTTAGAATCGCCAAATGCTATCTTTAAAGATGTATTGTCACTCGGACAACCGCCTTTATCAATCGTAATTTGAAATCCTCCATTCAAGATACTATTGGCAAATAGTACTTGTTCTTCATATGTTTTAGGTGAATAATACTTGATTTTCAGCCTTTTATTAGAACCATTACCTGATAATTTACCTTTAAATATATACCTATCACCCTGGATATTTGATTCTTGACATGAAGCAGTGTTACCATATGATGAAGTATTTGTAGTATTACTTTGATTTATAGGAGATCCAGCAGTTCTTCTTATTTGACCATTCAATCCATACCATTTAGTTGGGATTCCATTTCCTAGATCATCATATATAGTTTTGCCATTACATATATTTCCCTCATTTGGTTGAAGATTGGAAGGCATTTGAGGTAAGGAACCATCTTCACCAACTAAAGTTCCTAAACCTTGGAATTCTAAACTACTTATAATTCTTAAGAACTTTAGTCCATTAACAATATTAGCTGGTCTACTCAATGAAAAATTTTCAAAGATTGATGTATCACCAACAGCAATTCTCTTAGCCATAGCTTGATCAATGAATGGTATTGTTAATCCATTTCCGAGAATAACATTGCCACCCCACGATATTGATAAATTATCTCCATCAGATACGGTTATACCGAGATCTGTAAAATTTTCATTATATATTATCCAGTCTGCGAAACAACCTACCTGTTTAGGCTCTTCGTTCAATTCCACAATTTTATCATTGCTCTGAGGCAGATTCTCAGGTTGTACAAAAAAGTCATATGAATCGTTTAGCGAGAGATAATTATCTATATTATTAGAATAATCTCTAACATACGCGTTACTAATGAGAATCCATAATGTTTCAATGTTATTGGTATCAGGAACTTTTGGAGAAAATATCCTTCTTACGACATATTGCTTACTATCAGTATCCCATGTAGCAACTCTTTGTGTTTTGTAAATAACTCTATATGTTGATTTATCTGCATTATATTCTCTATCTGGATAGTTAGTTCCATCTACATTATAGTACCAATAGTCAAAAGTTATTGGCGTACTATAGTAATCTTGTTTAATATTATTAGATATAATATCTTTATTTTTAGGAGGAGTTGTTAAGTCAGTAAAACATGGATGATATGACATAGTTGTTTTATCCCAAGCGCTTTCAGTTGTAGAATTTGCAAATGAACTGGTAAAAAATTTACCATTAGTTGTTATTTTATTATATGCTTTAATTTGATCCATAGAGATAAGGCTGTATCTAGGAATATTACAATATGATTCTTTGTTATTATTACTAACACTATTCTCACACTCTTGTTGAGTCATCAAGCCAGTCCTGACTTTAGATCTATATCTTTCTCTATCTGTTGGTGTATTACATAAACTACACACACTTGCATCAAACCCATTATTTTGTGCTGCAGTTCCACAGTCAAAAGACTGGTTGTTAGAAATCACTTGTTGTTTATATATGTCACAAAAGAGCCTTGTAACAATTGTTTGTAGATTATCAAAATCGCTTGGATCGTACTCAAAACTTCTTACATAACCATCAAAATCAAAATTATAAACTCCAGCATATTTACGATTACTTATTAATACTTCAGAAAGACTCTTAGAATTATCAAAATTTATATTTAGCTCTGCAACATTGCCTCCAGAAATAGTTTTAGGAGACATCTCAAAAAGATTAGGAAATATGGGATTCAAAGTAATGATTTGGTGACCGCAATTATATATCCTATTGTCTTCACCGTCATTTCTTTGGATTTTCAAAATTTTTTCGTTGAGAGGATAAGAAAAATAACAATCAGTTGCCTTGTTGTTATTAGAAGAAGAGCTGAATTTTATACTGAGAGGTTGAGTGTATGGGTACACTGAATAATTTATACTATTTGTGCTTGTTTTTGTTCTGCCATTCTCATCTATATAATTGACTTGTTGAGAAAAAGTTCTTCTAAGAGAAATTTTCTTCCCTGCAGAATAACTCCATTCATCAACTTCTGAACGTTTGTCAAGACATATATTTTTACAATTAAGTATAAGATCATTATTAATTTCGCCTATTCCACTTAAATCATCAGATGAGAAGCTTCTTGTACATACAGAATCGCAATATATTGCATCTGTATACTTAACACTTTGTGGAAAAGCAATTTTTTTATAAACTGTGCTATCATTGTTGTTGTTATCCTGATTTGGGAGAGTACAATCTTTAAAAACATCAGCAATTGCACAATCTGCTTTCTCTTGAACAAACAATAAAAGAATTAATAAAATGTATTTCACAATTTAAATTTTTACAAAGATATGAGTTAAATTTTAACATAAAATACAAAATGAAGAAGAAAAATTTATGCTATTATTTCTTTAATGTAACTAAATTTATAAAAAAATGACCGTATACTATCATAAGTATGATTTACCTGAATGTGTAAAACTGAATTTGCAATCTATAGCTATCGATACAGAAGCTATGGGGCTCAATAATATTAGGGATAGACTCTGTACAATACAAATATGTGATGGAAGTAATAATGCTCATATTATTCATTTTCCTAAACCAGATTTTATCTGTAATAACCTTAAGGCTATTCTCCAAAATAAAGAGATACTAAAAATATTTCATTTTGCTAGATTTGATGTAGCAATTATCCAGCATGCACTTAATATAGATATAGAAAATATATTTTGTACAAAAATCTCTTCCCGCTTAGTTAGAACTTATACTGATGCTCATGGATTACGTTCTCTATGTGATGAACTATTAAATATTAAAATCTCTAAAGCGGAGAGATCTTCTGATTGGGGGGCAGCAGAGCTTTCTCGAGAGCAATTGAATTATGCAGCAAACGATGTATTGCATCTCCATAAAATTATGAAAATCTTAAAGGAGAAGCTTATGAGAGAAAATAGGTTCGCACTAGCAGAAGAATGTTTTAAGTTCATACCATCTAGAGCAAAGCTAGATGTTCTTGGCTGGGGAGAAGAAGTTTTAAACTATTAGAGACTAGAGACCTTTAGATTCTTTAGAAGATTCTTCGTTATTCTGCAGTTGACTCCTCCAAGAATTTTGTGGTGGTTTTTCCTCTTTCTTCTCCTCTGTCTGAAGTCTGCTCTCTAGATGTTCTATACTATCCTTTATACAGTTTATACAGTTAGTTCTTAACATCTCTGCTATGTGTTGAGGTAGAGGTTCTTGTTTCAAGTCTTGTTCTACCCTGAGTAACTCCGAAATTATACCTGGCTCATTGCGTTCTAGTGCTAATAACATTCTTAACTGCTTTAAAGTCTCATGATTCCCATTACTACTTGCCGCCTCTGTTATTAACTGACTCGGCTTAGGAAAGTTCTGCATTATTATCCCAAGCCTGTCATGTATACACTGAATATAATTTGGATGGGTATCCTCACTAAGAAGATCGGTCAACCTCTTGCGCATCTCTTCCACCTGTGGATATTTTTGTTTTGGAAGATTGTTTAGCTTTTCTAGAATTTTTGCTAAAGCAAGTACATGATGATGATGATTTGTTTGATCAGATTTTTTCATATTTTGTAGTTTTGTTAATTTACTCTGCATATATAATCTTTATGCAGATGGATAATCGTTTAGCATAATAAAATTAATTGAGAAACTAATTTTAGACCAGTTTTTTGTAAGATTTAAAAAAATTGATGATTTTTTTGAAAAAAATATTAAAAAAATCGAAAAATGGTGTTGACATGCATCTAAAAGCAATGTATAACTACTTTCCGTGAGGTTGTAACAAACCAAAACAAAAATTCAAAAATGTTTAAAAAGTTAGTAGAAAACATAAAAGACAGTGGTAATTCCATAGAGAATACATAAATTAATATTTAAAGTTGATTACTTTTTGAGTAATAACAGGATAAAACATGAGAGTTTGATCCTGGCTCAGAGTGAACGCTGGCGGCATGCCTAACACATGCAAGTCGAACGGGTAAATCTAGCTTGCTAGGTTTACTAGTGGCAGACGGGTGAGTAATACATAGGAATCTGCCTTGTAGAGGAGAATAACTGTTGGAGACAGCAGCTAATACTCCATATTGCCGAGAGGTGAAAGATTTATCGCTACAAGATGAGCCTATGCAGGATTAGCTAGTTGGTGGGGTAAAGGCCTACCAAGGCTACGATCTGTAGTTGGTCTGAGAGGACGACCAGCCACACTGGGACTGAGACACGGCCCAGACTCCTACGGGAGGCAGCAGTGGGGAATTTTGGACAATGGGCGAAAGCCTGATCGAGCGACGCCGCGTGAGTGATGAAGGCCTTAGGGTTGTAAAGCTCTTTTAGTAGGGAAGATTATGACGGTACCTACAGAAAAAGTCCCGGCTAACTTCGTGCCAGCAGCCGCGGTAATACGAAGGGGGCTAGCGTTACTCGGAATTACTGGGCGTAAAGCGTGCGTAGGCTGTTTTGTAAGTTGGTAGTTAAATTCTCGAGCTCAACTCGAGGCCTGCTATCAATACTGCAAGACTAGAGTATTGGAGAAGATAGTGGAATTCCTAGTGTAGAGGTGAAATTCATAGATATTAGGAGGAACACCAGAGGCGAAAGCGACTATCTGGCCAAAAACTGACGCTGTTGCACGAAAGCGTGGGGAGCAAACAGGATTAGATACCCTGGTAGTCCACGCAGTAAACGATGAGTGCTAGGTGTTGGGATTAAGATCTTGGTGCCGCAGCTAACGCGTTAAGCACTCCGCCTGAGGAGTACGGTCGCAAGATTAAAACTCAAAGGAATTGACGGGGACCCGCACAAGCGGTGGAGCATGTGGTTTAATTCGACGCAACGCGAAGAACCTTACCTGACCTTGACATAGTGAGAACCTCTCTGAAGGGAGAGGGTGCCTTCGGGAACTCACATACAGGTGCTGCATGGCTGTCGTCAGCTCGTGTCGTGAGATGTTGGGTTAAGTCCCGCAACGAGCGCAACCCTTTCCCTTAGTTACCAGCGGTTCGGCCGGGGACTTTAAGGGCACTGCCAGCGAAAGCTGGAGGAAGGTGGGGATGATGTCAAGTCAGCATGGCCCTTATGACCTGGGCTACACACGTGTTACAATGGTGATTACAATGGGCTGCAATAGGGCGACCTAAAGCTAATCCTAAAAAATCATCTCAGTTCGGATTGCACTCTGCAACTCGAGTGCATGAAGTCGGAATCGCTAGTAATCGCAGATCAGAATGCTGCGGTGAATACGTTCCCGGGTCTTGTACACACTGCCCGTCACTCCGTGGGAGTTGGTCTTGCCTTAAGTACATGTGCTAACCGAAAGGAGGCAGTGTACCACGGTGAGGCTGATGACTAGGGGGAAGTCGTAACAAGGTAGCCGTAGGGGAACCTGCGGCTGGATTACCTCCAAAGCAAGGAACCCACTGTCTTTTATGTTTTCTGCAAAAATTTTCTACAAAACTCCTATGCGAAGCAAAACCTTTTCTGAGTCAAATCTATTTTTATTTCAAAGAATTCTGAAAATTATATCAGGCATTGTTTTGATTTTTGCGTGTTCTCAGATTTCTCTGCCGTTAGAACCAGTACCAATAACTCTACAGACAGTAGCTGTTATGCTTATAGGTCTTACATATAGTAAAAGTGACGGACTGATATCCATGATAGCTTATGTTCTTGCTGGCACAGCTGGATTACCTGTATTTGCAAATTTTGCGTCAGGAATAACATCGCCATCATCTGGCTATTTATTTGGCTTTATTGCTGCAGTATATGTGATGAATCAGTTTAAAGAAAAGTTTGGACTCAGATCATTTTTATCAATAATATTCGCCTGTGTTTTAGGCAATATCATTTTATTCGCAGTTGGTATTGCTTGGTTAAGTACTTTTATTGGAATTTCTGGAGCAATTACTCATGGATTGATGCCATTTGTTGCACCGGGTCTAATTAAGGCATGCCTCTTAAGTGCATCTCTCAAGGTTATTGGATTTAAGAGATAATCTGTCTGATGAAACCTCTACAGCTTATACCTCCAATTATCTAGCATTAAATCTATTTGAAGATAGATAAAATCAGTATATAGTTATGGAAAATTCTATGGATAGCCTAACACTTGTTATTATAGCTGCAATTCTATGTATTACAGCTATAATAATATTAATTATTAATAGTAGAAAGATAAAGAATAGTCAAGATAATCTCTTTATTGAACAAAAAGCTATTATTCTGGATCTAAGTGCTAAAGTTGAAATGATTACGCAACAGCTGCATCTCATTCAAAATGTAGTTGTAAACTCAGCTACTCAAGTTGAAAATTCAGTTATAAATTCAGTAAGTCATAATATTCAATCAATAATTATGGCTCAGCAAAATGCTTTTGAGATGATTAATACTCAGATGAATCAGCTATCTACTGGTAATGAAACTAAGATGGAAAATCTACGAAATACTGTCGAGGTTAAGTTGAGTAATATGCAGAAAGATAATGAGGAGAAACTTGAAAAAATTCGTCTTACAGTTGAAGAGAAATTACATGATACACTTGAAAAACGTCTGGGTGACTCATTTAAAATAGTGAGTGAGAGACTTGAGATGGTTTATCAGGGGCTAGGTGAGATGAAATCGCTTGCTGCTGGTGTTGGCGATCTAAAGAAAGTTCTAAGCAATGTTAAAACACGCGGTATCTTAGGAGAAGTACAGCTCGAGAATATATTAGAACAATTTTTAACTAAGGAGCAGTATAGTAAAAATGTGGCCATAAAATCTGGGTCACAAGATAGAGTTGAGTTTACTATAAATTTGCCTGGTAAAGATCCAACTCAGAAGCATGTGATGTTGCCAATAGATGCTAAATTCCCCCTGGCTAACTACCAGCGACTAGTTGAAGCTCATGATAAATGCGATAAGGATATAATTTTACTTGAGGAGAAAGCGATTGAGGCTGGTATTAAAAAGTGTGCTAAAACTATTGCTGAGAAGTATATTCAGCCACCATTTACAACTGACTTTGCTCTGATGTTTATCCCAATTGAAGGTTTATATGCTGAGATTTTACGGAATCCTGGATTAGTCGATACTGTACAAAGAGAGTATAAAATCATTATCACTGGTCCAACAACTCTCAGTGCGATAATTAATAGTCTACAGATGGGATTCAGAACACTTGCAATTGAGAAGAGATCGAGTGATGTATGGAAGGTCCTTGATGTTGTAAGAAGAGAATTTGTGAAATTTGCTGATTTACTAAATAAAACCAAACTGAAACTAGATCAGGCTAGCTCAACTATAAGTGATGCAGAGAATAGATCTAGATTGCTTAAGACTAGACTAGATAACTTTGAGAATAAATTTAATGTGACCCATCAACAGCCGCTAATTAGTGGTGTGTTACCTGTTGCAGATGATGAAGATTAAAAAAGTTTTGTCTGTGAAAAAATAAGGTAAGTAGGTTGGTCTTCAATCAGCTCTTAGAAAATTGTTTGCTTCTGTAATCGCTTGCGGTGTTATATAGTGTTCTATACCTTTCTCAGATATGTAGTGCAATTTATTTAGTCCATAGTGTGGAAGGAGTTTATAACTTTCTTCAGTCATATTGATCGGTAGTATTTGATCTCTATCGCCATGGATAGCTAGGATTGAGATTGCTTTATCAGTTGTATTAGCTTCTTTTGGTGGGATAAATACACCAGAGAAAGCTATAATTTTCTTAGGAGAGAGCTGTTTTGAAGCAGCCAAGTAAAGAGATAACATTGCCCCTTGTGAAAACCCAGCTAAGTAAAGATTATCTTGAGTGAGATTCAATTCATTTAACCGAGTTTTTACCCATTCAGATATTTTAGGAGTAACATTAGCTAAACCGCGCTCCATAGCCTTCTGTGTATAGTCTCTTAAACTAAACCATTGATAGCCGCCTGCACCTTCTTCGAAATTTTGGATGCCGTTTGGTATAATGAATCTGAAAGTTGGGTTATGTAATGATAAGGCCTCACCTAAATCATAAAGGTTTTCTCTGTTAGAGCCATAACCATGAAAGATTACTACCAGTCTTTCTGCTTTAGTTTTATCTATAAGTCTTTTACCATTTTGTATTTGCAATAAATTTGACATTTTGTTAAATTATTTTTTATAATGACATATCGATGAATCAAAAAATCTTCAGCATTTCTACTTTGGTTTAACTATAAGTTTAATATACTCAAAAGCTTCTTCTGGTTCGAGGCAAACTTTAAAGAAAGTCCTACAACTTTTTGATGCCATCTTCATATCAATCGTATATTCAATCATATCAATCATTTTATTCCAGTATCCATCAGTATTTACAAGTATAATCTCTTTTTTATGCCAACCGAGGCTTTTTATTGTAAAGAATTCAAAAAATTCATCTATAGTACCAAGTCCACCAGGAAGTATTACAAAAACGTCTGAGATTGCAAACATTTTCTCTTTTCTTTCAAACATATTATTTACAAAGAGAGCTTCATCCATTTTTGTATTAAGAGTCTCATATTGTATAGATGAGTTAGGTTGTTTATTTTCTGAATAGTATAAGTTTTTGTCATCTGGTGAAAGTGGTGTTGGGAATACACCTATAACTCTGGCACCATATTTTGCTGCTTCTTTAGCTGTAATACCCATTAAACCTCTTGAGCTTCCACCATAAACCATATCATAACCGTTTTTTCCAATGAGCTTTCCACATCTCTTAGCTACATCTTTGAAAGCCTCATTTGAACCTATCCTGGCTGAGCAAAATACACATACTTTAATCATTCGTGAAATCGATTGATATAGATTAATTTAATCCACAATATATATATTTAGGAAATAAATCAATGTTTGATTTTATAGATCAATTCACTATAATGATGAGAAAATGCAAATTCAAGTTAAAATTAAAGCTCTACCTCATTCTTCAGGATTACCTCTGCCATCTTATGCAACTGTTCATAGTGCAGGTATGGATCTCTTAGCAGCAATAAATGAAAAGAAAATTCTTAAATCTATGGAGCGATATCTTTGCCCGACAGGTATAGTGATAGCATTGCCAGAAGGCTTTGAAGCACAAATAAGATCTAGATCAGGCTTAGCTTATAAAAATGGTGTAGTTGTTGTTAATTCGCCAGGCACAGCTGACTCAGATTATAGAGGTGAAATATTTGTACCACTAATCAATTTAAGTCAAGAAGATTTTGTAATTGAAAGAGGGATGAGAATAGCTCAAATGATTATTAATCAATTCTCTCAAGTTAAATGGAATATAGTTACTGAGCTAGATGATACAGATAGAGGAGCTGGTGGTTTCGGTTCTACTGGTGTCAAGCCATTTTTCAGCTAAAATTTTATACAAAATAGTATAACAATGCTATAGTGAGCAAAAAAATGTTTCAAGGACTATATACAGCATTAATAACACCATTTTTTGTCGATCAATCAATTGATTTTGAGAGTCTTAAAAAACTCGTTACAAATCAATTTAATTATAAAGTTGATGGAATAATTCTTTTTGGTACAACTGGAGAAGGTATGACTATAGCTAATGATGAGAAAGTGAAAGTTATACAATATGTAATATCTCTAGTGAATGACCTAGCAATAGATAGTAAGTTTCTAGTTAATGGTAAGCAATATAGACCTAAAATTGTAGTTGGAACTGGGACTAACTGCACTAGAACTACTATTGAACAAAGCATTCTGGCTGAGAAGCTTGGAGCTGATGGCGCAATGGTTGTTACCCCATACTACAATCGCCCATCACAAGAGGGTCTATATAAACATTACAAAGCTGTTAATGATGCTCTAAATATCCCAATAATTCTTTATAATATACCTAGTAGAACTAGCGTGCATATAGAAGATGCAACACTAATGAGATTAATGTCACTGAGCAATATTGTATCTCTTAAAGATTATGACAGCTTAAGATCAATTCGCCTTTATATAGATTGGAGTGAAATGCAAAAAAACACCTATTCAAAAGATTTCATATCTGATGCTAATAGCAACTACGAATTGTTTAGAGCTGCGTGTGGTAGTAAATTTACAATTTTAGCTGGCGATGATGTAAATAGTCTCTCAATTTATGTTAATGGTGGATATGGTTGTGTATCAGTTGTATCTAATATTATGCCAGATATTTGTTATCAATTACATTCTGCTGCTAAAAATTTTGATATGGTAAAGGCTCAGTCTATCCATGCGCATCTTTACCCAATCTATAATGCGCTTTTCTGTGAAGTTAATCCTGTGCCAGTTAAATACTTTGCCTATAAGCTTGGTTTGATAACTTCACCTGCTGTTAGAGAACCACTCAGCCAGTTGAGTGATGAAAATCAATCTAAAGTTGACAAGATGATCAGTCGGTATTTTTAATTAGTCATCTATTTCTGAAAATCTCACCAGGAGCACCCATAACTAGCATTTTTTAAATACATAGTTTACAAATTACTTAGCTCAAAACAAGCAGTTTCAATGCGTTTGCAGGCTTCAACTATATCACTTTCACTTACTGTATATGAGAATCTAATATAGTTTGGAGTACCAAATGCATCACCAGGAGCACCCATAACTAGCATTTTTTCTAAAAGATACATAGAGAAATCGTGACTATCCTTAATTTTACCATTTGAATTTTTAATTACCTCGCTACAGTCAACCCACATATAAAATGCACCAGTTGGTTTTTCACATTTGAGTAATGGAATTTTTTTTAGGTGATCATAGAAGATATCGCGGCGCTTTTGAAGCATTTTCTTATATCCAGGAAGGAAGTCCTGCGCACCATTTAGAGCATCAATTACAGCATATTGTGAGATAGATGATGTATGTGCAGTAGTATGAGATTGAATAATAGTCATAGCCTTGATGAGCTGAACTGGACCAGCCCCATATCCAAGCCTCCAACCAGTCATTGAGTAGGACTTAGAAACTCCATTTACTGTAAGAGTTTTATCTTTCAGTTCTGGTACAATTTGAGCAATTGTGTAAAACTTCTGGTTGTCATATACCATATGTTCATATATGTCATCTGACATTATCATTACATGAGAATTTTTCAATAAAACTTGTCCTAGCGCATATAGCTCTGCTTCTTTATATACAGCTCCTGTTGGGTTACTTGGTGAGTTGAGCATCAACCACTTGGTTTTAGGAGTGATTGCATCTTGGAGTTGTTGCATAGTTAATTTAAAACTATTTCCAGCACTACACTGCACTACTACTGGCACGCCCCCTGCTAGTAATATCATGTCCATATAAGATAGCCAGAAAGGTGCTGGTAAAATAACTTCATCGCCTGGGTTAATTGTAGCAGCTAGTCCTACAAAAAGAGTTTGTTTAGCACCGCTAGAGACTATAATTTGGTCTGGAGTATAAGATAAAGCATTTTCTCTGAGGAATTTAGCACAGATTGCTTCGCGAAGAGGCTTCACACCTTCAACTGGAGTGTACTTTGTCTTGCCTTCATCAATAGCTTTTTTAGCTGCAGATTTTATTGCATCTGGTGTATCATAGTCTGGCTCTCCTACAGCTAAATTTATTACTGGTAACCCTCCTGCTTTCATTGCCGCTGCTCTAGCACTCATTGTTAAAGTTGTTGACGGCTTAATATTTGCGAGATTTCTATTGAGAAGATCGTTTCTCATTGTGTGCATTATTAATTTATGTAAAAATCAATTCGAATATAATCAGGTTTTTAAAAAAAAGTCAAAATGATTCTGAAAGACAAAAGCTTTCATATTATTGGAATTTGCGGGATAGGCATGAGTGCTATTGCACAGTACTTGAAAAAAGTCAGTTGTAACGTCCAAGGGAGCGATAGTATAACAAATAGCAAGATAGCTACAAACCTAAGGAAAAATTGGATAAATGTACTGGAAAATTCGCAAGATAACATTAACAAAGATATAGATTATTTGGTGAAATCCACAGTTATAAAGAGTAGCGATCCTGAATTAATTAGAGCTATAGAGTTAGGTATTACAATTTTAAGTAGAAGTGAGATTTTAAGCCAAATCACTATGCAAAATAGGCTTGTTATAGCTATTTCTGGTGCGCATGGTAAGACTACTACAACTACTATGACAGGTGAGCTTTTTTATTACTTAAATGCTAATCCTACAATCTTTAGTGGTGGCATTATGGGACTTTTTGATAGTAATTTTAGATTTGGATCAGATCAACTTATGATTGTAGAAGCTGATGAGTCTGATGGGACTTTTATGGATCTTAAAACTAATATTGCTGTACTGACAAATGTTGAGTTTGAACATGCTGAATATTATAGAGATTTAGAACATTTTGTAAGTTGTTGCGAGAAATTTATCAATGGTGATGACGTTCAGTCAGTCATTATATTTGGTGATGATCCGGTGATAAAACAACTTAAAATCAGTAAAAATGATGTTATACGTTATGGATTTGATCAATCAAATGATATCTATGTAAAAGATCTAGGAGAAAATTTTACGATCGTAGCTTTTGGTAGAGAGATAAGCGATGTGAAATTAAATGCTTATGGGAAGCATAACATATTAAATGCATTAGCTGCTTTTTCAATAGCAATTGCAACCTATGGTTTAATTGATGCTGTGATTAATGGTGCACAACAAATGATGAAAAATTTTTCTGGAGTTGCTAGAAGATTCAACCTATTAGCGAATAATAAAGAGATTACTATTATCGATGACTATGCACATCATCCAACTGAGATAAAGGCTACAATTGCTACTGCACATGAGCTAAAAAGTCGAGTTATAGGGGTTCTACAGCCACATAGATATAGTAGATTAGCAGCTTTGATGGGGGATTTTGTAGATTGTATGGCTGATGCTGATATTGCTATCGTGTCAAATATTTATAGTGCTAGTGAGGAGCCAGTTGATGGTATTTCTAGTGAGCTACTAGTGCAGCTAATGAAAGATAAATTTCCTCATAAAGAGATTTATTTTAAAAATGATAAGGACTCAATTTATCAAATTTTAGATGATATAAAGCTACCTGGAGATGTAATTGTCTTTATGGGAGCTGGCACAGCAACTGAGTGGGCTGCAGATTATGCGAAGACTTGATTTTAGCGTTAAACACAAGTTATCTTGGATTGCTTTTTTATTGCAAAAATAAATCGACTAAAATATAGTGGTGATAAAAAATGCACGATATAAAATATGTTAGAGCTAATCCTGACAAGTTCAATAAAGCTATTGAGAGACGAGGCTTAACTGTAACTGCTGAAGAGATACTTAAAGTTGATGAGAAAGTTAGAGATTATAAGACAAGAGTTCAAGGACTGCAACAAAAAATAAATGATCTATCTAAAAATATCGGTATACTGAAAAATAAAGGCGAAGATAAGGAAGAGATTGCGAAACTTATGACTGAGGTTGAAACAGCAAAAGCTGAAATGAGACTATCTGAAGAAGAACTTACTACTGAGAATGCAAAACTGGTTGAGTATCTAATGACGTTGCCAAACATTTTAAGTGATGAAGTTCCATTTGGAGTTGATGAAAATGATAATATTTGCGTTAAGGCTTATAGAAAACCAAAGCAATTTGATTTTGAACTAAAGCAACACTTTGAGTTAGGTGAGGCACTTGGAATGATGGATTTCGAACAGACAGCTAAGATATCTGGAAGTAGATTTGTGACGCTAAAAGGAATGCTATCTAAGCTTGAGAGAGCTCTAGTGAACTTTATGCTTGATATACATACAAAAGAGTTTAGCTATATAGAAATGTCCACACCATTCATGGTGCGAGAGAGTACTATGTTTGGCACAGGACAACTACCAAATCTAGCAGCGGACTCATTTGTAGTTGATAATGGAGAGTATAGGTTGATACCAACTGCTGAAGTGACTCTTACTAGTATGGTTGCAGATATGATATTGAACGAGGGACAGCTGCCAATTCGCCTGACAGGACATACACCTTGTTTTAGATCTGAGGCAGGTAGTGCAGGACGCGATACAAGAGGCATGATTAGGTTACATCAGTTCTCAAAAGTTGAGCTAGTAAGCATTGTGAAACCAGAGGAATCAGATGCAGAACATGAGAGAATGCTAAACGCAGCTGAAACGATTCTGAAACGACTAGAAATACCTTACAGGGTGATGTTGTTATGTAGTCAGGACACAGGTTTCTGTGCCGCAAAGACCTATGACATCGAAGCTTGGTTACCAGGACAGAAGGCCTATAGAGAAATATCTAGCTGCTCAAACTGCCATAGTTTTCAGGCAAGACGGATGAAGGCAAGATATAAAACTGATGATGGTAATGAGTTTTTACATACACTAAATGGCTCTGGACTGCCAATAGGACGGACAATTGTAGCAATAATGGAGAACTATCAAAACCAAGACGGTTCAATCTCGATGCCAGAAGTATTAGTTCCATACACTGGGTTTGATTTGATTCCAAAGGTGTGATTACTGACTCAAGAATATACGGAAAACTAAAATGAATTATTCTCTGTTGAATTTTCAACTAAATCATTGTAGTAAAGAACTTTATTGGTGAAATTTATACAATTTTTAATTTCAATATCATGTTTGAAATGCTGAATTATAAATATTTTGACCGGATTTAGATCATGGAGAACAATCTATATAACAATCTATATAATATTTATAGTGTAATCTCGAGAAGTAATAAAGAGTTGAGAATACAGGAATTTTCTTAAGAAATTCTGCAGTAGTGAAAAGTGCCATAAGTTTTTTGATCCTATTGCAAAGTAATGATCTATAGCCAAACTTAAAAGATTTGGTATATGCTTTTTATTAAAATGATATGATACAAACTGCCATGTATTTTAGCTAAAACTGATAATTAGTTTATACACATTCTAAATGAGCAAACATCATCGCTATGAGCATCAATATACTATGCGTTGTCAATAAACTTAAAAACCCACTTACTATATAAACTCGTTATGAAAAATTTATCCCCAGAAAAAATGAGATGTAGCAGCAATTTTGTAGATCAGAAATCATATAACAATATGAAGCTTCTTTAGGGGCATAAGTATTAATAAAATAGGATAAGTTAGAATCTCTTGAAGTCATTGCTTCTGTTGTAGAGGTAGCTATGAACGGTAAAGGTGTTGTTAAAAAAGTTAGTATTTCTAATTTGACTTAGCAAGTATTCAAGAGATAGCTTCAATACAGACAGCAACCCCCATCCCGCCGCCAACACAGGCGGTAGCTAGGCCTCGTTTTAACTTTTTTTTACGCAATTCATGGATGAGACTGACAACTACACGCGCTCCCGAAGCACCAATCGGATGTCCAAGAGCAATAGCACCACCATTCACATTAACCTTAGATATATCCCACTCCATCATCTTATTTACAGCCAAAACCTGCGCTGCAAACGCCTCATTTAGCTCAATTAGATCTAGATCATTAATAGACCAACCAGCTAACTCTAGAGCTTTTTTAGATGCAGGAACTGGTCCTATTCCCATCAGCATTGGATCTACTCCTGCTTCAGCAAAAGATATAATTCTAGCAAGAGGTCTAATTCCATTATTGACTGCATCTTCTTCTTTCATTAGAGTTAAAATAGCAGAGCCATCATTAATACCGGAGGCATTACCAGCAGTGACTGTGCCAGAGCCATCTTTAAGGAAAAATGGTTTCAATTTAGCGAGTCTCTCGAGAGAAGTATCATGTCTGATAAATTCATCATGTTCGAAAACAGTTCCATCGGAAAGTACGATTGGTACTATCTCATCAGCAAATTTTCCATTCTTCTGAGCTGTACTAGCTTGCATTTGAGAGTCATATGCCCATTTATCTTGCATCTCTCTAGTAATGTCATATGTCTTAGCGAGATGCTCTGCAGTCATTCCCATATGGATATTATTAAAAGCATCTGTTAAACCATCAAACACAACTGAATCATAAAGAGTAATATTACCAAAGTTAGGCTTATTGCGGATAAAAATATTATGAGGAGCTTGACTCATTATCTCATGACCTCCAACTACAACACAATGACCACGCTTGACCTCATTATAACCAATCATTATAGATTTCATACCTGAACCACAGACCTGATTGATAGTATAAGCTGGAACTTCATATGTTATACCAGCTGTAACTGCTGCTTGACGTGCTGTATTCTGACCAAACCCCCCTGTCAGTACATGTCCTAATATTATTTTCGAAATATTCGATTGATCTTTAATAGATGATTTGAGAATTTGCGAAGTTAGGTCTGAGATCTTGATTTTTGATAACTTACCTCCAAAACTACCAATTGGACTACGCTTTGCAGTAATTATTACAATTGCCATAAATACATATACTTAAGTTTTAATATTAGTAATTTTGTATTATTTTTTGTTAAAAGATATAAGGCAACTACAAATATATAATTTTATCTGCTCTATTACGCCAATAGTGTTATTTCTAAACTACATATTTCATCAATGGAATAAAGTCGGTTTATATATAATATATTATTTTGGATAGCATATTTAACAGCCATTTAAATAACATCAACATGACAAAAAGTTATTAAAAATCGTTGAAATTATTTTTAGACATAGATTAGTGTTACTAGAGTCATTTTAAATTTGCTTGATACAGACTATCTGATTTCTTACATCAATTAGACCTTTAATGCTGAAAATAATTGGAACAATAATCTAGTTAATGATTTTATAACATGCTAAGCATTTATACTCTCAAGATCTAACACTAGAGAGAAAGTTATATATAAAACACTCTAAAGGATGAGATAAAAGAAAAATTAATATGTACTGTTTTTATAACAAAAGGTAATAAGTATGATAGCTACAAAGGCTCAGTATGGAAAAGAACATATCTTATACGATAGTAATAGTTGGTTACTCAACTTAATCTTAGAGATAATGAATCCTGCATGATGTTTTACCACTCTTCAGCTTCATCAACCTAGGTAGTGAGATTCTAGGCTTAATTTACCTCATAGATATTGATCATTCCTCCACAGCTTCTATAACAGTCATTATAGAATCTATCGCAACTACTTACACATGAAGACTTAGCTCCATCACACATTTGTGTTGGATCTTGTTGTGTGGGCTGTGGTTGTCCAAAGCTATTAATATTAATGTTAATTCCACCTCTAAATGAAATGCATCTCGAGTAGTCTGAATGACAATTACTTGTACAAGTCCACTTTTGGTTAATACAACTTTGAATACATTTTTGTCCTTCAGGATCTTGCGGAGGAATATACTCATATCTATATGATGTACAAGCGACTACAGCCTGAAATATCATCAATAATGATAAAAACTTTAAAATTTTCATAAAGCAAATTATTCCCATTCATTGATAATTTAAACTAATCTTATATAGAAGGCAAATAGCTTAATATTTATATAAAAAACTTTAAGTTGTCATCATTTATAAAATTAAAAATACTCTACAAGAAGATTTTATAAGTAGTTTTTAATCTAGTTGCATCAAATCATAATATAGATTCATCCAAAATATGCTACCATCCACTATTACTCAATGATCAAATTTCTCATGAACTGATGAAGACCAAAAGCAGTTCCCAGCAAAGAGATCAAATATTATACAACTTTTCAGGTGAGCTTCTCACTATACATTAATAGTTCTGATATAAGTACGGATCACTATTATAGTAACTGTTTCAACAAACAGATATTTGTAGTAGGTAAATTAATATTGTGGAGTAGAAAACTCATTTTTTTTATTTTCTTCTTGTTAGGAAACTAATTTCCAGATAGTTTTAATCTCAAGACAATAGAAAATTTCTAGCCATAATACCTCAAAAAGCGGATGTCGTTTTCAAAAAAATCTCTAATATCAGTTATTTTGTGTTTAGCCATAGCAAGTCTTTCTACTCCCATTCCCCATGCAAAGCCTTGATAATCTTCTGAGCTGATATTTACACCCTCAAGTACTTTGCAATGAACCATACCACAGCCACCTAGCTCAAGCCACTTATCATTATACATTATATCCACTTCCATTGATGAGGTGGTAAATGGAAAATAGCTAGAACGGAATCTTATAGGCAGATCTTTAACCATAAAGAACATCCTAAGCATATTTTCCATAGCCTGTTTTAAATCTATAAGAGTAATGCCTATGTCTATACAAAGACACTCCATTTGGTGAAACATAGGTAAATGAGTTGAATCAATGTTATCTACGCGATAGACCTTCCCGATCGATGCTATATAATGAGGTGGCTTATTTGATTCCATATGACGAATCTGTACTGAGGAAGTTTGTGTCCTGAGAAAATAGTCATTGTCTGTATAAAATGTATCTTGAGATTGCCTAGCTGGATGTAAAGGAGGTACATTTAGTGCTGTAAAGTTATGAAAATCATCTTCAATTTCACGACCAGAAACTGATTTGAAACCAAGATGGCTCATAATCATCAGTAGCTCATCAATAGTTTTAGTTACAATATGTTGAGTCCCACTTTTGATTCCATTAGAATATGGAACTGTAAAATCAATTGCTTCAGTTCTCAATCTTTCATTGATAAGTTCAACTTCAAGTTCACTACCTCTAATAATAATCATATTAGAAAATTCATTACGGTATTTATTAATCTGCTCTCCAAAAGCCTGTCTTGCATCTGGCTGTAGCGATGGAATAATCTTCATTAGCTCAGTAATTTCACTCTTCTTACCTAAGAACTGTGATTTGATATTTTGTAAATCATGTGCGCTTTTTACACCTCTAAGTAGATTTTTTAAATCCTTAAGCTGTAACTCTAATTTCTCTATATTCATATTAAAAATAATTTTTATTAGATTTTATTATACCTGAAAATTTTCAGATCTATTAATTAATTATCAACTGATTAACTCTAATGATACTACTATCTATAAGAGTCAATAGGTCGCATAGTGACTATATTTTCTCTTTTCTAAGAATTATTAGATCTTTCAAGATTATGATCTTTCATTGCATTTTAGTCTGTAATACAATTGATATATAAGTTCTAGTATGTATACTAAAGGGTAAAAATATTTTTTTAAATGATAGACTACGAATACCTTACGGATAGCGCAATGAGAGTGCTGATTAAAAACGTTTTAACTAGTATTTCGAACCATGGAATTACTGGAGAACATCACTTTCATGTAAGCTTTATGACACAATATGATAGAGTCGTCATACCCAAATATCTCGCAGAAAGATACCCAAATGAAATCACTATAGCGCTGCAAAATCAATTTAAAAATCTAGAGGTTTATGAAGATTCTTTTGGTGTTGATCTTAGCTTCAGCGGGAAAGAAACTAGGTTAGTGATTCCTTTCTGTGCTGTCACTGCTTTTGCAGATCCATCAGTTGACTTTACTCTAAGGATGAATCCAGATAACATGGGCATGCTAGGAAAAAGCAAGTTTCATGAAATGATTAGCGGCGGTACTCAGAAACACGATGATGAGGACGATCCTGAAAATAATGTTATAAATTTTGCAGACATACAAGATAAGCTGAAATGAGTCTACAGAACAAAATTGCCAATTTTTGTGAAAATCACAATCTAAACTGCTCTGTTGAGCCGGGAATCTTAGGCTTATGAATGAGACACTAAAATCTAGTTTTTATAGGAAAAATACAATATATAGAAGTAGCTAAAGTATTTTGTAAAGAAAAATGCAACATAGACCAAAGAAGTTCTGGATGCCTCACTGGCCAGTACCACGCGGCAATAGAGATATTAATTTAGGACTGGAGCGGATGAATTTTCTACTGGAAAAACTAGGCAATCCACATAAAAATCTACCGCCAGTTTTACACATAGCAGGTACTAACGGAAAAGGTTCAACACTAGCCTACTTACAGGCAATTTTCGAGTCAGCTGGCTACTCAGTTCACAAATATATTTCACCACACTTATACAATTTTAACGAGAGAATTACACTCAATGGTAATTTTATATCTACTGAGCTAGTTACACAATTGGCAGAGGAATGTCGGCTAATAAGTGAAGCATTCGACATACCAATCACATTTTTCGAAGGTATTACAGTTATAGCTTTTCTTGCTTTTTCTCGGATACCAGCTGATGTTTTATTACTAGAAGTAGGTATGGGAGGTAGGCTCGATGCTACAAATGTTATAGACAATCCAATTGCATCAATTATAACAAGTATATCGCTCGACCATATGGAGTTTTTAGGCAATTCTCTCTCTCAGATTGCTTTTGAAAAGGCAGGTATCTTGAAAAAAGGTGGATTATGTATTTTTAGCTGGCAACCTTCTGAGGTAATGAATGTACTTATTAAACAATCAGAAGCTGTAGAATGTAAGAAATATGCTTGTGGATACAACTGGAATTTCAATAAAAATGATGATGATTCCTTTACAATTACAATCGAGAATGGAGTTATTCAACTACCAAAGCCTGCACTAATTGGTATTCACCAATATGTAAATGCCTCAACTGCAGCCGTTACCGCCTTAAAAGTTATTAATCAATTTCCTAAATTGAATTTAGAACATATTGCAACTGGTATTAAAATTGCATCATGGCCAGCAAGAATGGAGAGGATAACTCAGGGCATTCTATCTAAGCTATTACCAGACAATTTTGAGTTGTGGTTAGATGGAGCACATAATGAGGCAGGAGCTCAAATGTTAGCTGCTAATCTGCAATTATTACAGCCTGAAGCTGTATTATATATGATACATGGCAGGACTATTCATAGAGATATGAAGATATTTCTGAGATATTTTGTAGGCGTTGTGGAGCTTGTTTCCTCTATTGAAATTATGGCAGAGCCAGACTCAGAAGATCCTCATAGAATAAAGACAGCTTGTTATGAAATGGGTATTAATTCTATAGTATCAGATTCAATTATAGATAGTATGAAAGATATTATTAGTTATCATGAGAAAAACTTTAAAGCCGATACACCGGCAAGAATTGCAATCTGTGGTTCATTATTTCTTGCTGGAGATGTAATGTTAGCAAATAAAATGCATACAACTTGAGATTCACCTAAACTTTGGTTTTATTATATAAAATATGCAAAATGAGTTTACTAGAGATAAGAAAGTAAAAAAATAAGGCGATTTTGTAAAATGTTAATAAATTTAAATATAGATAAAGCTGCTGAAATATTCGCAAACTTTGCATATAAAGGAGTGATTTTAGAAATGGTTGAAAATGGCATTACTGGTAATATATTTAAGCTATCCAATGGGGCAATAATTGCAAGTGAGAAATATGCTAATCCACTTGTAATTATCGCTGGAGAGCTGAATAACGCGGCAGTTCAAGAAGTCATTGCTCTTATAAATGATAAGGAAAATTCTATGATTTATTGTGCACAACAATATAATCATTTGTTTTTACCATATGGTTGGAATTTTCACCTTAGAATATCATTTGTATTAGACACATATCGATTTTTTCCACTTGAGAATGGATTACGGGTCAAAACGATTGAAGAATATCAAGATTTTAGTAACTGTAGATGGTATAAAGATACTATTAATGTGTATGGATCTCATGAGAATTTCATAAAATATGGGCGAGGATATCTTTTATGTAGGGAAGATGAAGTGTTAAATGAAATATATTTATATGTAGGTGGAAAACATGCAGAATTTAACATCATTACCAATCCTAACTATCGTAAGAAAGGCTATGGAGTAATGTTAGCTTCTTATGTTATTAAACAGCTTTTAGCTGAAGGGTTATCACCTTGTTGGTCCTGTAGAGCAGACAATACTGCATCAATAAATACAGCTCTAAAGCTCGGTTTTAAGATTAGTAACTACCATATATGGATGGTAAAAAAATATGGAAATGTCTTATGTAAGAATTTTGAAATATCTCCTGATCCTGACTATGCTATATGAAATGAGCATAGTTTAGCAAGAGGGATAAATAGCCTGTAAATCTTTTTGCATGATATATAGAGTATAAAAAACTTAATAACTATGATTAAAATTTTATTAGGCACTCCATCATGGGTCTGGTTGGTATTTTTATACTTACTCTTTATTGGTATCAAATCTACGAGATCTCATAATGTGCCTTTGGTTAAGGTTCTTTTGATACCTATAATATTGAATTATATAACATTTAATTCCTCAAGACATGTTCTTTTACCAGCTATTATTTTAATGATTAGTGCAATGATCAGTTTTTATATGCATCGTGGTATGAGTGTTGAAATTAAAAAAGATTCTAAGTCACTAATAGTACCAGGTAGCTATATCCCTTTATTTATATATATCATTTTCTTCTCAATTAAATATTATTTTGGGTATTTAAATAGTGTTTCACCAGCATTATTTTTAAAATATTCTATGTTTCAAGATACGATACAAGGAATTTTTTGTGGCTATCTCTTAGGACGTACAGCTATTTATTTATATAAATATTTTAAGCATACTGACGCATGATTGTTTTTTAACAATATGGTATAGGCAAAATCTGATGCAGGCAGTACAGAATGATGTGGCCAAGAAAAGAATAAATCGCTTATACGCATGAAAAGGGTATAATTGCAACTCCAGGCTGTATTTATAAGCTTGATGATAACCTTATTTTATAGCTAATGAAGGAGTTAAAACTATAATCAAACTTGAGATTGTAGATGTTTTAGATAAGGAGATTAAAAAATATAATGCTACAAGATTTGAATGAGTATGACCTGATGCAACTAATCCTCTTGATCTTCAGCATGCAATAGAAGAAGTGCCTCTAGACTCATAAATAACTATTTGCTTGCATAAACTACTTCTTATTCCTATGTACTATATGTAATTCTCTAAGTTGTTTTTCACTAACTGTAGATGGTGCATTCATCATGAGATCCTGTGCTTTTTGATTCAGTGGGAAAGCTATAACTTCTCTTATATTTGGTTCATTTGCAAGTAGCATTACCATTCTATCAATACCTGGTGCTATGCCGCCATGTGGCGGTGCACCATACTTAAACGCATTGATCATGCCTGAGAACTTCTCATCTACAAATTCTTGATTATATCCAGCTATTTCAAATGCTTTATACATTATCTCTGGCTTGTGATTCCTAATTGCGCCACTCGACAACTCTATTCCATTACATACAATATCATATTGGTATGCGACAAGTTCTAGTTGTTTTTCTCTAGTATCAGCTGCGTTCAGAACATCTAACTCTCCTTGTGGCATTGAGAATGGATTGTGTGAGAAATCAACTTTTTTCTCATCTTCATTCCATTCATAGAATGGGAAATCTACAATCCAGCAGAATTTGTAGATATTTTTCTCTAATAGATCGAGCTCATCACCTAGTTTTATTCTCACCTTTCCTGCAATCTTAGCTGCATTATCTACCTTGTCACATACAAAAAATACTGCATCTCCATCTTTTAACTTCGCAATCTCCATGAGGTTTTTTAGTCTATTAGTGTCTAAAAACTTTGCTATTGGACCTTTGGCTTCTCTATCAAAAATTATATAAGCTAGACCTTTTGCATTAAGTTCTGCCTGAGCAAATGAGATCATATTATCGAAGAAGCTTCTAGGTTTTAAAGCTGCTCCTGGTGCTGGTATTGCACGAATTACTGAACCATCTTTAATAGCTTTTGCGAAAATACTAAAGTCAGAGTTGTCAAATACGCTTGTTACATCTGATAACTCAATTGGATTTCTTAGATCTGGTTTATCTGAGCCATATTTAAACATTGCTTCCTTATATGGAATACGAATAAATGGCGGTGATGATACTTTGTATCCTTCCTCTGCAAATTCTGTGAAAAGACAATGCATAAGTGGCTCTATCTTGCTGAAAATATCTTCTTGATTGACGAAAGACATTTCAACATCAAGTTGGTAAAATTCTCCTGGCGCACGATCAGCTCTTGCATCTTCATCTCTGAAGCATGGTGCGATCTGGAAATATCGGTCAAAACCTGATATCATTAGTAGTTGTTTAAACTGCTGTGGTGCTTGCGGTAATGCATAAAATTTACCTGGATGCAGCCTACTTGGAACTAGAAAATCTCTTGCTCCTTCTGGAGAACTAGCTGTCAAAATCGGTGTTTGGAACTCTGTAAAGCCAAGATCATGCATTTTATTTCTAATGTGTCGGATAATGTTGCTCCTTAGCTTAATATTGTCATGTAGCTTCTTGCGTCGCAGGTCTAAAAATCGATATTCAAGTCTTAGTTCTTCCGGTAATTGTTGATCAATATTCACGTTTAGCGGGAGTATATCAGCTGTAGATTGTATTATATAGCTTTCAACTATAACCTCGATACTACCAGTACTAATTTGTAAATTTCTTGTTTCAGGCGAGCGAGCTACAATTGTACCATTGACAGTAATTACACTTTCATAACTTGTAGTGTTTAGTACATCATATTGTTCTTGCGAGAGTTTTTTAAGGCTTTCTTCCTGAAGTGATGTTACAAGCTGCGTGATACCAAAATGATCTCGCAGATCTATAAATAGAACGCCACCGTGATCTCTCTTGCGGTGGACCCAGCCAGAGATTATAACTTTCTCCCCTATATTGCTTTCATTTAGTTCGCCACATGTATGTGTTCGCAAGTTTGTTTTTAGCATAAATTTTTACCTATATTTTTGCTGAATACTATCATAATTTAGCTATATTTGATAGAGTATATGAGGTTTTTTATATCTTGAACACCTAAGTATAGAATGCCTAGCGAAAAAGCGGTACTATCAAAAAAGTGTTATAATGAGCTATGAAATTTTTTTAGAAAAGAAGAATTTATCAAGTGCAGGATGAGCATCGTTTTTCCTTATCATCGAAATAAGAAGGTGATTCTTTAGATCACATAAATCATAATGAGAAATTTTCTGATTGTTTATGAGGTCATTAGATGCGAACAGCTATAAAGAGTATAGAGGAGCTTCTTCTATTCCATCATAATGAGAATCAAGAGGATCATCTTGAGTTTTCATAGCTTCTTTTGCACTATCTAAAATATATTTAAACGCAACAGCTTGCACTCCAGCGCTTATGAAGAATAATTTAGCCATAATGCTATTTTCTGATAAAGATATTTTTGTTAAATCATCAGAATAATTTGATCCATATTTTATTTTAGATAGAAGAAAATTTCCTGCTAATCCTTTTAGGGCTGTTAATCCATATTGTAGAGCTTCATTATCAGAGAATTTTTGATGTCTAAATTGATTAATAGTAGGAAACATTGCTGAAAGTGTAGCAAATGCAATCATTACAGGTACATCTGGAGCTAGAAAAGTATGAGTAATAAGAGAAGTGATAGTAGTAAAAGCAGTACTAAGACCAACAACTCCTAAACAACTTAGATATGGATGAAGTTGAATGAAATTTTTCATAATATGAAATATGTTTTTATAAATACATCTTGTAGTTTATAGTAGGAATATTAATTACAGATGCTGATTTCTTAGATTTAATTCATATACAAAATTAATAATGATCCGAAAGAATATTTATTATAATTGTTAAGGAAACTACTGGACTCAAAAAACAGAAAGATCATCTATTTAAACAGCTAAAAAACGAAGACATTCTTGTTTGCAATATAAAAAAAGATATGTTATTTTATTCGCTGATAAGTTATGGCGGGCATAGCTCAGTTGGTTAGAGCGCAAGTTTGTGGCACTTGAGGTCGCGGATTCGATCTCCGTTGCTCGCCCCATAGCGGATATGGCGAAATGGCAGACGCGCTGGTTTTAGGTACCAGTGCCGCAAGGCATGGGGGTTCAAGTCCCTCTATCCGCACCAAAATAAATTCACTTAGCATTAACCCGTAATATTATTGTAATATTACCTTTGTATTATTGTATTCAGAAAATTTAATGCAAATGAAAAATTTATACAATGAGACAACAAATTATATCTCTTGATGAAAATAATGAACTTCAAATTACGGAACGAAATGTTCTCTCCCTCTTTCGCAACAAAAGAACATATATAGAGATTGATGGATTAGAGATAAAATTTGTATATCCAAACCCAGAAGACATAATCAATCTTGTAAAGATTATTATAGAAAAAGACATTGATCTTAAGAAAATCAAAAAAATGCAAGAAAGGCTTCCATCTCATCTAGAGGAATGTTCTATTCTAGAACTAGAAAATAAAATTCAAGAATACGATTTTAAACTTGCAGAAATAGCTAAAGAATTAGAATATAAAGACAAGATAAAAAGTTTAGAAGAAGACTACTCAAAACAAATGAAGGCTTTGACCCAGTTAAACGACGACATCTTTAAAATGGGAGAATATTTATCGCCACGACAAGAATCAAGCTTCAAAAGCTGGTTTGATTTATCCCTCATCAAGGAATTCAATCATAATAATAAGAACGATAATTCTGATGTATTATTTGGTGCAAAAACAAAAATACAAGATCAGATTCGATTACTTAATGAGCATATCAATCAATATAAGATAAAAGTTGCAAGAATTGAGGAATATAAAGCAGAAAAATTAAACATCAGCAAACAACTTGAGGATCTAAAAAATTGTAGGGAGTATCAGCAATTGCAAGAAGAAGCAAAACCATTTGCATTTATAGCAAATCAAGATTTTATACCACTTCTATGTAAACAGTTGTTTAAAGAAGCATTTAAGGAAATAAGAACTAATTTCATTGCTGAAACTGTGAAGGATATGTTAGAGTTGAAAGATCTAGGTAAAAAATGGCAAACATATTTTCTACAATCCTATAAGGGCCATGCTGTTGTCACAGCTGAAGCAATAGATAGTTTAAAATCTCGCGGAGGAGAAAGAGAGATTGATTACTATATACAACTTGATAAACCTAACTTTTTTTATCTGTTGTTCTTAAAGTGTTTAAAGTTTCTAATAGATCTTATAAAACCATTTAAGTGGGCATCACATATAACTATTGATTTACATACTTTGCATGATGAAAAAATTAGAAGTTGGATTATGGATATTTTACTTCCAAACATAGAAAAAGATTTCGGTATTCAGCTTGATAACATCCAACCTTCTCCTGCCAAAAGTAATTGGCACGAATATAGTAGTGCAGCAGAAGCAAGAATTTTTAGAGAGCAGTGTTAACTAAAAGCAGTTAAAGTTCTTCTTGTGCTTAAACTTCTTATATGATACATATTCTCGCCTTAAACTTTAAATAAACTGCATATAATGAAAGTTTTACCTCCAATCTGGATAATAGTACTAATTGTAGGGTTACCACAGTTTTCCGAAACTATCTATACACCTTCTTTACCTGACATTGCAACAAACTTTCAGACATCACCATCGAATGTCGAATATACATTAACAATTTTCTTATTTGGATTAGCACTTGGTGTTATATTTTGGGGAACATTATCAGATAGAATTGGTAGGAAACCGTGTGTTCTACTAGGGATTCTACTGTTTATCTTTGGTTGTATTGGATGCTATATTTCTGATTCGATTGAAACTCTTATGCTAAGTAGATTTGTTCAATCTCTAGGCTGTAGTATTGGAACTGTGCTTGGTCAAACAATATCGCGAGATGCATTTAGCGGACCAAACTTAGGAAAAACCTTTGCAACAATTGGTATTGCCTTATCTGTTTTTCCTGCAATAGGGCCAACAATTGGTGGCTTTATAGCAAAGCATACTCATTGGAGTAATATTTTTCTAGTACTAATCTTATTTGGTATATTTTTAATGGTTACTATCTATTATAGGTTGCCAGAAACCTTAGATAAAACTAAGATCAGTAAAATATCTTTGTTTGAAGCTGTAAGAATTTTATCGAAAGATAAGCGTGTTATACTATATGGTATTATCATAGGCTGCATTAATGGTATATCCTTTAGCTACTTCTCAGAGGGATCATTCTTTATGCTTGATATGTTAAAAATGAATCCACTTCATTATGGAACTAGCTTTATTCTCTTATCAGTTGCAGCAGTACTGGGTGGTATAACATCAAAGAGATTACAAGACTCTTATAGCTCAAAACATGTAATGGACCTAGGTATACTGATCAATCTTGTTAGCAATGGTATTTTTACATTATTGATTGTATTTCATTACTTTATTTTAACTATCGATTCTCAACTGATAGTATATGTATCATTGTTTATGAGAATGATAAGTGTTTTTGGAGGTTGCATGATAATAACAAACGGATTAGCTCTATCATTAATTGATTATAAAAACTACATAGGCACTGCATCAAGTATCTTCGGACTGTTTTATTACTTATTAATATCCTTTTTTACTTTCTTAATTGGCTATCTTCATAATGGAACTCTTTTTGTAATGCCTATATATTTTTTAGTTTTATCAGTAGTAATTTTAATTTGCAGCAGGAAAATTACTAATTAAAGTTTTCTTGTATTTCAAATAGATTCTTCAATCAACTTTTTAGCAGCTGAGAGTGATTCATTAGTAATTTTGCTACCAGATATCATACGAGCAACTTCTTTTATCCGACCTTTGATTGATAACTTTTCTATTTTTATTATATTATGCCTAGTTACAAGTATATGATTGACACTATAAGCTGCAACTTGTGCTTGATGTGTAACAACTATTACTTGTCCTATGTTACTCAATTCACGCAATTTACTACCAATCTTATGAGCAGTCATACCACCAACTCCAATATCAATTTCATCAAATATAATAGGAATATCTAAACTAGCAGTTGCAATCTTAATTGCCAATAATAATCTTGATACTTCACCTCCAGATAGAATTCTTCTACCTATATTCATTCTAATTTGTACATCTCCATATTCACTCCAAGTAGTTTTATGCAACTCAAAACATGCATCGACATTGTTCATCATTAGCTCATCTAAAATAGCACGAATTTTACTATTTAAATCGTCACAAATAATAGCACGAAGTTCATTAATTCTAATGCAGATAGCAGAAAATTGCTCCTCAGCAAGAGCCAATTTCTTACCTAATCTCTCTTTCTTCACCTCAAGATTTTCGCCTAGATATAGCCTTTTTTTGTAATCATCAAGCAATGATAGAAGTGCATTTGGCATAACACTATACTTTCTTGCAGTAGAACGAATCAACCCAAGTTTCTTGTCAATAACGTCAAGCTGCGCATCATTGGAATCTGATCTAGCAATAATATCTTCAATAGATAACTCAATATCATGCAATTCATTAGTGATATATTCAATCCTCTGTTGAAATTTTGAAATTATAGGACTACTAGAATTAAGATGCTTAAAAATAGAGTTGAACTGAGAAACAATACTAGTCATGCTACCATTACCTTTAAAAATCTGCATAGCTTTGACTAGCGACTCATGAGATTTGTAAACCTCAATCTTCTCACGGCGCTCCATCACTAACTTTTCTTCATTATTCTTTGCTAAGTTTAAAGATTCAATCTCTGATATGACTTTTCTCATATAATCGAGATCCTCATCATAAATATTATTCAATTGCTTAATCTCATTATTTATAGATTTATAATTGATATATGCAATTTTTAGTTTATCTAATTCACTTTTATCATCTAATAAATTATCAATCACAGACCGGAAGTCATCTTTAGTTGAGAAAGATAATCTATGATCTTGCCTACAGATAGTCAAAAACTCTCTCTGCAATATTTTTCTCTTATTAATCTTTTTTCCATCGATTTTAAATGTATTTTTACCTTCTCGTGATACATTGCATTGGCTACTAAACTCAATCACTACGCGAGCATTTAGGAGATCTTTATTTCTTTTATTGTCAAGCCCAATACACCAACAAATTGCATCAATTATAGTAGACTTGCCAGTTCCACTCTCACCTGATATCACGGTGAGACCATGATCAAAAGCAATTTTAACGTAATCAATCATAAGGAAATTCTCTATTTCAACAGATCTTAAAATCATTTAAATCTAAAAAAATTCTTCTAAATGAATAATACTACATAGAATATTACTAACAAGACTATCTACTCCTAAAATACTGATCTACTTTGCTTTGGACATACTTTGGCTCCATATCTGCCATTTCGCAAGTTGCAACAAAATCATTATCTTTTTTTAACCACTCATGAGCTTTCTTACTTCTACTAATAGCTCTTCTATTGTTAGACTTACTACTAGCATCAACTACGGCTTGCATAATTACAGCCCTCCACAGACCTCTAACATTGTTTTTTTCTTGCATATCTATTATTTTCTTTGTCTATAGATATATTATACATGTAGATAGATATCAGGAGAAGTACCAAAATTGCTATTTTTATCTTGATAAAATTAATCTTCCAGATGATTAATCATAGTATATTTTAACGAAAATTCTTCAAACTTTAGTAGTCTTTTCTATGATACAAAATATTTTTTTATAGCTTAATTTTATATTTTTGAACAACTTCAGAGCTAACTTGCAACACTTCTCTAGGCTCAAGATTTGACAACTTAAACTCACCATATGCTATTCTTAATAAACGTATGACTTTTAATCCATAGTGCTCAAAAATACGCCTGATCTCTCGGTTTTTGCCTTCACTTAATGTTAAAGTATACTGTTTATTACTATTTTTAACGATTTTTATAGGATCATATTGCATTGTTTCAATTTCAACTCCATATCTAATTTCATCAAGATCTCTTTTCGATAACTCGCCTCCAAAAACTCTACAGCAATAAACCCTCTCAATAGCGTTTTTCGGCAACTCAAAATATCTTGCAAAACTTCCATTATTAGTTAATAAAATCAATCCTTCAGTGTTATAATCTAACCTACCAACTGATACTAGATTCTGTAAATTTTTAGGTAACAATGAAAAGAGAGTTGTCCTGCCTTGTGGATCAGATCTTGAAGTTATCACCCCTCGCGGTTTATGAAATAACCAGAGACTTGTTTGATTCATAGCGAAATCTTTTTGCAACCACTGAGATATATTGCTCCCATCAACTATAATCTCATCTCCATCAAAGACAAAAGAAACTACATTATCTACAATCAAACCATTCACCTTTACTCTTCCATCTAAAATTATTCTCTCGGCCTCTCTCCTAGATGCAATGCCACTTGTAGCTATAAGTTTGTTTAGTCTCATATGATTTTTTATAATCTATAACATAATTTTTCTTTACCTCAGACATAAAAAAACACACTTGATACTGTATTTTAAATAAAAAATATAATTTTGTAATATATATTTAATATTTAAAGTTTAAAATATAAGTAGATTATTACTACTTACAGTAATTAATTATATATATAATCAAATGAGTAAATACGACACTTTTAAAATTAGCGCAGCTTTTGCTGGTGGTATAGTTTGTGCTACAGCTGTAACTTATTTTACAACGATTTATCTACCAGCGAGGATTATCGGGACCGCTATTACTGCTACAACAGCCGCTATGAATGCCTCATTGGGGCCATTTTCAGGATGGTTATCAGGCACAGTAGCTGACACAGCAGCAATAGCTGGTGCTGAAGCTTATGGTGCAGTCAAGTCCACTGGACTTGTTGGTGCTTCTACATCTACTATTCTTGGATCTGCTGCTATTGGTTATGCATTTGGATCAAAAGCAGTTGAATATACTCTCGATGGAATGGAGAAAGTTTATAATGCATTCTTCTCAAATGAGAGTGCAAATGCTAAGTCTTCTTCAGGACAAGCTAAAACTGATGATGAAAAAAGTACTAATTCATCTGTCTCAAGTGAGAGTGCAGATGCTAAGTCTTCTTCATGGCTAGATCAAGTTCATAATAATGCACGAGAGAGAAGTCGTAGTGTTTAAATGATCAATGAAAGCTAAAAAATATGAATCATTTCATTCTAATTAGAATAGCTAGGATATAGTTTGAGTATATAATTTCAAGCTGCAGAACACCATGTGTTGATGTTGAAAGAGGCGTTCTAAGTCAACTTTAGTCTTTCAACAATTATGAATCTGCCGACGAATTGAAAAAGCCGCTACTCCTAGATTTTAGTTTATAGACTCAAAACCTCCTTTCTGGTATAAGATTGTAAAAAGCTATGCAAGGCTTAAAATTTCATTTAAAAAGTCAAACAGGTAAGGCCAGGAGAGGTGAATTAGTTACAGCTCATGGTACAATCCACACTCCCTGTTTCATGCCAGTTGGAACAGCTGCTACTGTCAAAGCTATGACTGTGAGAGATCTAAAAGAAACTAATTCTCAAATAATCCTTGGAAATACGTACCATTTAATGCTTCGCCCTACAGCAGAGAGAATTGCATCGCTGGGTGGTTTACATAAATTTATGAATTGGGATTGGCCAATTTTAACGGATTCAGGTGGCTTTCAGGTAATGTCATTATCTAATCTCAGGAAAATCTCTGAGGAAGGTGTAAAATTCAAATCCCACATAGACGGAAGCTCTCATAACTTAACTCCAGAGAGATCAATTGAAATACAGCATCTCCTTGGTAGTAATATAACTATGTGCTTTGACGAATGTATTCAATATCCTGCAAACCGGGAAGAAGTTAAAGACTCAATGGAATTATCACTCCGCTGGGCTGAGAGATCTAAAAATGCGTATATGACACGCACAGGATATGGTATCTTTGGTATAGTTCAAGGAGGGATTTATGAGGATTTACGGATGAAATCAGCAGTTGAGCTAGAAAAGATGGATTTTGATGGCTATGCAGTTGGTGGATTGGCAGTTGGTGAAGGGCAAGATATAATGTTTGAAGTTCTAAATTATATTGCACCAGCTCTCACACAAAATAAACCTCGATATCTTATGGGCGTTGGTAAGCCAAGCGATATTTTAGGTGCTGTACAACGCGGTATAGATATGTTTGACTGTGTTTTACCAAGCAGATCAGGTAGAAATGGACAGGCTTTTGTCCGCAGTGGTACAATTAATATTAGAAATTCTCGCTATTCAGATGATAGAACTCCTCTAGATTCTAACTGTAGCTGCTACACCTGTAGCAATCACACAAGAGCCTATCTGCACCATTTAGTGCGCTCTAGTGAGATACTAGGTGCAATGCTTATGACGAAGCACAATATCCATTACTATAACGATCTTATGGCCGCAATTAGAATCGATATAGAAAATGATCAGTTAAATGAGAGAGGACTTGCTCACGTGATGATTTTTAATAAATAAGCTAATAATAAACTTTTTAATATAATCTAATTTTATCTTCTATTAATCCCTAATATACTGTTAACAACTACAAATATAGAAGATAGACTCATAAATATTGCAGCTATGAGTGGCGATGCATAGCCTAGAGTTGCAACCGGTATACTAATCATATTATACACAAGTGAAATTGTTATATTTTGTTTACAAGTCTTCTTAGAAACTTTGGCAATCTTAAGTAAATATAATATATCTTTTAATCCATTTTGAAACACAATTGATGATTGATGTTGTGCAATCTCTACTATATTAGCAGGGGATGCAGAGCAGTGTGCACCACTCATTGCTGCAGCATCATTTAATCCATCTCCAATCATTAAAATTTTACCATCCTTAACCAAATTATATTTATCATTTGGAGACAGTTCATAGTAAAATTCATCAATCTTAAGTCTAGCAGCAATCTTTTCTACATTATCTCTCCTGTCGCCTGAGATAATAAAAGTACGATAACTTTTCTTTATAGAGTTAATAAAATCAATTGCTTCGTCACGTAACCTATCATTGAATTTTAACTGTACTTCCTCAAGTATTTCATTATCTTTTTTCGTAACAAAGTAAGTTGATAAGAAATTATCACCTACAGATTGTGTTTTGACTCCACACCAGCTTGCTCTTCCAACCATAATTTTAAATCCTTGATAGAAACCTACAACTCCAAATCCCTTCTCTTCTGATATATTTTCAAGCTCTACCAATTCTACAAATTTTAAAGCTTCATGTAATCCAAGACATAAGTGGTGTTTACTATGAACTACCAATGATTTGAGGAGTGTTTTATATTTAATGTTATCTAAATCATTAACTAAAGTTGGCTTTCCATAGGTCAAAACCCCAGTTTTATCTAGTGCGATGACATCTATCTCAGTTAGCTTCTCAAGTGCATCATCAATTTTGACAAAAATCCCTCGCTTCATTAAATTTGAAGTTGCAATTATATGAACTATCGGCACAGCAAGCCCCATAGCACATGGGCAGGTAATAACTAGAACTGATACACCATATAAAATTGCTTCTTGAGTAGTCCCAATTAAAAACCAAACAAAACTAGTGAGGATTGATATAATCAGTACTATAGGTGTATAAAGAGCTGCAACCTTACTTGCTAGCGTTTGATAGTGAGATTTCTGCTCTTGAGATTTTTCAATTAACCTTTTAATATCTGATAAGATGGTATTTTCATCATCACTCTCAACTCTTAGCTGTATTGGATCACCAAGATTTATAGCTCCAGCAAATACTTTATCTCCAACTTTCAGCTTCTGATGGACTGATTCCCCAGTTATAATACTATTATCAACCTTACCATTACCATTAATAATCTCTCCATCAAGAGGAATTCTCTCTCCATTAGCAATATATAAAACCTCTCCTATAGATATAGAATTGATATTTACTAGCTGTAGTTGTTCATCTCTAATTACAGTTACAAAGAGGGATTTTTGTAAGATTAAATTCTTCGCATATTCATTAGCTTTGTTTAGGACTTTTAACTCTAGGTAACGACCAGTCAATAGTGCGAAAACCAAGCCTGAAACTGCTTCATAAAATACATAGGTAGTTGTACCATATACACTTACAAGTAAAATCATTATAATTGCAATAGATATTGGTATATCCATATGACTTTTTCTATTCTTAATTGCATTCCAGGCTCTAGAAAAGAATGGCTTGCTACAGTAAATCATAATAGGAATAGTGAGGATTGCAGCACAGATATTCATAAATATTTTACTATTTACACCTATTTCTCCGCTGAAATCAAACCAAATCCCCATGCTAATCATCATATTCTGTATCCATATTACTCCACTGAACGCAACTAACTTTAGATAATTTTTCTCTAGCTCTAGCTGTGCTTTTGTTACTTCTGATTCTATCAATGGAACAGCTTTATAACCTATACTTTCAATTAATTTTACATATTTATCAATATCTTTTTTATTGCTAATCCAAGTTATAGAGAGGGTTTTAGTAGATCCATTCACAGAGGCTTGTATTACACCATTTTGCTGTCTGAGAGAGTTTTCTATTAACCAAACACATGAGCCACACTTTATTCCTTCAATCATCAATTTTATTGAATATTCAGTGTTATTTGACATAATAAAGTCCATATAATTTATTTCATTTTTTACTATATTAATTCTACTTGGAGCTGAGCCATATATATCTTTACAAAAGTCATAATATTTGTTGAGTTTGAGTGAATTTATAACTCTATAGGCAGTCTTACAGCCGAAGCAACAGAACTCAGAGTTGAGCAGAACAACTTCAGAGCAATGTAAACATCTCTTCATTTTATGTCTAGAAAAGCTTATAGAATATAAACAAGAGGGTTATTATAAGGACTGATCCAGCAAACTTTATTGTTTTTGTTCTTGAATCTTCCATAAGTTTCTTATTATCATTAAGCGCTGAATCATAGTCTTGAATAAGATTTTTTAATCTATTTACTTCTTGAACAATATCTTTATATTTTTCCTGCTTCTTATCTATTTTTTTCCTGGTAATTATTTTATACATTTGAGATACATCTCCTGTAGAAGCAGCTGTTTCAAGTTTGCTAATAATGCTACTTTTTAAAAATGCGCTCTTTATTTGACAGACATATTTATCGATCAAAACATTTTTTATAAAGATCGCGAGTTTTTTAGGATAATTTTTATTATATTCACAATAAAGACTAATCGCAAAAAAAAATAATGCAAAGTCATCTTCTACTATATCTATTAATGAATTCTCACTGATTTTAATTTCTTCTGAGTATAGTTTACCTATGATAAATCCAATAAAAGATCTATTATGTAAAACTTCAACAATCTCAGCTTCATCAAAAGAATTAAGTAAATCAACAATATCACCAACACTAAAACATATTATATCTTTTATTATATAAGGAGTATTTTTATCTATATATCCACTCATAAAACTACTTTCATTAGATATTTTACCCAATGATGGAATTTGATATATTTTATCTATATTGATGCCACAATATGTAGATATATTGAAATATATTCCCTCTCTTTGATTCAGTATCTTTGACCAGGTACTAGCAATAGATATAAATTGGTTATTTAATATATACTTTGTCATTTGCCAAAATGCTCTAGGTTGGAAGGCTACATCTCTTAGTTTTATAGGCATTTGATTATCAAGCAGAACTATAAACAGCGTTAGGAACAATTCCTCGTGAGAAATACTATCCTCTTTCTCAAAGCCATTTAAAAGTCTCAGGTCACTAACTTTTTTTATGAATGATGAGTGTATATCAGGATTATCCAACAACTCTTTGATTAGTTTACCATTTTTTACCTTTAGTTTAATCTCTTCATAGTGCTTAATAGCAGATACAGCAGCACTAGTCATTGAACAACACTCCTCACCTGAAAATTGCAGAGGTCTAAACAAAAGCTTACGTGAAGATTCATCTTCTTTTGTTATTTTTTCTGTATTATCTAACGTTAATTTTCTATGCCTTCTACGTAAAAATTTCAATGCTTGCTGAGCAGTCCATCTCTTGCTTTCATCATCATGGAGAAGCCAGTATAAAACATATTTTGTCGCTTTTGCTAGATAGGATTCATCATCATCAAATAATTCTTGTATTATAGTTTTATATGAGCCAACTTTAGCTTTAGAGGCGATTATTTTCTCATAACCACTTTTTGAAAAAATCTTTCCTGAAATAAGAGAAGCTAATAATATACCTACTGCATAACAATCAGCTTGCTTAGATATTTCTTTACCAGCTTTATGGACTAACATTCTATTTAGTGGTTCATAATTTGGAATTTGGCTGTAACCTGGAATTTCAAGAGCAGTATTAGATAATAATACTTCTTCTATTTCATCATTTACAACCTCAACCCATATGTTGTTATGGTTTATACAGCCATGGGTTATTTCGGTGTTATGTAGCTGTACCAATAACTCTAAAATAGGAATAATAACTTTTTGCAGCGCAATTTCTGTGCTATCAATAAATAAGTTTAAATTGTTTGCAATTAGCTTCTCTTCAGGTAAATATTGACAAATCATGCCAAATACTTCGCTACCATCAATTGTTGTTATCCCAAAATCAATTATAGGCAAAATATTTTTGTTGTGAGTAAAATTGACAAAAGATATAAATCTAGAAAGATCTATAATCTCAGGCTTTTTTACAATAGATCCATATAGATCAAAATTTTTTCTACTGGCAATTGTTTGTACAACAGTATATGATTGTGCAAGATCTGTACTGTATGTTTGTATAACTTTTTCAAGTTTGTACTGTGCACTTTGACCTAAAAACTCGGGTGTATTTTGAATACTAACTGATTTTCTGTTGAGTTCTTTAAAATTTTTTAGAGACATAACAATTTTTTAAATTAAATTTTGTACACAAGTTAATAGATCATATCTATAAATGGTAAAAATAAACATAGAAAATAAATCAAAAAAACTGAAAAAGATTATATCATGACTTCTTATAATATAGTTAAAAGAATCTTTAATGAATATATTAAGTCTGAGAGAAAAATAATATTTATTGCAATTAGTTGTCTATTAATTATAGCTATCACAACAGCTGTTAATGCTTGGTTGATGCAACCTGTATTAGATGATTTTTTTATGAAACAGAGCGGAGAAATGCTATATTTAATACCAATAGCAGTTCTTATAAATACTATTATTAAAGGTGTTGCTGAGTTTCTTCAGAGCTCGAGCATGAAAATTCTTGGACAGACAATAGTGATAAAAATTCAGAAGAACCTTTACAAACATCTTATCTATTCAGATATGACTCTATTTCATGATCATCCTTCTGGACAATTGTTGTCGAGATTTATGAATGAAGTCAATATGATGAAAAGATCTATTACTGAAGTTTGTACAACCTCAGTACGAGATCTAGTAACACTAATCTCTCTTATAGTTTTGATGTTTTATCAGAGTGTTGCTATGTCTTTAATTTTTCTCCTTGTGTTTCCTATAATGTTTCTACCTCTTATCAAGTTAGGAAAAAAAATGAGACATATAGCAGCTACAATACAGGATAATCTAGCATCATTTTCTACAAGGCTTGATGAAACATTTAAGAATATTTCATTAATTAAATCATATTGTAGAGAAAAATATGAGTTACAGAAGGCAGAAGGTGTACTAGAAGATGTTATAGATTCTTATAAAAAATCTGCTTATATTGAATCAATTGTGTCTCCAATGATTGAGATAGCGAGTGGTGTAACAATCTCAATTGCTATTTGGTATGGCGGGCTATCAGTTTTGAATAATGAACTTACTCCTGGTGAATTCTTCTCATCTATCACAGCTCTTCTTCTTTGCTACAAGCCAATAAAATCTGTTTCCCAACTCAATACAATGATCAATGAAGGACTAGCTGCAGCACAGAGGCTTTTTGCGCTATTTGATCAACAGCAACTTATCAAAGAAAGAACTGATGCAAAATATATCGATATCAACAAATATAATATAGAATTTAAGAATGTATCTTTTGCATATAAGGGTAATAAAAAAGGATTGCTGCAAGGAATTAATCTTAAGATAGGACATGAAAAAACAATAGCTTTAGTCGGTAAATCTGGGGTAGGAAAAAGCACTATCCTACATCTTTTACAAAGATTCTATGACCCTTCTGATGGTGAAATATTAATCAATGATTACAATGTAAAGGATATGAAGCTGAAGCAGCTCCGTCAGTCTATAGCTTTCGTTGGTCAAGATATAGCTTTATTTGATGACACAATAGAATATAATATAAGATATGGCAAAATTGAGGCAACTGATGAAGCATTAATAGCTGCTTCCAAGGCAGCAGGAGCTCATGAGTTTATAGAAAAGCTACCTAATGGTTATAATACACATATTGGTCAAGCTGGTGTTAGAATATCAGGCGGTCAGAAACAGAGAATTGCAATAGCAAGAGCCATTCTTAAAAATGCACCTATTCTGTTACTGGACGAAGCGACCAGTGCTCTAGATGCAATTTCAGAGACGGAAGTACAACAAGCACTGGGTAATCTTAAGAAGGGAAGAACGACAATCATAATTGCCCATAGACTATCAACTATAGAGAGTGCAGACTTAATATATGTAATGTCAGATGGACAAGCAATTGATTCTGGTACTCATAATGAGTTATTGAATAAAAGTAAAAGATACAGTAAACTATATTCACATTACAAAAACTCCACAAAGATGAAAAAACAGTAAAATGAAGACTTTAACTAAAAAAATATTACCTCTCTCGTTACTTGTTCTCATAGGATGCAGTGGGAACTCTGAACCGAGAGAATATAAACAGCTTGGTGCAGGAGATAGGATTTTATACGATGAGGCTTTAGCTGATATAGGCGAGGACAACAAGGCAGCAATTGAGAAGCTCAATGTACTTGAGTTGAATTACCCAAAGTCGTCTAAACTTCCCGAAGCTATGACTCTTAAGATGTATGCTTTATATCATTCAAAGAATTACAATGGCGCTTCAGCTCAAGCTGATAAATTTTTAATTCTTTATCCTAAACATAGGAATGCAGCTTATGCTTACTATATAAAAGGTATTGCAAGTCAGATGCAATCAATGGATAGTCAGAGAGATCAAGAGATGACTGAAGAAGCGCTAGAAGCCTTTTCTCAACTACAGAGACGATTTCCTGATTCAGAGTATGTAATGGCATCGAGAGATATGTCTGGGCAATCAATAAATATACTTGCTGTCAAAGAGTTAGAAGCTGGTCGATTTTATGCCTCTAGAGGACAACATGCTGCAGCTGCTGACAGATATCAGTGTGTTCTAGATAAATATCCAAACTCTGCTGCAGCTCCTGAGGCTATGTACCGTATGGTTGAAGTTCACAATAATCTAAATGCACCAGATCACGCTAATAGGTATTGTAATTTGCTTCAAAAACAATATCCTGGCAGCCCATGGACAGAAAAAGCTGTAAAAATAACTGTTACTAGATATAATATTGACAATGGTGCTAAACCTAGATATCCAACTAAATATTTGCAAATCCCAAATAATTAAAAGAAGTGTTAGGTACAATAATAGATTACATAGTATCATTTGTTGAGCATCTTGGGTATTTAGGAATATTTCTCATGACTGTTGTTGAAGGTACTCTCATACCTATTCCAAACGAGATTACAATGATACCAGCTGGTTACTTAGTTGCGACTGGCAAGATGCATATGTTTGGTGTATTAGCTGTAGGTATACTAGGTAACTTAGTTGGAGGATTAATTACATACTATATAGCTTACCATTATGGTCGTGAGCTGTTAAAAAGATTCGGTAAATATGTATTTTTTACTGAAAAAAAGTTGGCTGTTATTGAAAAATACTTCACTGAACATGGTCCAATCTCAATCGCAATAGGTAGGATAGCACCTGGCCTCAAACATTTTATATCATTCCCTGCCGGGTTAGCTAAGATGGATCTCAAGATCTTTTCAATCTTTACGGTTATAGGAGGTGGAACTTGGCTTATAATGTTGGTCCTTATTGGCTACTTTATAGGTGATAATGAAGCAGCTATAGGTCCATATCTAGAAAAAATGCAGTGGTTTATTTTAGTAGGAATTCCCTTAGTTATTACTCTTTATATGTTGTGGAAGAAAAAGAGATAATTAAATATGACCTATTATTTGAACCATTTTCTCATAATGGAGTTTTCTATAGGAGATACTGTGCAAGCATCAAAACCATTATTGAACTTTTTCCTCTCTTAGCTCTTTTATTATTTGAACCATTTTCTCATAATTGAGTTTTTCATAGTAATCATCATTTATCTGACACATAGGAGATACTGTGCAAGCACCAAGACATTCAACTTCAACTAATGTAAATAATCCATCTTCACTAGTCTCGCCAATATCAATCTTTAGCTCTTCTTTACAAGCTCTTATAATCTCATCACTACCGCATAGCCAGCAAGGAGTTGTCTTACAAATCTGAATCAGATACTTGCCAATTGGTTCTGTATTATACATTGTATAGAAGTTTGCTATTTCATATACATTCATATTAGGTACTCCTAAAATCTCAGCTATATGGTCCATGGCAGATCTTGGAATCCAGTTATTGTTTTGTGCCTGTACCAAGTACAAGAGGGGCATTATAGCACTTTTTTCCTTGCCTTTTGGGTATTTTTTAATAATCTCATGTACTTTCAGGATATTGTTTTCAGAGAATTCAAACTTTTCTTCCATTTTTTCTTGAGATTCTAGCAGATCTATATAGTGATATGCAAGATTAGATTGACTATATTACATTATTGAAATTAGATTTTTTAAGGCCAAAATGCAACATAAGTTTCAAATTATTAACTTGTAAACTGTTCCTTTAATATTCTTTCATCAAGAGACGAGTCTTGATCGAACAGTATTGTCATTCTAGTATCACTTCTTTCATAAACTTGTACTATTAGTACATCTTTCATTTCTTGCGAGTCTGCAAATGCACTAACAGGTCTTTTTTCACTTTCTAACACCTTGAATGCAGCTATGCTCTGTCTTGGAATTATAACAGATTTGAGTCGTCTTGGTCTAAAAGGATTAATTGGTGTCATGAGCAGTACATTTGAGTTTAGAGGTACTATTGGACCACCAGCTGCTGAGTTATATGCACTACTTCCTGCAGCTGTGGCAACCATTACACCATCTGAGTACATTTCTTTTAACCTTACTTCACCATTCACTTTTATTTCAAGCTTAGCTGTTTGTGATGTGCTCCGTAATAATGAAACTTCATTAAAAGCTATAGCCGAATATATATTATTACAAGTTGTTTTGGCGTTAACTTCTAATGGATATAGCTTAGTTTCTATAGCTGTTTCTATTTTATTGAGAAGATTTTTTATATCATACTTGTTTAAAAGGAAACCAATTGAGCCTATATTTATCCCATATATTTCAACATTTTCTTTAAAAAAAGCATGTAATGCACGTAGCATCATTCCATCTCCACCAAGAGTTATTACTAGCTGCTTTGAATCTTTCTGAGGGAGTTTAACTTGATGATCTTTAATCCATAGTACACTACCTATCATGGGATAAGCAGTAGCTATCTCAGAGTATACTTTCAACGCTACTTGCGAGTTCGGATCAAAGAAGCAAACAATGTTACTGTATTTGTTCTGCATTTATATTGTTTTCACTATGTATTTTCAGGGTTTTTACAAATTTTCCATTTAAAATTACAATAACTTTCCTTGCATTGCTATTTATCCCTACTACATTTATTTTCATTGCTTTAGATGCTAGACCCTTGATAATTATATTTGGCTTAACGAGTGTGGATGCTATTGTGTTATTGTATGGATCAAGAACTAAAATCTCGAGATCACTTACTAATTCCGGAACATCTAACTGGTTGTAAAACTCAAGATCTACAACCATAGATTTATTGTCATTCACTAAATCAATTTTTATCTCTCTAACATCAACTCCTTTATGAGGGATTATATGTATTTTTTCATATAATTCTGCAATAAAAGGAAAATGATTCTGCAATAAGGATATGTTATAGATACCTATAATAAATAGAATAACAAGGATTTTTAATATAATTATTAAAGTTATTATATGTTTAAATGCATCTACTTTTCCTGATTCTTCATGTGAATCTTGATTATAATCATCTACATTCTCCTGAGATACGTTTTGCAAATCAAATAATTTTACAAGGCACTCATTATTACAATGAGGACAGTTTGCAATAGAACCTTTAGAGATTGCACGCCAGTCTATTGCGAAGGAATTATTACACTTTGAACATGTAATCATCTATGATATATACATTTTTAATTAATTATACATCGACAGTTTCACAATTCAATAAACAAAGCATATAGATGAAAAAAAATAACAGTAGCGGAGGTTTATTAAAAAAAATAATTTTTGTGATGTTTGCTCTTTTGGTTTTTAGACTTGGGACTCATATCCCCTTACCAGGAATAGATAGCGCTGTTTTAGCAGAAATAGCAAAAACAAACTCAACTGGATTGCTTGGGGTGTTTAATATGTTTACTGGCGGAGCTTTAGGTAGATTATCTATCTTTTCTCTAAATATCATGCCTTATATTACAGCATCAATAGTTATGCAGCTGCTTACTATTGTTTCAAAAGAATTAGCTTCTCTTAAAAAAGATGGAGAAGCTGGGCGACAGAAGATAGCTAAATACACAAAGTATTTTGCAATTGCCCTCTCTGCTCTACAAGGCTATGGAATTTCAGTTGGCGCAGAACACCTAGATGTTAATGGTAAACCAGTAGTGTTAATGGCTGGCACAATGTTTAAAATTGTAGCTACAATTAGCATGGTTGGCGGCACTGTATTTGTTATGTGGTTAACTGATCAGATAAGTCTATATGGTATTGGTAATGGTAGTTCTCTGTTAATTTTCACAGGAATAGTTGCTAGCCTACCTTCAGCACTTGCTAGTCTTTTTGAAATGGGTAGATCTGGTATAATCTCAACATCAACAACAATCTTAATTGTAATCTTAGCAATAGGCACATTAAGTTTAGTCATTTTTATAGAAAAAGCCTTCAGGAAAGTTAGTGTTCATTATCCTAAAAGGGTTATTGGCCGTAAGATGTATGGAGCAAGCACAACTTATATTCCATTAAAATTAAATGTCTCAGGTGTTTTAGCTCCAATCTTTGCTAGTGCACTCCTTCTCTTTCCAACAACTCTTACTACAATTGCTGGTAATAATTTAGATACAGATTCATTTTTATATTCAGTGATACTGCAGCTATCACATGGAAAACCTCTCTTTATACTACTATATATTACACTTATTTTCGTATTTAGTTTCTTCTATACCTCTACTCTATTTAATCCAGAAGAGACAGCTGAAAACTTAAGAAAAGCTGGCGCTATAGTACAGAATAAACGCCCTGGAAAGAGCACAGCTGAATATTTAGATAAGATTCTCACGAGATTGACTTATGTTGGTGCTACATATGTTTCATTTATTTGTATTATTCCTGAGATTCTCACAGTTCAATACTCAATCCCAATGTATTTAGGCGGAACAAGCATTCTTATTGTAGTGAATGTTATTTTAGATATATTCCAACAGATTCAGTCTTATGTCATGACTTCAAAGTATGGAAGTATGATGCAGAAGAAAATAATAAGTAATTAAGAGTGAAAGATTAAATCGTTCAGTACAGGCGATGTTCTGATGCAAGGATTTAAATAATCATTCCCACCAGCACTAACACAGGGGCTTTTTAGATCATAAAATGATTGATCTTTAACTGCACATCCACTCAGTATAAGAGCTAATGCAACTAGAATTGTTAATCTCATAACTTTTTATTTTCAATTTTATATAGGAAATGACTTTTGTCTAGTGTTGTAAAACAACAGCATAGAATTATTCTCAGAGAGATCAACTTTAATCTGTTCTATCTGCCACATTGGATCTTATGAAAGAATATTCTGTACTGTTATTGGTTTTTTATCTCAGATATATGGTATGCAAAAAATTTTTCTATAGCATTAGCAATGTTTTGTTGCCATTTATTAGTAATGATTCCAAGCTTGTTTATAAAGAAAATCAATATTACCTATTAATGCCTTTTTTAATGTGCTTATTGGTGCAAGAGTGGAGCTAGATATTTATCTATAAACTCCTTTAAATCATTTTTTAGGTCTATCTAAATCATTAAGTACTGATTTAATTGCTTTGCCTTGTGCATCAACAACTACACTCTCACACAAAATAGATTTTTTTAAAAAAATAGTTCTTAGTTGTTTAAACTATAATAAAACTTATTCAGCTATCCTTTATAGAATAAATACTGATAAATAATTTTTTATAACCCAAGCATAAGCTCTGTATGTAAATCCCGGACAATCTTATCCGAATGAATTTGATCTATCATAAAAGATACTTGTGTTTCTAGAACCTGTAGAGCAATAACTGGGCCAGTAATAGATAAAATTTCTCCTAATAACCCCTTAACTCCAAGTCCAATTACAGAAATTTTATTGATATTGCTTCTTGTAGTGATATCAGTGCCTATAACATTCACACACCTATTAGTATACTCATTATTAGTTGTGATTGTATAATCATATCTAATATCACCGTCCTCTAGAGATAGATTACCTTGTGATACAGAATCAATTACAACTCCAACTTCTATTAAATCTTTAAGAATAAGATCTATATCTCTGATTTTATTTATAATTATCATTACCAGGTCACTCTTGACTGCTATACCGTTTATTGAAGTTTTTTCCATTTCATCTACTATATCTGTTCCTGCGTCATGTGAGAATGTATTTAAAATTCTAATGGGTACTTTGGCCATCATACCAATCTCAACTGCTCTTGGATGAATTACTGTCGCACCGCAGCTAGCCATTTCTAATGCTGATCTATAGTCTATTCTATTTATCTTCCTAGCTTTAGGTACAACTCTTGGATCAGAAGTAAATATGCCATCAACGTCAGTGTAAATATCACATCTCTTTGCTTTTAAAGCTGCTGCTACTGCTACTGCTGTTGTGTCAGATCCTCCTCTGCCTAAAGTTGTGACTCTACCATTAGATACACCTTGAAACCCAGCTATAATTGGTATTAGACCATTTTCTAAGTCACTCATTATCTTTTCAGTATCTATCTCTAAAATCTTAGCTTGTGAGAAATCATCTGTTGTTTTGATTGGTACTTGCCAACCAAGATATGATCGAGATTTTAAACCAACTGACATTAGAGCTAATGAAACTAATCCAATAGTTATTTGTTCTCCTGTCGATATTACTGCATCATACTCTGCCAAGCCTTCACGGCTTGTTACAGGGCCTATATCATTAGTGTAACTAACGAGCTGGTTAGTAAAACTAGACATAGCTGAAACGACTACTACAGATTTTTCATGTGAATCTGCAACTATCCTTGCAACGCGTTTAATTCTCTCTGTATTGCTAACAGAAGTTCCTCCAAACTTCTTAATTACCAATTCCATTTTAGAAAGGAGTGATGACGTCTAGCACCTGTTTAGCGTAAGGAGGCTGTTGATACTCAAAGATCTGACCACGACCACCATATGATACTCTAGCCTCAGCTATCTGCTCAAGCTTCACTTTATTATCCATTGTAATATCTTCTGGTCTTACTATACCTTCAATAGTGACCTCTCTCACATCAAAGTTAACTCTTACTTCCTGGCTGCCTTTAACAACTAAGTTACCGCTCGGTAAAATTCTTATAACTGTAACTGCTATAGTTGTCTGGATTGTTTCTTTTCTGTCAACTTTACCAGAACCAGAATCAGAACTGTTACCTTTCATACTAACAATATTACTTGCTGATGAGCTGCCAGGTAGAACATTATCAACTACAGTCTCTAATCCTAACATAGATGGCATACCTACATTACTCGAATCACTTCTGGATTTTTGAGTTTTATTATCTAACTTAGCTTGATCAGCTATTTGTACTACTACTGATAGTAGATCTCCTACTAAATATGGCTTTAAGAATGATCTAGAGTCGTTCCGCCAAATACTATTTGCAGAAACTCCCTTTTGACTATTACTGGAAGTATGACCTTTAACAGCTATCTCATCGCCTGTATAACCATTTTCATATCCAAGATCACTAAGCCTTGACATATTCTCAACTCGCTCATTGATTGGATGAAACGGTTCTTCATATACATTTACTTTACTAAGTTGTGGTACTCTACCTACTTCTTCTAATCTATCTGACATTATATCACAACCGTTGATTGTTGTACATATACAAATAAGTGATAAGAATTTCTTTGTCATAAAGAAAAATTTCTATTAAATCTCTTAGATTATTATCTATATACCATCTTCAAGTAATTCCAATTAGATATTGATAAATATTTTGACAGATTGCAAATTTTGATGTTGATATATATAAAATAGGCCATAGCTAAAACTTCATAATTAATTTTTATTATTGATGTCAAAATATCATGAATTATTTGATAGAAATATGCAACTTTTATCTGAACATCTCAGAATTAATAAGATACCAATCTTACGTTTAATATATATAGATAAGAACTCTGAAATGATGAGTATCACTCTACCTACAAGTAAAGTCCTTTCAAGTGGGATCTCTAGGTTAGAGAGTATTTTAAAAAATGATAAACTTCTTATTCCTGATGCATCCACAGGGTTTTCTGATCCATCTTCTGTTCATGAAAACTATTGTGTTATTGCAAACTTTCCAGAAGACGAAAGAAGTATGATACAAAATAAAGCAATCACATGCTTCGCAAAGATAAACATTATTCTTAATAATTATCAGAATAATAATCTTGATATCTTTCATGATTTTAGAAATGAGTTAATGTTGGAAGGAATCAAAGCTGGTATCGACATTGTGACACATGAAAGTGAAGATAACAGAAAACAATCGATTGTTATTGAAGCTGATAGCTTGTTAAACGTTGCAGATTCAATTCATAAAATGCGATTCCTGACAAATTGCGTAGCTGGCTCTTATGGTAAAAATATCGATCTTTCTTCTAAAGAAAATACAATAGATCTATATAAAACTAGTGGTCAAATTATATTGACTGATTTCATTGAATCTAATCCATATTTACTGGTAAAATATTTATAAAAAAATCTCTCTTGAAAAGATTCATTATTGATGATAAATGAGTTTCCAAACTAAAAAATTTCTCATTAATAAGATTCAAGATTTTTATCAAGTATTCAAAGCAAAATGACTAATAAATAGATGAAAAGTGTGTTTCTATCGATAATTATAATCTTTTCATTTATTACTGCTAAAGTAGAGGCTCGTTGTTATAAAGGATCAAGCTTAGTGATAGATGTGAACAAGTTAAAGGTTCTATATCAAGATAATGCATCCAAAGTAAGATATCCAGCCTCACTAACTAAGATAATGACTATTTATTTAATTTTTGATGAGTTAAAAAGTGGAAAAATAACTATGAATACCAAGATCAAAACTTCAAAAAAAGCAACTTTACAACAGCGATCTAAACTTGGATTAAAACTAGGTGAAATAATTACAGTGAAACAGGCAATTGAAGCGCTTATAGTCAAATCAGCAAATGATGTAGCTTATGCAATTGGTGAACATTTAGGTGGAGGTGATGTAAAGAAGTTTGTAAAGATGATGAATAATAAGGCAAAGAAGTTAGGTATGAGAAATACTCATTTTGTTAACCCAAGCGGTTGGCATGATTCCAAACAACATACAACAGCCTATGATATGTCTAAGCTAGCAATTGCTCTCAGGAAATATCATCCTCAATACTATAAATTTTTCTCAACAAAAGAGATAATTTTTCATGGAAAAAAAATTAAAACCACTAACAAAATACTAATGAATTGTAAGTGGGTTGATGGTATTAAGACTGGCTTTACAAATCCTGCCGGATTCAATCTCCTGACGTCATTTAAAAATAAATATTTGAATCTAGTTATTGTTGTAATGGGTGAAAAAACAGCAAAAGAGAGAGACGAAAAAATTATGAAGCTTATTAAACAGTTTGATAAAGTTTAGCTAAATGAAGGATCATATTACTTCCAACGTATAGAATAAACATCAACTCTTGATTACCCCCGTTTACATATAATTCTTACTTTGCTATTCTAAATATATAGTAGTTGTTGATTTTTAGAAGAAATGCCTAATAATTTGAGATCTGAACATGATTTTATCCTTGTTAAAGGAGCAAAAGAACATAACTTAAAAAATGTTAAAATAAAGCTACCTAAAAATAAGCTAATAGTCATTACAGGAGTAAGTGGCTCAGGTAAGTCATCTCTAGCTTTCGATACTATATATGTAGAAGGTAAAAGACGTTATATGAATAGTCTTTCAACCTATGCTCGACATCTTGAGATTAATGATAAACCTGATGTAGAGGAAATTATAGGTCTATCACCTACAGTAGCTATTGAACAGAAGAATAATACTAGAAATCCTCGCTCTACAGTTGCAACAGTGACTGAGATATATGATTACTTACGGGTCTTATTTGCTAGAATCGGTATACCACATTCTCCTCATACAGGGCTACCTCTCACCAAAAATTCTATAGCTGAAATCATTCAAAAGATAATAGAACTGCCTGAGGGAATAAAAATTTATTTTATAGTACCGACTCCCAAAAATGAACCAAGAGATTATAGAAGAACTATTATAAATTTAAAGAAGAGTGATTGCTCACATGTTATTGTAGATGGTATTATACATATTATAGATGAAGTGCCACTTTTAGATAACCATGATGATCACCTAATAGAAGGGATTTCAAAAGAGATGAAGATATCTCATGATATGGATTGTAAACAAGCAGTAATACATCAAGTTTATAAATGTATGATGTTTGGGCAAGGTATCATGTACCTTGATATAGTAAGTGGCCATGTTGAAGATTTTGAGACAGTAAAAAGTATAGAAGTTAATGGTAGAAAGAGGTTTATCTTTTCAGAGAAATACTGTTGTCCAACATCAGGATTCCAAATTGACGAAATCGAACCAAAACTCTTTTCATTTAATAGCCCACATGGCTCCTGTAGAACTTGTGATGGACTAGGAATTGAAAATGCTTTCTCACAAGAGTTAATCATACCTAATAGACAACTTAGCATTGCAGAAGGAGCTATAGTGCCATGGAAAGAAGTGCTAAGTAAGATCTATACAGTCCAGCAGAAGAAGATATTTGAAAAGATGTTAGAGGTGCTTGCTGTAAAGTGTGATTTCTCACTAGATACTCCATTTCAGAAATTACCAGCTAAAATTCAAAAGATAATTTTATATGGATCAGAAGAAAATCTTAAGTTTTCTCGTGGATTTAAGAATTTTAATCAGAAATTTGAAGGTATAATTCCAATGCTTCAAAGAGAATCAACTGAGTCAAACATGAGTTATGTAGTTGAAGAGCTGAAGAAGTTCCAACTAAATATGAATTGCTCAGATTGCAGCGGTACGAGGTTAAGGCATGAGGCGCTGGCAGTTCAAATTACAGGCTTAAATATAGGTCAGCTCTGTAAAATGACAATTCTTGATATGTATAATTGGTTTGGTGAGCTAGAGCCAAAGTTAAGTTCAAATCATGGACAGATTGCATCTAAAATAATATATGAAGTTAGGAAGAGACTAAAGTTCTTAATTGAAATAGGTGTTGGTTATTTAACATTAAACCGCAGATCATCATCTATTTCTGGTGGTGAGAGTCAGAGGATTAAAATTGCTTCTCAACTTGGCTGTGGGTTGGAAGGACTTATATATGTACTTGATGAGCCTTCAATAGGATTACATCAATCAGATAATGATAAGCTATTAGCAATTATGAAAAGCCTCTGTGAGCTTGGAAATACAGTTATAGTTGTTGAACATGATGAAGATACTATTAGAGCTGCAGATTTCTTAGTTGATGTTGGTCCAGGTGCAGGAAAGAACGGGGGTACAATTGTTGCTAGCGGTTCACCCTCTGAAGTTGCTGCTGTAAAAATAAGTCTTACAGGTCAGTACTTATCTGGTCAGTTAAAGATTGAAGTACCGACTTATAGGAGGAAACCAGAAAAGTATCTTGAAGTACAAGAAGCTTCATCTTTTAATTTAAAGAATGTAAGTATCAATGTGCCTCTAAACTGCTTTGTAGCTATTACTGGCGTATCTGGTAGTGGTAAATCAACTTTTGCAATCCATACCTTATACAAGGCTCTTATGAAGATGCCAAAAGAATCTATTGGCAAATATAAAAAGATACTTGGAGTTGATAATATCGATAAGATCATTCAAGTTGATCAGACATCTATAGGTAGAACTCCTCGCTCTAATCCTATTACTTACATTAATGCTTTCTCTGGGATTAGAGATTGTTTTGCAGCACAGCCAGATGCTAAACAGATTGGTTATAATGCTGGATGTTTTTCATTTAATGTTAAGGGGGGTAGATGTGAATCTTGTGAAGGAGATGGCTACATTAAGATTGAGATGCATTTTATGCCAGATGTCTATATAAAATGCGATGTCTGTAATGGTATGAGATACAACAGTCAGATTTTACAGATTAAGTATAAGGGCCACTCTATTGCTGATATTCTCAATATGACAGCTGATGAGGTAGTTCATGTATTTGAAGATACGCCACTGATTCATGAAAAGATAGTTGCTCTGCAAGATGTTGGACTTGGTTATTTGCAGATTGGTCAGTCAGCTACAACTCTATCTGGTGGTGAAGCTCAAAGAATCAAACTTGCTAAGGAGCTTTCTAAACGCTCTGTAGGTAATACTTTATATATATTTGATGAACCAACAACTGGCTTACATGCACATGATATAAGTAAGCTTCTAAAAGTTCTACATAGGCTAGTTGATAATGGAAATTCAGTTTTAACTATTGAGCATAATCTAGATGTAATAAAGAATTCAGACTATATAATAGATTTTGGCCCTTATGGAGGTAATCTTGGAGGAGAAATTATTGCTATTGGAACCCCTGAACAAGTTGCGCAAAATGAGAGGAGCTTAACAGGTAAATATCTTAAGCATTATCTCTAGTTACTCTACAATATCTCTGATGAGTTTTTTCAAGAAATTAAGACTTGATTTTTGAAGTAAATCGATAGCTTGATCGAATTGTATCAGTAATGATTCTTTAAGTTCTTGCAGAATTATTCCTCCCTTAATCTCATTATCAGCAATGTCGTCTGCTAACTGGTATAAAACTCCAAATATACTACCAATTTCAGATAATATCTTCTTTTTATTCTCATCCATACCAGCTAATATCCCAGGAATAACAAAGACTGTTTCAAATAACTTACCTGTCTTTAAATAATAAAACCTGATAATTTCTATCATATCATTCTCACAAGTAATAATATTCTGCGCATCGCTCAACTGAATATCATTTGCTTGGCCACTAAGAACTCCTGAGATACCACTTGCATCTATAAAGATGCTCATGACATCAACTAGTTTACTTCCTTGTAAACCATTCATTAAAACTTGTAAACTAAGTGTATAGAGTCCATTACCTGCTAAGACTGCTATACCTTCACCAAATTTTTTATGACAAGTTGGCATACCCCTCCTGAAATTGTCATCATCCATACAAGGCAAATCATCGTGGATTAGAGTATAATTGTGTATCATCTCAATAGCTACAGCACAAACTAGGGCTTCGTTCTGATTAACATTAAGATTCTCAGCTATACTTATTAATAATAAAGACCTAATTCTCTTGCCTCCGCTTCTCATCACATACTCAATGGCTTCATAAAGTGTTTCATTCACCTGATTAACTCTGATTGATTTGATAATGTCCATTATTAAAGAATCAATAATATGCTTGTTCTTACTAAGATCATTCATTTGAGTTTTGTTTTTCGACTCTTGTTATTTTTACTTTCTTTATTGCTCTGTTTGTTGAATCAATAATCTCTACTTGTAGACCGCCTACATGTTCGAATTTTTCCCCTTTAGATGGCACCATATCTAAGTATGATAATATAAATCCACCTATTGTTTCATATTCACCTTCTTCTTCAGATAAAAACCCAGCATCAGCAAATAATTCTTCAACTTTCTGAATTGAAGTTCGGGCATCTAATATATAGATATTATCATTAATTTTCTCAATTAATAGACCAGATTGTGACTCTTCTTCTACAAAATCTTGCATTGATATAACCATATTACCTAATAATTTCTCAATTGTGATTATTCCCTCAATCCCCCCATACTCATCAAGTACGACAGAAACCTCAAAACCACCTTGTTTCATTTTACTTAGGAGAGCCAAGCACTTTGTAGATCGTGCAGCATAAATAGTCTTTTTAATTATTTTATCAATTGCGAAATTATTATCTTGAGCATCTATAAATTGAAAGAAATCTTTCAGGTTTATAAAACCAACAATATCATCTAGATCTTTATTATAAAAGACTATCCGCCAGAATTTTGTTTCAATAAACTTCTTTTTTATCTCACTAAATGATGAATTTATACTAATTGCTAAAAGATCTGCTCTCGGTATCATTATTTCTGAAACCTTCATCTCATGTAATTCAGCTAATTGCTCAAGATCAGCTCCAAAATCTCTTTTATGAACAACTCCATTTTCTTTCTCAGATCCTTCATGTAATCTAGTACCAAGAAATTTCTTCTTGAGAAAACAAAAGGCTCTCTTTATTTGACTCATCTCATCAGTTTTTGCATAATTTCATATTCCTTCTCGGACATAATTTCTGCATCATTTTCTTCTTCATGATCATACCCCATCAAATGTAGAATACCATGTATAGTCATAAACTGTAAGTATTGATCAAAAATTTTTTTCTGCTCTATAGCTTCTGAATATATTGTTTCATAACTGAGAACTATATCTCCAATATTAATTACTGAACCACCTTCTTCAATTTTTTGTTTATCTGTCCATGAACCAGACTCCGAAATGTTACAAATATACAAGTTATTACTTCTAGATATAAATCTTAAATCAATCAAATCTAATTCATTAGAAGTCCAATCAATACTTTGAAAAGAGAGGACATTTGTTGGTTTATTTTTATCTCTAAAATCATTATTGATCTTCTTTATTTCTTTATCATCAGTCATTTTTACTGAAACAAGGACATTATTTGAGATCCGCCCTATTTCAACCATTATTTCAATTGTTTTGATAATTGCATCAATCACAAAAACTCTTTTAACTTTCCATAATCTCTTTTGAGTTATGTCAATTAATAGTTTTATTGTCTTCATAAAATATCTTTAGTTATGATATAGATTATTTTACTTTACATATAAATTCAAATCTTAATGTTTAAAAATTTAAAAAAAGTAAAAATAATTCTTTTTTTGCTTGTCAGTGGTTTTCTCATATATAAACTTAATTCACTAAAGGAAGTATTATCATCTGATCCTATATACACTGATGATATGATCTTAGGTAATAATGATCATAGTAGTGAAAAAAATAAGACATTTAGAAAAAAAATAGGATTAGCAATCTTAAATCTAGGTTTGATGAAAGAGGTGACTAATCATGCGATAAGTACAAACAACAAAATTGGTCTAGGTTTTTCTATATATTCTGATTCTTTGACTAACTATATTCAAAATTCTGCTCATAATGAGCATGAAGTTATTATTTCTTTGCCAAGTCAGACAATTTATTGCGATAATAATGATCCGGGACCACTTGCAATATTCTCCGAAGATACAGAGCAAGAAAATGCACAAAAGATTTCTAATATAATTTCTAAATCAAATATTAATACTAGTTTATGTCTTGAGCCTGATTCAATTTTTTCAGCCGAGGAAAGCAAAGTATTATTTCTCTTAAAACAGTTAGAGAATAATGAAAATAATTTTGAGAGTTTCATATATTATGACATAGACAGCAGTAATTTCTTAACAAAGCTTTCACAAAAATCTTTTATAAAAAATAAAATTATCATTGCAACAGATATAATTGATAGACAATTATCAGAAAAAAGTATTCTAGCCTCTCTAGAAAGAATGGTTGATTCTAATACAGCTAATATTCCTTTTGGGATTATAATTTCACCTACTAAGGTTACAATAGATGTGTTATCAACTTGGTTGAGTAACAACCACGATTTGATTGAGCTTATCTCGATTAGTGAGATTATAAAGTCTCAGACGCAACCTAAGTAATTACTTATCTTCTAGTGCAGAAGAGATGATTTTACCGAAGCTTGTTGATTCGCTTTTGTCACTAAATTCTTGAACAATTTTATCTTTTCTAAAAGCTTCTAGTGCTGTTACAGAGCCTTTATATTCTTTACGCTCTTTATCAAAAGATAGAACCTTAAACTCAATAGAATCACCAACATTGAGGCTTTGCAGAGGTTGACTTTTAGATAGGTCAGATTTATCTATATAAATCTGGAGATTATCTAATGCTATTTCAACTCCATCTCTCTTAATTGCTTTCACAATACCAAATCGTGATTCTTGAGCTATTAACTCAGCTGTTTTTGCATCAGTGGTATCTTCATAGAGTTTTCTAATGCTAGCTATAACTCTTTCATAAGGTACATCTATACTCATGATTGAACATTCAATAACTTGGTCTTTAGCATATTGCTTCATAGCCTCGTCACCCCTAATTTCCCAGCTTAGCTCAGCTGATGGAATTAAAATATTTACAGGATATTCCTCATCTTTATCTTCTTCTCTTACTACAAAGATACCGAAATCACAGATGTTTTTAATCACAGCATTAATTTTTGATCCGATCTGAGTAACATTTCGCAATATTTCCCACGGATTATCTGTACAACGCTTCATACTGAGGCTAATGCGGTGCTTTTCAATATCAACTTCAAGTACTACTACTGTAACTTCTTGTTCTTCTTGAACTAGTTTGCGAGGGTGAAAATTTTTAGCTACCCAATTGATTTCTGTATGATATACAAGACCATCTACATTTGGTGCTAGAGTTACAAAAACTCCATAGTCAACTATAGCCGTGATTTTTCCTTTATATTTTTGACCCACTATATAATCTTGCTTAATAGCTTCCCAAGGATTCTGTTGGAGCTGCTTCAAGCCTAGTGAAATCCTTTGATTTTCAGGATTGTATTGAATTATTTTTAGATCTAACACTTGACCAACTGTAAAGATAGTTGATGGATGTTCTATTTGGCCCCATGAAATATCTGTTTTGTGTAAGAGACCATCTAGTGCACTCTTCTTCTCTGGATCATCTATATCATGGATGCTTAAGAATACACCATACTCAGCTATATTTTTAACTGTACAACGAACTACCATTCCTTGAGTGATCTTCTTGAGCATCTCATCTTTCTCTTCTCTGAGAGAGTCTTCCATAATAGCTTTTCTAGATACAATCATATTACCTTGGCTATCATCCATCTTTAAGATTCTGAATGGCTGAGGAACATTCATTATCACTGATAGGTCGCTAATAGGTCTAATATCAATTTGACTCCCTGGTAGGAATGCAACTAAACCAGGAAGACTTACAGCGAAACCACCACGAACTTTTCCTATAATAATACCTTCAATCGTAGCATTTTCAGCATGTAACTTCTTAAATTTAGACCAAGCCTTATCTTTAATTGCCCTCTCTTTACTCAGTACTGTAATTCCTGTTCTATGTTCGAAATTTTCTACAAATACCTCTGTCTTCTGACCTGGTTCAATTTGGTGTTCTGCTGATTCATCTAGTTTAAATTCACTTAGTGGTACTATACCCTCGCTTTTTAAACCAACATCTATCATTGCGAATCCACGTTTTTTATCAACTGAAATTACAGTTCCTTCAACTATACGCCCTTCTTTATTTTCTCTCTTCGCATCATCTTCAATAAGAGCACTGAAATCCTCTGTGATTACTATTGGCTCATATGACTTAAAGCTGCTTTTCGTGTGAACACTTGATGCCATAATTTGATTTGTTTAAAAATATATTATTAAAAATTTTACCATCTTATGTTACGCTATTTTATATTCAATGTCTATAGAAACTGATATTAAATATAGAGCATAGTTTGAAATTGATGAAAAAATAGCTATTTGATTAGAGATTTGAGATTGGTATAAAGTAGATGAAATACTTATAAAAAATTTAAACAATGAATTTCTTTAGAAGACATCTTGAATCAAATGTAACAAGAGTTATAGCACTAGTGATAGCTATCATTTTCGTTGGATGGGAGTTTGGATCAGCAATGCTGAAAAGTAAAAATACTTGGCTAATCAAAGTAGGTGATATTGAATATAATGGAAAAGACTGGCAAAACAACTATAGGGCTATCACAAAAGATCCATTATCCTCACAGGAGGCATTAGCTAACCCTCAATATGCAAAGAAGAGAGTCCTAGAAGAAATGATTAGAAATGCATTGATTTTACAAGAAGCTACAAAGGTTGGATTTAGAGCTAATGATAAAATGGCTGCAAGCGAAGTAGTCAATATGAAAATTTTTCGATCTGAAGATGGCAAATTTGATAAAGAAAAGTTTGATAAGACACTTCAAAACAATAATCTGACTGAAGCAGAGTTTATGAAAGGTATGAGAGAAAGTATTTTAAGAAATAATTTAATGGATATTTTTTATAATACTAGCGGTATTATGAGTAGATCAACTTATGATCTAATAGTCAAATTAGTAGCAGCTGAACAGAATTTGATAATGTATAGTGTTGGTAAGTTCGATGGAGATATAAATTATGAAGAGTATGATCTAAAGAAATTTTTAGAGGAAAATAAAGAAAGATTTACTACTCCAGATCAATTTTACATATCAAAAGTTCTATTTACAGGTAATTTAATTAAAAAAGAAGAAATAACAGATGAAGAAATAAAAGAGTTTTATGAAAAAAATGCTGCAGTTGAGCCAGAAAGACGTTCAGTCAATCAAGTAGTTGTTCCTAGCTATAATGATGCTAAAAAAGTTCTTGAGAGAATTAAGTCTGGTAAAATAAGTTATGATGACGCAGCAAAGATTTATTCTGGACAACAGATGATTCCTTATGAAATTGGACCTTTTGTATCAGAAGGATTTGATGAAGATATAGCAAAAGTTGTATTTAGTTTACCTGAAGGTGGAATAAGTGATTTAGTACAAACCCCTCTAGGATGGCATATTTTCCGAGTTAATAAGGTATATGAAGCAAAGGCTAAAGATTTGGCTGAGCTTAAGAATGACATTAGAGATAAGCTCAAGGAGCAAAAATTCATAGATAATATGCATGAAACAGTCAAAAATGTAATGAATGACATAGATGCAAACATGACTATAGAAGACATAGCAAAGAAATATAATTTAAGTATTAAAAAAGATATAGAAAAGGCTAAGAGACTTCATGATGGAAGGATAGATGTTTCATCTATCACACAAGATGCGTTAGATGATGGTGTTTCAAAAAGAAAAATAATTTTAGCTGCTACTACTGAAGATAATTATATAAAAATGATTGCATCTAAAAACAACAAAAGTTTTATGATTCTCCATAGAGATAAAATAGTGCCAGGTACTTTAATGGCTTTTAATCAAATAGAAAAGGAGTTACAAGAGGCTTATATCAGCCAGGAGATTGATAAAAAAACAAGTAAAATAGCTAAAGAGCTTCGTAAAAAAGTTGTAGATTCAGAAGACAGATCCAAACCTATTAATGATGAAAAAATTACTTATCAGAGGCTAAAATTTAGTAGAATAAATGATAATAATGCAATTCCTGATTGCATTAAAGATCTTGTATTAACCATGCATCAAAATAATGTGTTTGATGGTGTAACGGGTGTTTGTAAATCAGGTAATTCTTACCTATTTGCAGCTCTGAATAATCTTGATTTTACAAGAAAGATATCTGATACAGAAAAGGCTACAATGAAACAAATGATTCATACATTGTATAACGAGATGATCTTTGATCAGTTTATAAATAGTTTAAAGAGAGAATATAAAATTGAGCTTGATGATAGATTTGTTGAGTATTTGAATGAGTAATAAATTACTTCATTTCTTCTTCTCAAAATTTTTTATTTGTTTCTTTGTCAGCTTTTTACTTTTAATTGTCTCATAAAATATCATTAAAAATCCACTAAGTGCAATTAATATATAGCCGACTACAGATATTTTATTTGGAGTCTCATTTAAGAAGATATAAGCTAAGATTCCAGTAAAAAACAACCTAGAATAGTCAAAAGGCATTACAACAGACATTTCTGCTATCTTTAGTGCTCTAAAGAAAGATACAGTATGTAACATATGGCAAATAGTCATTACTACTACATATTTCATATAACCAATCTGGAAGCCATCCCAACTATGCCTCATAGCAACAGGCAAGGCAAATATAGTTGTAAATAAGCTTACGTAGAAGAGAGTTGTAATAGTTTTTTCAGTCTTTCCAAGGACTTTTATAATTAAATTATTTATCGCCCAAAATAATAGAGCGCCAAGCAAGTAGAAGTAATGAGTATTAAATGTGTTAAGTCCTGGTTTTATTATAAGTAGTACTCCAACCATACAAAGTGCTACTAGTACTGTCTTGAGATTTGAAACAGATTCCTTAAAATATAGTACACCAACGATTAAACCTATGATTGGCTCCATATATGTAATGGCTGTTACATCTAGAGCAGGAATATGTATTAATCCCCTGTAAAAACATATTGTAGCTAACAAGCTAAAGAATGCACGTACTATATGTAATTTTATCTTTTTTGTCTTTACTACTTGCTTTAAGCCATCTTTAAAGACTAGCGGTATTGTACATACTAATACTCCAAATTTATATAGAAAAGCTATTTGATCACCAGAGATAACTTTTCCTAACTTCTTACCAATGACATAAATTGCAGACATTGAAGCTGCATTGATAATCATGAAGATTATTCCTAATAATCTGTTATTTATCAATTTTTTTTTGTTAGACATTTTCTATTTGTGTCTCAAGCTGTTTTTCTATCTTTCTTTTCTTAAATTTCTCAGCTGAAGCAATGACAGCTCCAGATGCTATAATCATTCCATATCCAATATATTGAACTCCATACTGAGGTATATTACCCATTATAACATATCCTAAAATACAGGTAAAAACCAATCTTGAGTAGTCAAATGGAGCTACAGTAGACATTTCTGCATATTTAAAAGATAGATAAAAGGCAAATGTATGAATAAAATATAGTAAGGCAAGCATTATTATTTGAATCATCTGAATATCATTAACTGAGAAGTTACTCCAATCAATTGATCCAGCATAGGTAGGATAAGACAGAAATGTTCCATCAATTTTATGCCAATTCCATTCAAAAAACGCTGTTGGATAGGCAAATAGAACTTGGAACATTAATCCGTAGAAAGCCTGAATTTCATTTTTTACAGCTTTAGTACCTAGAATCTTAACAATGACTGAATTTATAGCCCAGAAACATCCAGCTGCAACTATAAATAGGTAATGATAATCAAATCCACCAGCAGTACTAATCTCAACTGACCTTCCAGTAGCTATATCGTAAATTATACTAGGTATGTTATGGAAAACAATTAACAACATAGCTGTGAAGCTTGTAATAATTGCTCCTAATTTAAGTTTTGTCATCTTTTCCTTAAATAGCATCACACCAAATATTGCCCATAGTAGCTGTTCTGTATAGCCAAGGGCTGTAGCATTTGAGAGATCTGTATGTTTTAAACCATAGGCAAAGCAAAGTGAGCCACTAATACTAAAGAATCCTCTTGTTATATGAAGCTTTAATACTGGAGTATAAGCCCCTTTTGTACCACCTCTTAAAACCCAAACAGCCAGACAGAAAAACACTAGACTTTTATACAAAAATGTTGCTTGACTTGAAGACATCCCCTGTAGGAGTTGTTTATTGATCGTATAGAGTGATGCCAATGCAAAGGAGTTCACAATCATGAAGAAGATTCCGTAGAGGTTATTTTGTTTGTTCATGCAATCAATCTTTTATTTTTTATTTTTTAGCTATCTTTAAGTTAAACGATGCAATAGTTGTACCTTTACCGCTATTTCTAATCTCGAATTCTCCTTTATGCTCTTCGATTATCTTTTTTACAATCGATAATCCAAGTCCAGTACCAGTAGCTTTAGTTGTGACATAAGGTTCACAGATTTTTTCTAAAATGTCAGCGCTTATACCTATACCATTATCTTCAATCAAAACAATAACTTCATTAACGTTATTTGACTTTTTTAAACTAATGTTTATCTTACCTTTATAATCCTCTTTTCTTTCACATAAAGTAGAAATTGATTCAGCTGAGTTTTTTAATAGATTTGTTAGAACTTGAGTTATATATCTCTTTTCACAGAGAACTTTACTATCACCAATGGTATTATTCAACTCATATTCTATCTCTGACCATTGTTGTTTCTGTAGAAAGATTACATCGTTGATTATACCTGATATCTCTTGAGCTTTTAAGTTCAAGGTTGATATTACAGCAAATTCAACGAAATCACCTAACATCTTCTTAATATCTTCTACTCTTGAGTTTATTATTTGAATATATTTCTTAAACATATCCTTATCGCTTCTAATTTCCTTTAAAAATTTCTGCTCAAGTCTATCAACTGCTAGTTGTATTGGTGTCAATGGATTTTTAACTTCATGAGCAACTCTTCTAGCTATGTCTGCCCAAGCCTTAAACCTTTGCCCAACAACAACAGCAGTTATATCATCTAATGTAATAATAATTTTATCGTTTGGCTCAAGCTCATTTGATTTAGAATTAAAGTTATAAGCATGTAGCTTTTTAGCTTTCAAAATTAAATTTATACTTTTCTCAGATCTCATAATGCTTATATTAGCTGATATAATTTTATCTTGCTTCTGAGCTTGATCAATTACTTCAACAAACTCAGGAAGAAACATTTTATATTCCATTCCTATAATCATCTTACTTGCATCTATCCCAAGTATGTTTAATGCAGATAGGTTTGACATTTCAATTTTTTCCTCCTTATCTATTACTATCACACCTGAAGATAGCTCTGACATCATTGCTTCTATAAAGTGATTCCTCTCTTCTATAAGGTGCTTTGCATTAATGATATTTGTATGTTGAGATGTAATTGTATCTGTCATTTTATTGAATGATTTAGCTAGAATATTTATCTCATCATCATTTGTTTTTTCAGGTACTTTTGTAAACATTTCACCCAGTTTAAATTTGTTAATTGCAACAGATAAATCGTGAATTGGTTTAAGGATAAAAGTTGCTAATTTCTCTGAAATTAATACAGCAAAAAAGAGAAAAACTATCGATAGCATTACAAAAGCAGATATCACTTTTTGCCTCATATCCTCAATTCTCTTCTTGACTGTTAAATATACATCTGCTTGCTCTTGAGTGGCTTCTAAATGCTGAAGAATCTTACTGTCTACATGTCTACCAACCAACATATATACCTTACCTATAAAGAGATTTGATAAGAATTTATCAACTCTTAGTAGAGCTTGAACTTTATCATTTGAAATTGTCCTCACCATTATCATCCCCTTATCTGTCTCATCTATTGTATGTTTCTCTATATTTTCAAACATCATTGAGTAAGTTAGAGATGTGGTGCCGATGATTTTTTTATCTTCAGTAAATACAACTATGTCTGAGACCCCCAAGGTTTTTGCTTTTTGATCAAGAAACTTTGTAAAGTGATTACTATCACTCATCAAATCATTGAGATTTACAGCTGTTTCACTTGCAGCCATAAGAGCACTAGTTTTGATATTGTTATTATGCTCGTTTAAGTAGAGAGTTGCGACTTTAACTGTATCATTGATACTGTCACTTATCTTTTCACTGAAGATCTTTTCTATGCCTAAGTAGTAATAGGTAATTGCAAGTAATGCAACAAGTAAAGTAGGAACCATTACTGCTGTGTAACTCATAGTAAGAATAATTTTCCTCTTAATTGATTTATTGTTTATCATTATTTAGTTTCGGATATATCGTTTTTCGACATTTTGTCTATAAAAAAAGCTAAGATATAATTTATTCTTAACAAAAAGATTCACTAAAAAAAAGACTTGCATTATAACTTCTCAGCGATACTTGATATAAAAAGACAAATTTTCTTTAAAACCTTATCCTATAAAGCTTTACTAATATAAGCAGCCATTTTACATCAATATATATTTTGTTATAGTTGATCTGATTTTAACAAAAAAATATGGCAAAAAAAAGAATTTTACTAAAGCTTTCCGGAGAAGTTTTGATGGGGAATCAAAAGTTTGGCTTAGAGGCAGAAATTATCAACCAAATTTGTGAAGATATAAAAACTCTCTATGAGCAGAATTATGAAATTTGTATAGTTATTGGTGGTGGTAATATTTGCCGAGGTGCAACAGTTACTGAAATAGGTATAGAGAGAACTAGCGGTGACTATATGGGGATGCTTGCTACAGTAATTAACGCTCTAGCGCTACAAGGAAGATTAGAATCTATGGGGATAAACACTAGAGTTCAATCAGCTATACCAATGACAACAATTGCTGAGCCTTATATTAGGAGGCGCGCTATAAGACATATGGAAAAAGGTAGAATTGTAATATTTTCAGCTGGCACAGGAAATCCATTTTTTACTACTGATACAGCAGCAGTACTGAGGGCAGTAGAGACACATTGCGATATGATTCTTAAGGGAACAAAAGTTGATGGAGTTTACTCGGCAGATCCACATAAAAACGCTAATGCAATTAAGTTTGGTACTATCACATATAAAGACGTACTGACTAATGAACTAGCTGTAATGGATGCTGCAGCTATAGCTCTTGCAAAGGAAAATAAGTTACCAATTCTCGTTTTTAATATATATGATAAAGGGGAGATGTTAAGCGTCGTGAATGGATCTGGTAAGTTTTCAAGGATTGAGTAAGTTGGTTTCTGATAGTAATTCAGAGTCATTTGTAGAATATGTTTTATCTCAGAGATTTTTGGTGTTGAGCAGATTTTCAAGAATCGAATACAAGAGTTTTGCTGAAGTGTTTTGGCAATATTTAATTATCTTTATCATTTTTATATATGACAACAGTACCAGCAGTTTTATCATGTAGTGCTTGTCTCTTGTCATTCCAATCTATCATGAATAATCCTGCAAGCAGCGGCATAATAGATAGAGGTATTGATATAAATCTAATAATCCCTTGTGTAATTGATATTTGACCATAGGTCTTAGCATCTACTACTTGACATTTAAAAAGCATTTTTGCTGGCGTAGCCAATTTTTTCCTCCAAAAAATAATCATATAAATCCCGACCGATGTAAAAAGAATTAGCTGCATCATTAATATGTGGAACACTACACCGCTATCGTACAGTATTTCAAGTAAAGTTAAACCATCAACATTATCAAGCATAAACTCAGGCTTCATCTTCATACTTACCATTGCATCCCCAATGCCAAACCATGAAACGATATAACCTAGTGGAAATACCAATATTGACATTATCAACATATCGAGAGCTGAGGTGAATAACCTTTTATTAAATGATGCTAATCTGTATTTCTTCCCATGAATTTCAACTTCTGGATCTGCTTTGAATAACCCTTGTTTTGGCTTTAGCATAGAGTGTAGTCTTAAAAGAGCTTTCTGGACTAAAGGCTGGTTTTCCGGATCTTGTGCTTTCATTTTTTTATACGATATGATCATAGCTCCTTTTTTATGTCAAGCAACTGTCTCTGCAAATTTATTATATGAAATATTATTGATATAGTTGATCAGTTTTCATACAACTACAAGTATCAATATATCACTTTTAGAACTTGTGACAGATAGTATATCTCCTATCAAAATTCAACATGACATCATTAATTTTAGGTGCAGGAGGGGCTTGAAACCTTTTAAATTCAGATTGATAAATCATTTGTCCTATTTGCAGCTCTAGCTCATCTTGAGGCTCCTCTCCAAGCTCTATTAGTTTGTATAAAATTTCATCCAGAATATCATATTGAGGTAATGAGTCTGAATCTTTTTGATATGGCTTGAGCTCAGCTGATGGTGTCTTTTCAATTATTGAATTAGGGATGATATTTCCTAATCTATTTATCCATCTAGAAAGACTATAAATCTGGGTTTTATATAGATCACCTATTGGTGCATAAGCGCCAGTCATATCACCATAGATTGTTGTATAACCTACAGCGCTTTCAGACTTATTACTTGTACATAAAAGCAATCTATTTGCTCTATTAGCTACTGCCATAAGTAGTGTTGAGCGTATCCTTGGTTGTATATTCTCACTAGCTATTTCATCTATCTTTAAACGACCTAAAATTCCATTTAATGCATCATGAAATACCATTTTAATGCTATTTATAGGAATAATCTCCAGCCTACAATGAAGCTTTTTTACTAAATCTGCTGCATCATCTATACTACTTTTCGATGAATATTCTGATGGCATAGCGATGCATAAAACATTTTCTGGACCGAATGCTGCAACTGCTAGAACCGCAACCAATGCAGAATCAATTCCGCCTGATAGACCTATTACAACCTGATTACAATTTGAATAATGACTATATTCTCTTAAAGATAGAATAATGCCATTATATATCTCTGCTAATGCTTGATTGTTGAGGTGAAATATGTCAGATTGTGCTTCAGACTGCCATTTCTTAGATTCATCAGCAATTTCTTCAAATGAGTCAAAAAATTGATGATTTGCCTTTGTTATCAATGTTTTTTCACCTAAATTAAGTGTTATTTTCTCTTCCTTCCAGCTATCAAGCATCGACACTAATTCACCATTTTTCACTACAAATGAATTTCCATCAAATATGAGATTGTCCTCTCCACCAACTGAATTTAGATATACAGCAACCCCCGAATTATATTTTTTCGAGAAAAATTTTACAAGATTGACTCTCTTCCTCTTTTTACTTATTGAATAAGGGGAGGCATTAATTATAAGTGTTAAGTCACAAATCTCATCTTCTCTATCTAGCTTAGCCTCTTGATGCCATATATCTTCACATATCATCAGTCGTATTTTACAATCTTGAAGTTGAAATATAGATGAAAGCTTATCACCGCTTTTAAAATATCGTTTTTCATCGAAAACACCGTAATTTGGCAGAAAATATTTATGATATTTATATTTAATTTGACCATTTTGGATTAGCAGAGCACTATTGTAAAGATTATTATTCTCAACTTTTGGTGTACCAATTATTATCGCTTTCTCTCCTATATGAGGTATAATTTGAGATATATATTTTTTAACTGCAGTAAGAAATTGTCTATTGATAAACAAATCTTTGCAATTATATCCAGTGAGTGATAGTTCTGGAAATACAATTAGATCAGCATCAAATTCGTTATACAATTGTATAATTCTCTCAACATTACCTTTAATATTACCTACTTCCGATCTAAACTGACACAGCTCGACTTTCAATCCCATATAAGTTTTTATATAAGTATATCACTTCAAGATATATCCTTACAACTTTTTTAATAAAGCATTTTCGAGAGAGAAGATTTTTGAGCACATTTTTGCAAGCTCTAGGCAGTGAGTTGCAATCACAATAGCCGCACCAGTATCTTTTGCTATTTTCTGTAGAAGATTAAATACGATATGTGAGTTACTATTATCTAAATTTCCTGTTGGCTCATCAGCAATCACTAGCTGTGGATTGTTTATTATAGCACGAATTATAGCGACTCTTTGCTTTTCTCCGCCAGATAATTTATTTATAAATAAATTACTTTTGCTTTCTAAACCAACTTTTTTCAGATATTCCATAGCGTTTTTCTTAGCATTCTTATCATCTTTACCAGCTATAAGTTGCGGAATAACAAGGTTTTCAATAACATTAAATTCAGATAGAAGATGATGAAATTGATATACAAATCCTATTTTTTCTCGTCTCAAAAGAGTGAGTTTGTTATCTGATAGATCTGTGCAATCACTTCCAGTGATTATATTTCTACCTGAAGTAGGTTTATCTAGAAGACCTGCAATTTGTAATAAAGTGCTTTTCCCTGATCCTGATTTTCCTATTATTGCTACTGATTCACCTGATTTCACAGTTAAATCAATCTCAGATAGAATTTTTATCTCATTTTCCCAGTTTTTTGTGATATTTTCTAACTGGAGTATATTCACAAACTAAGCCTTTTTCTCTTCAAAAAGCACATGTTTTCTAACAACTGGATCATACTTTTTGAAAGCAAGCTTTTTTTGTAATTTCTTAGGATTTTTTTGTCTAATTAAGAAATACCCAGTACCAGCTGTACTTACAAGTTTTATTAATACTAAACCTTTTTTTAGAGCCATTTTGAAGTTTTTTAGTTAAAATTGTTTTTTTATTATATCTCAAGTGAGAAAATTGTCTAGTTATGTTTTTAAATATCTTTGTACTTTGTATTGCATAAATGCATAGTTGTATATTTAAGAACTTTATGACTTCTAAAACCTTTTCATTTTAAACTATATTCTAACTCCACTTGTTTAATTCTAGCTTCTAAATTCCTCTCTGAAGACCTAAAAAAATTCTATTACATAGAATAATACTATTTTTTATTTCTCCATATATTCGTTATAGTTTCTACCCAAATAAGTTATAAATTTATAATTTTTATCAATCCCAAAGCTATCAGTTAATAATACTTGAGATTGTTCACCAACAATATCTCCATCATCTAAATTCTTACATAGGATGAATTTTATTTCTTTATGAGCAATATGACTAGAAAGAGAAAGTAATTCATCACTAGTTGTTACAGCCTTAGATACTATATAATCTACCCCAGATAGAAAAAATGCTTTTATATCTTTATTATATACTTTAGTTTTTAAACCTAGCTCAGCCACAACATATTGAAGAAATGTAGCTTTTTTAATGTTAATTTCAACTAAATGTATATTTCTAAATCCAATTATACTCAAAACTATTCCTGGAAAACCAGCTCCACTACCAATATCTACAATTAAAGATTGCTTATTATCTATTAATTTACCCAGCGCAATTCCTTCACAGATAAAATCGTATATTCTTCCCTGCGTATTGTGTTTTGACGTTATATTTGTCTTTCTATTCCACTCAAGGATCAATTTTACATATTGGTGAAGCAACGCCTGAGTTTTATGTGGCAGATCTTTCTGGATAAACTCAACTGAATTAAACATAAAGCTTACTTAAAATTGGTTTTCTTTGATATATTCTAATGGCTTCCATCTTATTTAGAATTTCTCTATCTATAATAGCTAAATTCCCTATTGAGATAGTCAACTAGCTTTTTACCGTCAATTCGCAATTGTATGATGCAACCTATTTGAAATTTGATCATATGACTGGAGACTATCTATTTGTCCAACAGCTGATACAGTACAGACTGTGCTTATTATTGATCTTATACAATTTTGTACATCTTCAACTGTAATTATCTCTATCTTACTTACCACTTCTTCATTGGATATAATTCTACCAAAAGTTGCAATATTATTAACTAATTTCTCAGCTCTACTACCTGAACTCTCCATTGACATAAGTAAACTAGCTTTTATTTGAGCTTTAGCAGTCTGTACTTCTTTTTCAGTTATATCACTAGTCATCTTCTTCAGCTCATCAATTGATACATTGACTAGCTCATTGAGTGATTTTTGATCAGTCGAGGCATAGATTCCCCATATTCCACAATCACTATAGTTAGTTGAAAAAGCAGATATACTATAAGCTAGACCACGCTTCTCACGGACTTCTTGGAATAATCTAGAAGACATACTACCACCAGCTATAATCGCTGCTATTTGATGTAGATAATAATTTTCATCAATAATAGAAACACCATTAAATGCAATTGATATATGTGCCTGCTCTATAGGTTTTTGAATTCTTATATTTCCACCAACATAGTTTGGTATAATATGAGGTTCGATCTCACTTAATTTATTTTTCCACTGACTGAATTTTTCAGATAATAACTTAAGAGCTCTATCTTCATCAAAGTTACCTGATATGCTCAAAAATGCGTTATTTGGAGAATAATACTTAGAAAAATACTTAACCACATCATCTTTAGTACAACTCAGAACACTTTCGTGAGTACCAGCTATTGGCTTGCCTATCTGATGATTCTCAAAAACCTTTTTAAAGAGCGCTTCAAATAATACATCTTCTGGGTTATCTTCTGCATCAGATATCTCTTGACATATAACATTTAACTCTTTAACTAACTCGTCTTTATCGTAGATTGAATTGATTACTATATCTGCAAGAACATCAACTGCAGTTTCTAAGTCAGCTTTTAGGACTTTTGCATAGTAAACAGTTCTTTCTTTTCCAGTATAGGCATTTAGATATCCACCAATCATGTCAAACTCCTCAGCTATATCCTTTGCAGAGCGCTTTTCAGTACCTTTAAAAAACATATGCTCAAGAATATGAGAAATGCCATCTATACTATCTTTTTCATCTCTACTACCGACTTTAAAGAGAATTCTAATACTTAAACTCTCAACTTGCGGCATTTTATCAAAGAGTACTTTTAGTCCATTAGGTAATCTATATAATGTATGTTCCACTTTTTCTTTCAATCTATCACAAGTAATACGTCAATTAAAGACTAGATACAAAACTACATTTGATATAAGAGAGGGAAATATCTACATTTTTTTTAATTAATGAAAAGACAGAATATCTATTAGAGCAATCTTATTACAACTTGTATATATTACAAAATATGTAATTTTTGTTGGTTTTCTTAACAAGAATTTACGAATAAAAAATTATTAAACTATAGAGATCTTTCTTTCATATTCCATAAGCTTATTTCTACAAAAATTTTTATGTATCGTTTTATAACATATGTCTCAACCTATAGTTTAAATTTTATAATAGTATTCTATAGAAGTTTTGAACATTTTTGAACATTTTCTGAACATTTAATGTTATGGTATAATATTATTATAGATGATTTTTGAACATTTTTGAACATTTTCTGAACATCGATTAAATGGCTGTATCACATGGGTTTGAGTGCGATTTGTTCAAAGTTTTGAACATTTTTGATCCGACATATAATAAACAGATAATATTAAAACTATACAACATGCTATACCTATATATGCTGAAGCAGTTTTGAACATTTTAGTTGTATAAAGATAAAATTTGGTATAGAAAAGTAAAAAACTGCCATGGAGACAAAACCAATTCTCGACATTTTACAGGATAAAGAGACTTATAAAACTCCAATATGGTTAATGAGACAAGCTGGAAGGTACCTACCTGAGTATAGAGAGTTAAGATCTAAGACAAAAAGTTTCATGGATGCTGTTTTAACTCCTGAAGTGGCAGCTGAAATAACTCTTCAACCTATTAGGAGATTTGGTTTTGATGGAGCTATAATTTTCTCAGATATTCTAGTTATTCCTTATGCTTTAGGTATAAATGTTGAGTTTTATGAGGGAGTTGGACCAGTTCTAGACTATAAATTTGATTATGAAAATCCAATCAATTCTTTCTTGAAGGAGGAAAAATTCTACCAAGTAATAGGTAAAATCGCTGAAACAGTATCAATCGTTAGAAAGAATCTAACTAACTCTTCTACTGCAACCATAGGTTTTGCTGGTGCACCATGGACGGTTGCCTGCTATATGCTTGAAAAAAATAGAAAAAAAGGTGGTGATTTTGATGAAACGAGAAAGATTGCTTATCAATATCCTATAGCTTTTAGACAATTGCTGCAGGTTTTAACTGATGCTACTATCGAATTTCTAATCGCTCAAATAAATGCAGGAGCTGAAGTGATTAAAGTTTTTGATTCCCATGCTGGATTATTGGGAGAAAAAGAGTTTATGCAGTTTGTTGTGAAGCCAATGGCAAAGATTATTACAGAGATTAGAAAAATTCATCCTAAAATACCAATTATTGGCTTTCCAAGAAGATCTGGTCTGCTATATGAGATCTTTGTAGATGAAACAAAAGTAGATTGTATCGCTATTGATAATACTTTATCTCTAGATTTTGTACAAAAAAGTTTACAAACAAGATGTGTTGTGCAGGGTAACTTAGATAATATACTCCTTACTTTGGATTTAGAGCTTTCTCAGAAAGTGATAAATGATTCTCTTGAGGCTTTACTCATGAAGCTCAATAAAGGCTCTCCTAAGCGCTTTATTTTTAATTTAGGGCATGGCTGTCTGCCTTCAACAAAAATAGAAAATATAGAGTTTGTAATAAAAAAGTTAGAAAAATTTCAATTTAGATAGTGACATTACAAAATTTATATGATATAATCCATCAAGGATAGGCCTTTATAGGGCGATTTGGATTGTATCAGCTTCACTACTTACAGTCTTATAATTTAATGGATTTTCTATTGAATTAACATGTTTGATTATAGCGAGATCTGTAAAAAATATAAAATTAAATCTCTAATCGATTTGATTGGCAAAGAGACTGTCTTTCTAAGAGTAGATTTTAATGTACCTATTGACAAAAATGGAAAGATAGTCGACGACTTGAGAATTAGAGGTTCAAGAGATACTATTGAGTTACTTCTCAAACAAGAGTTAGATATTATTTTAGTGAGTCATTTAGGAGATCCTAAAAGCGGATTTAGTGATGAATTTTCATTTAAGAGAGTACAAAAACAGATTGAAAGAATTTTGGGTTCTAATATCACTCTATCAATTGGAAAAAATTTAGATGAGATAGCTACTGAACTAGAAAAATTTAGATTTCGCAAGGAAAAGAGACAGTTGTTTATGATTGATAATATAAGATTCTTTCATGATGAAAAGCTCAATAACTTAGAATTTGCAAAAGATTTAATTAAAAAGCTAAAGATAGATCATTATATAAATGACGCCTTTTCAGTATCACATAGAAAACACGCTTCGGTTGTTGCTATACCATCTATGATGGTAAGTAAATTTGCCGGTTTTTCGCTACTTTACGAGCTTTACATGCTAGATAGTATACTCGCTGATGCATTTCATCCAGGAAAAATTATCACAGCCATTTTAGGGGGGAAAAAGGTTGAAACTAAAATGTTACTTTTAAGAAATTTAGCAAATAGAGTTGATAATTTAGTTATTGTTGGTGGTATGGCAAACACTTTTCTCAAAGCACGGGGAGTTGATATAGGTAATTCTTTTTATGAGACTGAGATGTTAGATATCGCCAACGAGATAGAAAATGTTGTTTTACCAATCGATTTTATTGATGAAAAATGTAATGTTGTAACACAGTTAAAAGATAAGAAAATATGTGATGTAGGGCCGCTTTCACTTGACTTAATAGCTGATATTATATCACAATCTGATGTTGTGGTATGGAACGGACCAGCTGGAATATGTGAAGATGATAGGTTTGCTCAAGGCACAAATAAGATTGCAAAATCTATAGCTAAGCATAGTATAAAATCTGTTATCGGAGGTGGTGATACAGCTGCTGTGATAAGGCAACTAAATTTAAAAATTGATCATATTTCTAGTGGTGGTGGTGCATTCATTGTTTGGTTAGAGAATAAAAATTTAATAGGAATTGATTCAATACAGTATAGCTAAAAAAAATGTGGTAGAATTTATTTAAAAAATGATTTCAGAAAGTACAATGCACAGCACAACAATATTAGCTGTAAGAAAAAATGGTTCGACAATTATTGCAGGCGATGGTCAAGTAACCTTAGGTAATGTTGTCATGAAATCTACTGCAAACAAACTTAGAAAACTAAATAATGGTAAAATTATTGGAGGTTTCGCAGGAGCTGCAGCAGATGGTTTCACATTATTTGAGAGATTAGAGAAAAAACTAGAAATTTATCCAGGACAACTTACTAGAGCTGCCGTAGAGCTAGCAAAAGACTGGCGCTCTGACAAATATCTTAGGAAATTAGAAGCAATGATGATTGTATGTGATAAAGATTCTATGTTTGTAATATCAGGTAATGGAGATGTTCTTGAGCCAGAACATGATGTAGTAGCGATTGGATCTGGGAGTAATTATGCTGCTGCAGCAGCGAGAGGATTACTAAGTGCAACTGAACTTTCTGCTGAAAAAATCGCTTGGATAGCTATGGATATAGCTGGTGAGATGTGCATATATTCAAACAAAAATATTATTATGGAAAAAATTGAGTAATCTGATACTATCTATCTTATATTCTTATACCAATTAAAGCTTCACTGTGCGTTTTAAAGTATGTTAGTTCTTGATTACTACACGGTTTAACAGAAGCTCTATCATGATTAAATATTTGTAGAAATAGATCAGCAAGGTTTGTAGTGTCAGGTATTGGATCTCCAGTTCTATGTTTATTATAACTTGATTTTATATAGTCAATCGATTGGGAAATGATTGACTCAAGATTCAAGAATCTGATTGGTTCTTTAACATTTGATGGTAGAAAATCAGTAACATCTTTTTCATATGCTGCATCTATGCCTTTATTAATCATTTCATTCCTAGCTGCATTGATCTTGTGTTGATCAAGACTATCTATAAGATTTTTATCTTGTAAATAAGCTAGATGAGAAGTAAAAATAACAAGACCAATTCCTATAGTTACTGGAAGAGATGCTCCTAAACCGAAAAAAGTTGCTGCAGCAATCGTTCCTGCTGGTAATGCTAGTTTTGAGATATCTATAGTTGTATATAATATAGCCTTGGCGCAAGGAATTGCTTCATGTAGTACATTAATTTTTGCTTTGTTATTTGTGATTTCTAATGTTTGATTAACAACAAAGTTAGATAAAATTCTCGGATCGATATTAGAAAGAAATGAGACAATCTGCTTTTCATCTCCATTATCTATAGTTAATTGATTCTTTGCTTGGAGAAGATCAGAAATGCTTGTTGATAATTCAATTTTTGCTTGCAATACATCTGATGATGGATTACTTAGTATATCTAAAGCTGAGATTAAATAGGCATTATTATTAGATTTAAGCAAAGATTGTTTTTTAGTGCTTGTAAGACTTAGTGCTGGTTTCTCAAATTCTAAAATTTTCTTATGAAAGTTTGTCTTTTCTCCATAAAGCTCTTGATATAAATTGAAATATTTATCTTTATTCTGAATTGTACCTCTGACTTCTTTTAAAAATGCAGCTTCAAATGCATAAACAGCAGTAAGTTGCATATTATTAAAAAGTTTATCCCCTTCTTTTTGGCTTGGTGATATCTGATCTAAACCTTGCTTGAGTGATTTTTTAAGTTCATTTAGATTGTCTTCTTTATCAGGAAAAGTTTTTAAGAACTTTTGTAGATCTTGTATGTAGTGATCTCTGTCAGATTTTTCAGCAAACTTTAATCTTCTATTCAGCATATAGGATTATTTTCTATTTATAGTAGAATTATATCTTGATTAAAAGGAATAGAAAATATCCATCTTGACTGGATTGAAAAGAAAAACTATTAATAATGATAAAAAATCATCAATATATGAAAAAAGTCTTAGCAATTATTGGAATACTTTTAGTGACCGGTTGTGAGAAAAAAGCTGAGATATATCATGGATATACATTTAATGATGTGGTAAAGCTTGAGGAAAATATTAGTCTATTCAAAACGAAAAAATCTACAAAAAAGGAAATAGAGAACTTTCTTGGCAGTCCAAGCTTTAAAGAAATCGATGGAGATAATGAAAGTTTTTTTTATGTAGAAGACATATTCAACAAAGGTATTATCATACACACCAAAAAATCTTATAGTAGAATTCTAAGAATTGATTTTTACAAAGGTAAGGTAAAAAATGCTGAGATTTATAAGATTGATCAAGATTTGATGTTTGATGAGACACTTAAGACACAAATAAAAGGAAATACAATGGGAGTATTAGAGCAGATCGAGAAAAATTTTACAAGTCTTAATTCAAAAAAAGTGTTAGATTGAAAAAATCTACAATAGATGTTATTCTCCAGTAAGAGAAAATCTCATAACGTCACATACAGACTAATTTTGGTGTTACTAGGTAAACGGTCTGTAGAGGCAAAACCAAAATAAAATATAAAATGTTTTACGGAAAATTATTTACAATTAAGTCTCTTCTTGAGAACGGTGTTCATTACGGACACAAAAAGAATAGATGGAATCCTAAAATGGCTCAATATATCTACGGTATTAAAAATAAAGTTCATATTATTGATCTTGAACAAACAGCAATAATGCTAGATAGAGCACTTTTTGCAATTAAGTCAGCTACAGCTAAGGGGGCGAAAATTCTCTTTATATCTACTAAGAAAAATTCAGAAGATATAGTTGCTCAACAGGCTAAAAGATGTGGTCAGTATTTTGTAAATAAGCGTTGGTTGGGTGGTATGATTAGTAACTGGGCAACTGTTTCTGCATCTGTTAAAAAGATGGAAGATTGTGAAAATTTGCTGAAGCAAGAAGATTCAACATTTAAAAAGAAGGAAAGGCTTATAATCCAAAGGAAATTCGATAAACTTGAGTCAGTTCTAGGTGGTATTAAAACTATGGGTGGTCTTCCTGATATGATCTTCGTAATAGATGCACGAAAACACAAGGGCGCTATAGCAGAAGCAAATAAAATGGGAATTGAAGTTGTATCTGTTGTTGATACTAACACTGATCCAAGTAATGTTGATTACATTATCCCAGGTAATGATGATGCTCGCAAGTCAATTGAGATATTTATCACACTTGCTGCTGAAGCAGCTCTAGCTGGTACTTATGAGGCACTTGCTGCTGCAAATATTACAGATATTGATGAAAACACTGATATTGAGACATTAAAAAACCTCACAGCTAAAAAGATAATTAGCACTCCTAGAAGAAATAACAATGTTTCTAGACTTAAAGCCAATAAGAAAGCACTAGAAGCTAAATAGCTTTTTTCATAACCTGAGGAATACTAAATATTTGATTCTGAAATTATTGAATCCAAAGATTCTTTATCAGCAATAGGTTTATGGTTTATATAGATCTTATCTATTAGGTACAACTTCTTTGTTTAAATGAAGATCTTGTTCACTGTTGACGTATAAAAATAATATTTTTTGTTTATTTTTTGAAAACTTTTATCACCAATAACAACAAAAAAATATTGAAAAGAAGTGGATAATTTTTAATAATCCTATCTACTTCATCAAGTACTATACAATCTCAAAGAGAAAATATGCAACTATTAAAAGCATTACGAATGAGGCTCATCCTTACAATGAAGAGTTTTAAAATATATCTCAGAAATATATCTTCTACCTTTATCACCTCTCTTTAGCTGTACAACTACATCAATTACGTGAGTTATATAGTTTTTGATTTCTTCTGGTGGCATACCTAATCCTGCCTGCATAACCATTAACTTAAGCTGCTCTAAAGCCATTTTTGGTGTGTCTGCGTGGAGGGTTGAGATTGATCCTGGATGACCAGTATTAATTGCACGCAAAAAACCAAATGCCTCAGCACCACGTAACTCACCAACTATAATTCTATCTGGTCTTAGACGTAAACAAGCTTCTATAAGATCTTGAATCGATACCTTTGCGCGCCCCTGCCCTCCTTTTGATGCAAGTAAATGAAGTCTATTGGGGTGATCAGATAAATTAACTTCACGAGCATCCTCGCAAGTTATTAATCTTTCATTATGTGGGATGGCTCTCAACATAGCATTAGTAAAAGTAGTTTTACCTGTTGATGTACCACCGCTGATGATGATATTTTTCTTACTTACAACTGCTTTATAGAGAAAATCTTTTATCTGTTTATTCTTAAGCATCTCAGTCATTATTGCTCCATTTTCATCTACTACTTCTTCAACTGCAGTTTCTAAAAAAGCCCCCATTTTATCATAAGCATCTAGATCTAAAACCATAGCAGCTGGCTTTCTTATAGCCATAGCAATACTACCTGCTTCTGTTGCTGGTGGTATGACTATCTGAATCCTGAAACCATTAGGCAATGTAGCTGACAAGAGTGGTTTTTCTTCTGAAATTGTCTGCTCAGTCGATCTTGCTACAAGCATAGCTAATCCCTTTAAATGATCGAAGTCTAGTTGTGGAAGAAGTTCTTTATATATATCACCTTGCTGCTCAATCCAGATTTCTCCAGGACGATTAATGCAAATCTCATTTACACCTTCTTTGGCAAAGATAATTTGTAGGGGTTCAAGATAAGTATCTAGTGCTGTATTGTTCATGGTAAGTTAACTGTATTTAATGCTATTGATTGTTTAGGAAAAATGACATCTTGTTGCACCATAATGTCTATTCTTGTGCCTTGATCTACAAATGTAGTTGTAACTCCTGGAGGATAAATAGTATTAAATTGCTCTTTTCCTACAGTCTGGAACTGTTGCATACCTTGAGTTAGAACTTGAGCTTCAACTGAACCAGTTGTTGTACTTGCAGCTCCCCCTCCATTATTAGAATTATTATTTGTTGTAGTAGTAGTCGACTGTTTTCCAACTCCAGAAGCCTTTATTGCTAGATATGGACCTAGAACTGAAAGGAAGAATGCATTCATTAGATTGTTAGAAAGATTTGTATCGAGATACCCAGGAATACCGCTACGACCTAAAGGATCTGTCGAAGGCGTATCGGGTAAGTTAATATCAATGCCACTAGGTGTAATAATTCTCTTCCATACAGCATAAACCCTTGTTGAAACCTGTCCATTCTGTTGAGAAGAACCGCTAGAAGATGAATTAACAGAGTATGAACCAACAATCCGTGATCCTTTAGGAATTAGTACTAGATCACTTTGTTCACCATATACATCTCTACTAACAATAGCTCTTACTATACCTGCACTCATTTGAGTGTTAATAGCGGTTTCAAGTACTGCATCTATAACTTTTCCTTGTATAATAGTATAGCGCAAGTCGCTATTTACTTTTGTAGCAATTATATTGCTGGCTCCTGAGGGTTTAAGAGTCAAATTATCGATAGCTCCTCCATCAAACCCTAAGAAATCTCCATGATTAGACTGCTTATCATTAGCTGCTTTGTCATCTTTTCCACCACCAAAAGTCATAACACTTGTTGATGATATTTTAGGACTATTATTAACATCATGTTTATCTTTCTGATAAGCTGGTAAACTAGGCAATGAATGTTTTGTATTATCTACTAACAGAGGTTTGAGAGTAGGTGATTCTGCCAGTACAGGTAGTGTTTCTGCAACTGGTTTTTCAAAGATAGGTGGTGTTGGAGGTTTTAAATCAATTATTTTAATACTCGCTTCACCAATTAAATTTGCTTCAGATTCAGCTTTCTGCGCATATACATTCTTTGTCGACATATCTTGCTTTGTTGGTATCTTTTCAGAAATGGCTTGAGAGTCTAATTTTTTATTATCTTTCTGTTTATCAATTAATGAATTATTACCTGTAAAAAAAAGAATAAAAATCATCACACAAATCATTCCCATTCCCACACCTATGACTCCAGCTTTACGTCCAGTAGGCATTGCCTTAAACATCTCTATTGCATTCTGAGGTTTTTGTAATTCCTGAGACTCATTTGATTTGTTATCTTGCATATTTTGACTTCTAATGAATAGATTTAATTGTTATTCTTTTGCCCATAAAATCAATTTGTGCTCTTGTACATAGCATGTTAACAGATAGATAATTACCAATTATTTTAGGTTTAACTGATTTACCATTACATGAAACAGGTATTTTATCGCTGATTTGCTGCCCTTCAAGTTTAAAGAAAGTGCTAACACCATTATCAAAAACAACAGAAAGAGTTTTATTATCAGCACCAATAATCTCATAATTGAAATTATATGGCTTAATAGTTTGAATATTATCTTCTTGAGTCTTTATACTTTTCTGCATGACTTTAATTTTATCATTTGCATTATCTGGATAAAAGAACCTTACAACATATGATAATTCTTCATCATTAATTCCTGAAATAAGCTTTGAATACAGTTCAAAATAATAACGTCTTTTATTTGTAATGACGGTCATATTTGTAATAATATTGTCTTCTAAAGGCTTGATAAATAAAGTTCTACCAACAGCTGAGAACTGCCATACAAATTGATTACCAACTGAATAGGTTTGTATTGTTTCATCTTTTTCAAACTCTATTGCCGTTTGATACCCATAATGTAAAACTATTGGAAAGATCTCATTTTCACTATAAACAAAAGTCTTGATTCTACTATCAATAGTTACTGGGGTATCTACTTCTGATCCCCAAGTAGATAATTGTGTTCCAAGTGCAGCTATAAGTGCAATGTTATATATTAGGGTTTTCATCTTCAATTTTGTACATTTTAACATAGAATCCCAATGGGTTTAGCAATCTGTCACCTTCAGATATATCTTGATCAGGTTTAAATTCAAATGACATTAGAACTATTTTTTCTACTTGTTTAATGCTGCCAGCTGAATCTTTTATTGCTACTGTAATCCTTACTTGTGCTGTGTCTTTTTGTGGAAATATTATAGATTTCCATTTAACTGATATTGTTGCATTTTGTCCATAGATACTATATGGACTATTAGGATTACCACTACCGAATAAGACTGCATATGAGCGGAAGATTGCTGGATCAGATAAAATTTTCATTAACTGAAAATTTTTTTCGTAAATAGCATATATATATTCCTCTCTAGCTTTAATATATTGTATAACAAGAGATCTAAGGACGGCTGTATTGGCTGAATACTCTTGAATTGTAACTGGATCAACAGAAGTTGCCATACCAGTTTTTTTATCTATTTCTATTACAAATGGTTCAACTTTATCTTGTCCTATAATTATCTTCATCCAGATCAAAGCTATTATTAAACCAGTTGCTAACAAGAAATTCAAAATTATCAGTAATTTTCTCTGAATTATTAGGTTATTATGAATATCACTATTCCAAGAAATAGATTGAGATTGCTTTTCCTGCATCTTTATTAATTATTTTATAGAATTTTTAACTGCAAAGTCCCAATCAACCAAGTTATTAATGAACATATTAATATAATTAACTCTCTGGTTTCTATAATCTATATAGTAAGCATGTTCCCATACATCACAGGTTATAAGTGGAGTTTGTCCATATAAAATTGGATTATCAGCATTGCTTGTCTTTGTTATCATGAATTTCCTTGTTATATTATCTTGGACTAACCAAACCCATCCACTGCCGAATTGAGAAAGGCCAATCTTGATAAATTCTTCCTTAAATTTATTAAAATCTCCGAAACACTCATTAATTAATTCAGAAAACTTCTCATCATTTATTTTTCTTTCTCCATTTGGTTTCATTGAAAGCCAGTAGAAATCATGGTTAAGCACTTGTGCTGCATTATTAAAGATCCCAAGCATCTCTGGTTTATCATATGATCTCTTAACTATTTCTGTTAGAGATAATCCACTCAGATTAGAATTTTCAAGTAGATTATTCAAGTTATTAACGTATGTCCTATGATGTTTATCATAATGGTACGAGATTGTTTCAGGTGTTATATATGGCAGTAGAGATTCATCCCCATAAGGAAGTCTCATTAACTCATGTTTAGACATATTAAATTATTTATAGGTTATGATGTATATCCTAGCAAGTTTTTTCTTAATATAGTAGAGTACCTGTGAAGTTAATAGTGCTTTTTTGAAAATTCTCTAAGAAACATTAAAGAGATTCTCCAATAAATACAAGTTCTTCTTCTAGCTGCACTCCACTTTTATCAAAAACTCTCTTTTTAACAATCTTAATAAGATTTTCTATATCAACCACAGTTGCGTCTCCAGTGTTTAATAAAAAGTTACAATGGAGTTCAGATATTTTTGCTCCACCAACCTTTAATCCTCTACAACCAGCTTGATCTATTAGTTGCCATGCTTTTAGTCCCGGTGGATTTTTGAAAGTCGATCCACCTGTCTTAACATTCTTTACTGGTTGTGTAGAAGTTCTAAGGTGTTTTATATCTTCAACTTTTCTTCTAATTTCTTCTTTAGTTGCACTATATCCTTTAAGAGCTGCATTGATAAAAATCATCTGTTCCGCAAGAGAATTCTTTCTATACTTAAAACCCATTTGAGAATTAGTTAATGAAAATTTATTTCCTCTAAGATCTAATGCGTCGACTGACACCACTACATCCGAGAACTCTCTTCCATAAGCACCACCATTCATAGCCAGACCACCACCAACAGTTCCTGGTATACCAGACATAAATTCTAATCCACCTATATTATGTTCAAGTGCAAACTGTGAAACATTTTGGTCAAGAACGCTAGCTCCAACATTAATTAGGTTATCACCAATCAATCTCATGTAATTCATAGAGCGACCTAGTCTAATAACAACTCCATCAAAGCCACCATCTCTTATTAATGTATTTGAACCAACACCAAAGACAAAAATTGGAATTTGTTGTATACTGGAAAGGAAATGCACTAGATCGTCTTCATCGAAAGGAATGAATAAAATTGATGCTTTTCCACCAATACCAAACCAACAAAGTTTCGATAAATCTACATTAACTCTATACTTTCCACGAACTGAAGGTAAAATTCTATCCATAAAGATGAAAAATAAATGATATTTTATAATATAAATCCATTACTCTGTAAATGATTATTAGCAGTTCCGCTGAGTTGCAAAAAATATGTGGGAAAACGAACCAATGTCAATACATTACAGTTGATACAGAGTTTAGTCGCACAAAAGGAGCTTTCTACCCTGAAGCATCATTAATTCAATTCAGTCTAGATGGAAAAATTGGCTATATATGTGACATTTTAAATAAAGATATAGATCTAGCTCCACTAGGAAAATTATTTGAAAATAAAGAATGTATAAAGGTTTTTCACTCTGCTCAGCAAGATTTACACTTAATATATAGGATCCTTGGTATTAAAACTAATAATATCTTTGACGTCCAGATAGCTGCTATGTTTTTAGGAAAATATAGAAATCCAAGTTACGATCTATTAGTTAGAGATTTCCTCGGTGTACAACTTGATAAAGAATTACAATTCTCAAATTGGATGGCCCGTCCACTCCTTGATAAACAGCTAAAATATGCTGAAAGAGACGTAACGTATCTCTTTAGGTTGTTTCCCAAGATTAGAGATGCATTAGGAGAAAAGAAATATCTTTGGGTAATAGAAGAGGTTGATAAAATCAACTCATACGATAAAGATTATGAGGTTAATCATTATCTTGAGAAGATTGCACTAAAAGTAGTGTATAAAAAGCAGAAGATTACTCCCAAATACTTATGGTTGTTGAAAATAGCTATTAAATGGCGGGAGGAGTATTCTTTAAGTAGAAATTTATCCAAAAATAGCATTATGAATAATGCTTCGCTCTATGAGTTTGTATATAAAATCTATAACCATTTTGATAAACTGAATATTACCAAGTTAGGCAAAACAAAATTTACAAAACAGATTTTAGAAGAAATACAAAATGAAATTGAATTTGATAAAGATTTATCTGAGTTTGAAAAATTATGCGAGACTATAATGCGTAGGAAGAACGTTATACATTTCAATTCTCAGTTGTATCTAGGATTAAAGGTTTTATTGCATAATTGTAGCGTTGAAACTGAAATCCAACCGCAGCTTATAGCAACGAAACAGGATTTAATACAACTTGCAGCAGATAACCACTTAAATTGTAAGTTCAACTCTGGCTGGAGATATGAGGTTTTTGGTGAAAAGGCTAAAGAGATTCTATAGGTATGCATTCTTCAATATATATTGTATATCTCAGGCGAGCTCGGTATCACTTTAAGTATTGCATTAAATAAATATTGATCCTGAATTTTTTCAGGACTTGAGATTGAGTACTTTAGGAAGAAATTACTATATTTTCATATACCAGCTGCGTGCTTCATTATAAATCTCTTAAGGTAAGGAATTTTATCAAATAGATTTAATCCTAGTCTTCTTAAAGCCTTAACTGGTAGTATACCATTAGCAAAGAGTGCATTAATCATAGTTGTAGTAAGAACCATAGAGGATACATCTGAATCTCTAGATATTGAGTAGTTCTTTAAAATCTCTTTATAGTCCAATCCAATTTTTTTTGCTTCACATATAAACTTAATGAGACATTCTACATCACGCAATCCTAAGTTGAATCCTTGTCCGGCAATTGGATGAATACTTTGGGCTGCATCTCCAACAAAAACAGTCCTACCTTTAAATCTTTTCTTACTTTGAAACAACTTTAAGTTGTATAATAGTGGCTCTGAAATTAATTCTATATCTCCTAAATAATCATCTAGTTTTCTCATAATGAGATCTTTGAGTACTCCCTTGGAAAGGGATTTTAAGTCTTTTATAATACCTTTTTCAACCCATACTAGAGATGATGTAGTGCCGTTTTCTTCATATTTTGGAAGAATAGCAAAAGGACCATTTGGAGTAAATTTTTCAACTGCAACACCATTGTGCGGCCAAGAAGAATGCCTTATATCAATCACTATTGCTGTCTGCTTATAGTCATACTCTTTAGTATCAATTCCTAATTTTTCTTTAATTTTGGAACATTTGCCATTAGCTGCAATTAATAGTTGTGATTTTATCTGTAAATTATTTAATTTTATAAAAAATTCATCTTCTGAAATATCTATATCGTTACCACTTTCATATACAGTAACTGAGGTTTCAAGTAGCTTAGAATAGAGAATTTTAATTAGAACTTTTTCATCTATCATATAACCAAAATCTTCTAGATCTATATCTGCTGGATCAAAGTCAACTTTAGCTGTAGAGTTGTTATCTACAATCCTAATATGGTTTATCTTTTGTGAGTTAGACTCTATATTTTTTAGTTTAAGGTTATTTAAAATATCTCGTGATCTTTCTGCAACTGCGAAGAGCCTTGCTGGAGTTATAAACTCAATATTCTTTTCAATTCTATGTCTATCTAGGACTATTGCTACATCAATGCTATTTTTTTCTAGTAGGATAGCAGCTGTGAGGCCAATCGGACCACCTCCAACTACAATTATTGAGTGTTTTTTCACTAGATTTTTCTCTTATTATAGCAGACTATGCATCGTGTTTTATAGCTAATGATTCATTTTATATTTAGGAAAACTGTCTTTGTAATATATGTATATTCATTCATATACTAAACTAAATTAATAAAAATTATGAAAAATTTCATTAACTTTCATCCATACCTTAGTTGTGCAGGAGTTGCTGTTGCTAGTAATATTCTAGGTGGTCTTACTTGTAGTCTTAGTTATCTGGGATTCGATTATCAAACGATAATTAGTGTTACTGTAAAGGGTTTTTTGATGAGTACACTTCCAGCAATAGCTGCTGCTACTATTGATCAGTTTGGACATCAAAATCTCTTTGATAATAATAAACCTCTAGAATATAGATTAACAGCTGTAGAAGCAGGTATAGGTAATATTGTAGCTAATAATGGTCTAGATGACTTAAAAGCAATGAATAGATCGTCTGAAAGCGTATCTGCTAAATCATTATTCATAAGTGCTATAGCGCAATCTATTGTGTTTAAATATATTTTAGATATTTCTCAACAAGAGCAAATTAGTGAACCTGATGGAATACAAGATAATCCTCTTGGTCTTCAACAAATAGAAGGATTCACTACTAATCTAGAGAGTAGCATTTAACCGATGCTAATGAGCAATCATAAGATTTATTATTATAAATTGCATTACACAATGCACCTCTTCTTGTTAATCTAGAATAGTATATCTTTAATTCAAAAGCTTGGACCAAGCAGGATCAGATGCAGTACCTGGTGTTTTGACTTTCCTTTCATTATACCCAGTTATGTCAACTTTATGGATATAGTTCTTTCCATTTCTATATTCACGTGAGAACATAATAACTCTACCATTAGGTGACCAAGTTGGTCCTTCATCGAGCCAGCTAGTGGTCAGAAGTCTTTCACCTGACCCATCGGGCCTCATGACTCCAAGGTAGAAGTTACCTTTGAGCATTTTGACAAAGGCTATAAAATCACCTCTAGGAGACCAAACTGGATCTGTATAGCTACCTTTTCCAAAGCTAATTCTATGAACTCCTGAGCCATCTCTATTCATTATATATAGCGCTCTAGCATTATCTCTATCTGAGTTAAATACTATATGTCTTCCATCTGGTGAATATGATGGAGAAGTGCTGATCCTGCCACGAACGCTTGTAATCATCTTCATAGTGCTAGTTTTAAGATTGACTTCATAGATAGATGTTGTTCCTCCTCTAGCAATGGACATAATTAAATAATTGCCATCCGGTGAGAACCTAGGAGCAAATGACATACCTTTAAAATTACCAACTAACTTTTTTGATCCAGTTAATAGGTCATATAGGAAAACCTGCGGGATGTTGTTTGAGTAGGATATATATGCAACTCTATGGCTGGATGGATCAAATCTTGGAGTTAAAGCTAGTTTTTTTCCATCAGTTAGTAATTGGATATTTCCACCATCTTGATCCATTATAGCTAGCTTCTTAATTTTCTTTTTACCTGAACCAGTTTCAACAATAAATACTACTCGCGAGTCAAAATACCCATCTTCACCTGTTAGAATGCTATATATCTTATCTGCAATTTTGTGAGCTGCTCTACTCCATGCAGTTCTCTTAATTTTATATGAAGCACCTTCAACCATTGATTGACTGTATGGATCCCAAATTTTAAACATAACTCTTATCTCATCACCTGATGGCTCAACCTGTCCAGTGACTATTACTGTAGCATTTACTTTCCGCCAATTAGAGAAGTTAGGTTGATGTGTAAAGCTTGGTTTTTCTAAAAATGCTTGCTTATCTATAAATTTAAATAATCCTGATCCTTCTAAATCTGCTGCTATAGTTTTTAATATCTTTTGACCTGTGTCTGTATCTCCAGAGAAATCACCGACAGCTATTGGCATTGGATCAACTTGCCCTTGATTGATATCTATTTTAACTAGAGCCTCTGCACAATGAGATATAAATACCGATAGAACTACTATTAGAATTTTTTTCCACATCTTTTTAAATGAATTTGTATTTATACTATATCTTATACCTTAAGTAGGTGACAAAGTTAAGAGTTAATGATTCCATATCATGTTGAGACTTTATGTCTGAATAAAGTCTGAAAATGCTGAATGTAGCTTAATCTCTTTTAAGTATAGGTAAAATAATCTCTAACTCAGAGTCTTTATATAAATGCTTAGCTCTCTCAGTAATAAATGCAATTACATCATCTGTAGCATCTAGTTTGATTTTTTCGATTAGCACCTCTTGACTTAAAATAATTCTCAAAATGCCGAGTGCGGCTCGTCTAAGTGCATAAGGATCTTTGGTCGATGTTGGCTTAATTCCAACCTTAAACAGGCTTATAAGTGTATCCAGCTTATCTGCAATAGCTAATATACAGCCTTCAAGTGTCTCAGGTAATGAATCATTTGGACCGCACGGTTTGTATTGATCTCTTATGGCTAATGATGCTGATTCATTATTTATTTTTGAGTAGTAATATCCAACTATGCCTTGGAGCTCAGGAAACTCACCTACCATTCCAGTTACTAGATCGTTTTTACATAGCATTGCTGCTCTTTCACAATGAATCGAATCAACGCCTATTTGATAACAAATAGACTTAGCAATGTTTTTAATCCTAACAACTTTTTCATATAGGCTACCTACGTCTTTATGGAATTGAATTTTATGGAGTTTTTCTGTTAAAGTTTCAAATCTAGTTTGTAAGTCTGTATTTATAAAATGTTGCGCATCTGACAGCCTTGCAGCAAGGACTTTCTCATTACCTTCTATTACAGTTTTGCCATCATCATCTGGATCTATATCTGAAACAATTATAAAATATGGAGCTAAATTATCTTTGAAGTCATTTAAAAGTAGATACTTTTGATGATTTTTAAGTGAAGTTATCAGAACCTCCCTTGGTAAAGACATAAACTTCTTATCTATTTTTCCTAAAAACACCTTAGGATTTTCAACTAATCCAACTATCTCATCTAGTAATTCTTCATCTTCTAGTAATCTTATATTTAAATTTGTGACGATTTTTGAAATTTGGATTAAAATTGATTGCTTTCTCTCTTCTTGTGAGACAATTACACCAGCATCTCTGATGCACTTGATATAATCCTCTAAATTTGCAGAATTTATTTCAACTCTAGGCGAAAATTTTGACCTATGTCCATAAGTTATATTACTAGACTTAATATGTCCAAGTTCAATTTGTAGTTGTTTATCATTAATCATACATGTTATTGCATGGATAGGTCTGATCCACTCAAGATAGTTATTGCCCCACTTCATTGACTTAGGCCAAACCATACTGCTGAGAGAAAGTTCGATTTTATTTCTAATTTCATTAAATGATTTTTCCAATGAAAATTCTTTTTCTAAAAAATAAACTCCATCTCTTAAAGTTAGTTCTTCTTTTTTTACACCATACTTTTTCATAAATCCCTCTAACGCTGCGTTAGCTCCAATCTTAGGACCTTTAACTGAAATTCTCTGATTAAGTTCTAGATCTGATATTTCAAGACATATATGTCTAGGACTTATAACTGATCTTATGGAATCTGAATTTAAGTTTTCAGCAAGAAGTTTTTGTATGGCAAGAAGCCCCTTGTATTGCATATTTGCTGGAGTTTCTTCAGAAAAGATTTCTAGTAACAATTTTGCCATAATCCATAAATTTTAGATGTTATTAGTCAATAGTTAGTATATATTTGATGATAAAAAAAACAAATGCTTAGTAAGCTTATTTTGAAATTTTATTTATTCATTACGCGGTACTCATATTTATTTATTCAATACTATGTCAAATCGAAATCCTATCAAAACAAAGAAAATCAGCTACTGAATGAAAGATTATGTATATATGATTTCTCTGAAAATATTAAAGATTTGATAAAAAATAAAGAGGTTATATGTTTTATTGCAGCTAGTGCTGGCGAATTTAATGCAATCAAGAAACTATTAACTGCAATAGATTCATCAGATAGATTTATTGTAGTTATGACCTGTACAAAAAGTGGTCGTACAGCATTTACTCAATATAAACACCCCAGTAATAATATTATACATGTTTATTCACCACTTGATTTTCCTCAAGTTGTTCAAAGATTTATAGATTTTTGGAATCCTAAAGCTCTTATCTTAGTTGAATCAGAAATATGGCCAAATCTAATAGAAGCTATGTCAAGGGTTGGTAAAGTTGCTTTAATCAATGGTAGAATGTCTCCTAGATCTTTTAAAAAATGGTCAATACACACAAGTGTAATAAAGCAGGTTTTAAGCAGACTTACATTTGTTGCAGCTAGTAGCCAATCAGATTTAGAAAATTATAGTCAATTTTATAAAGAAGCGGTTTTTTCTGGCAATCTCAAAAACGATGCTAATCCGCTAACAGTAAATGAAGATGCTTTAAAGCTAATAAAAAAATCAATAAAAGAGAGACAAACTATTGTTTGTGCAAGTACTCATCCAGGAGAAGAAGAAATACTGTTAGAAGTCTATAAGGAGTTAATTAAAACTTTACCAGATCTCTTAATGATCATAGCGCCAAGGAATATAGAAAGGGGCGAAGAAATAGAAAAGCTATGTCTAACTAAGAAGATTACATCATCTATCAGACATAAAGATGAAGTCATAAATAATGAGATAAAAGATGGAACACAGGTATATATTGCTAATACTATGGGGGAGCTAGGAACATTTTTTTCTTTAAGTAAAATTGTTTTTCTTGGCGGATCTTTAGCTAATATAGGTGGGCATAATATGTGTGAACCAGCTATGTTCGAATGTGCAATAATTACTGGAGATAAAACATTTAATTTTATTGATCTTGTGAGAGATATGGCAGATGATAAAGCGCTAATCGTTATTCAAAATAAAAATGAACTGCTAAATGCTATTTTAGGTTTGTTTGTATATCCTAATACAGTAAAAGAAATAGGTAGAAATGCAGCTGAGTTTGTTAGAAAAAATGGAGGCGCTTTGCAAAAGACTGTGAAACTTATGGAAAAACATGAAATAATTTAGTTATCTCCATAAATCATAATGTAAAATATGTCATGTGTTATTGATCTATTGTAGATGTTTGACAAAGAGTTCTATATATGATAGTTTATTACTATCTGAGGTAAGTGTATCTCAATTAAACTTAATAAATATAAAAAAGAAAATGAAAGAAATAACACTAGAACAAATGCTCGAAAGATTAGAGGTATTAGAAAAAGAATCTGCACGCTCTAAAGAAGAAATTATCAACTTAAAAGCAGAAAATGCTACTATCAAACAAGACCAGATCTTGGCAGAAGAATCTTTTAAATCTGTTGAGTCAAAATTGGAAAATGTCATAGAACAGACTGAAGACAAGCTTGCAAACTTTAAAACAGTATTAGAATGTGTTTATACGGAACTCACTAAGCACAGAAAGCAGATTATCGAGACACATGAGGGAATAGAAACAATCACGAATGCTCTCACTACAGCTCTTAAACATATTGATGCAATATATGAAAGTGAGAAAGAAGAGACCTTTGTAGACAAAATTAATAAAGAAACTAACAATAAAATAAGTAAGCAAATATAAGCTTTACAGAACAACTCCTAGTTTAGAGTCAATCAACTTAATTGTATTCTTAACGCCATAGAGGGCGATGAATGAACCGAAGCGGGGGCCACTTTCAGCACCGAGCAGAACTTGGTACAGCAGCTTAAACCAATCTTTCATATCAATTCCAGCCTCCCTCGCAATTCTATATAACTCATTCTGTATAACATCAGCTGTAATATCTGGATTACAGCTTTTCAGGAAATGCTTTAATTCTTGGATAAGTTTTGCCTGATCTGTGGTTGCTTTGATATATTGCTTCTGATGAGATACGAGATCTTGATAGTAATTAATCACTCCTTGAACAATATTGGTAAAGAAACTAGATTGCCTCAGATCATTACCAGAAAACTTATCTATATACCTCCAAATCATTTCTTGATCATTAGAATTACAGGCACTCACTAAGTTTAGAATCAAACCATATGATATTTCAGCTGACGCGATTATTTCAATCTCCGGATAGATCTTTCCTAATATGTGATAAATTGGGTTATCGAGTCGTTTTTCATCTGTCTCTGCAGCAACATATTGTCTACAGTAAGCCATAAAATCATCAACATACCTAGGAATTATTTCAATGGATAACTTCTTAGCTTTCTGAGGCGATACAAACATAAAGAGTTTTAGACTCTCAGCAGGTGCATATCTTAACCACTGATCAATAGTTACACCTGTACCCTTAGATTTAGAGATCTTTTTTCCCTCTTCATCTAGGAACATCTCATAGATCATTTGAACTGGCGCTTTATTACTAAGAATCTTACAAATTTTTGTATATATGTCTGAATTTATTCCTACGTCTTTTCCAAACATTTCAAAGTCTACATCAAATGCAGCCCACCTCATACCAAAATCCGGCTTCCACTGCAGCTTGCAGTTACCATTAGTAATTGAGGTTGTAATTCTTTCATGCGTCTCAGGATCAATATATGTTATAGTACCACTAGAGAAGTCTCTATCAACTATTGCTACCTGTAACACAACATTAGTTCTCTGGCAGATAGGTAAAAATGGGCTGTAGGTTGCTTGTCTTGCCTCAGAGAGAGTAGGTAACATAAGAGCCATAATTTCATCATATTTTTCAAGTACTCTCAATAGCATCTCATTAAAAACACCAGTCTTATAGCAGTGAGTTGCACTCATAAATTCATAATTTAAGTCAAACCTATCAAGAAACTTACAAAGTCTAGTATTCATATTACCTGCATAGCTATCGTGAGTTCCAAATGGATCCGGAATATTTGTTAGAGAGCGTCCAATATATTGTTTGTACTGATCAGGATTAGGTATATTAGAAGGCACTTTTCGTAATCCATCCATATCATCTGAGAAGCAAATTAGCTTAGTTGGGATGTTAGAAATCTTCTCAAAAGCCTTCTGAACCATAATTGTTCTTACAACTTCACCAAATGTACCTATGTGTGGCAGACCAGATGGACCATATCCAGTTTCAAATAGAACATAGGCCTTCTCAGGCACTTTATAGTTGATTTTCTCTAAAATTGCATGAGCTTGTAGAAATGGCCAAGACTTTAATTGTAAGTATGACATCTTTTTTACCTCGATTATATCATATATTGAATCTATGTGATCGCTAAAGAAAAAATATCCTGCGAGGGTATTTGACTGGTTGGGACTTAATAATGTTGAAACACATAGAGACTTTACCAATCCAAAAAATAAAAATCTGATGTAAAGTGCGGGTATACTAGAGAGCTCAACCATAACTTTCCTGATGTAGATTATCATCTGATGAGTTTATACTTTTTGTGCTGGTTAAAACACCCTTTATAACTTATATTCTTTTTATGAAACTTATATGTTTTCGTTTAATATTTGTATCTTGACAAAGATAATATTTCTGATTTAATTAGATTTCATAGATCTAAAACAAAATACAAAAAATGGTAGAGGAGGAAATATAATTAATCATGGCACGGGAGAACACACATTTAAAAATAAAGGTTTTGATTTTTGAACGAAAAAGAGAGTTTAAAATAAAATTTGATGATGTGACTTGCATTAAATCAAAAGTATTTGATATAGACTGTAAGTTTTTTGTTTAAAGATATAAAAGGTATAATCAAGTTTGTAAGCAACATCTATATTAAAAATACTTAAGGCTGATTTATAAAAATGAAAAACAAACTTGGCGTTATAATAGGTGCTATCACAGGTAATATTGTTGAATACTATGACTTTGGGATATATGCTGTATTTGCAACTATCATAGGTAGGCTGTTTTTTCCAGGAAATTCAGACGGAAATATAGATATAATTCTAGTTTTTACTGTATTCAGTATTGGTTTTATGATGAGACCTCTGGGTGGATTAATCTTTGGCTATATAGGTGATAGATTCGGACGCAAGAGAGCTCTTATTATATCAATTTCTGGTATGTCTTTATCAACTCTTGGTATAGGTCTTTTGCCAACTTATGAGTCAATAGGATTATTATCTCCAATTATTTTAGTTTTAATTAGGATGATTCAAGGACTCTGCATAGGCGGTGAGAGCACAGGTTCTGCAATCTATATTATAGAGCATATGGATAACAAAAAAGTCAGTCTAATGGCAAGTCTTGTAATGATATCAAACATTATGGGTACTCTTATAGCAAATATAATAGCAATGGTAGTTGAGATTACAATTGGCATAGATGATCAAACCTGGCGTTACTGCTTCTTTATTGGTTTTGCAATGGGTATAATTAGTCTATGTTTCAGACTTAAGAATGAAGAAACACCTCACTTCAAACAGATAAAGCTGAGTAATGATAAATCTAAACAAGCACCGGTAACAGACATAATGCAGAAGAAAAAGTATGCAGTTTTAACAATATTTGCAATAGCTTCTAGTGCTACTTCTATTACTTATTTGATCAGGGGATATCTTGGAACATTTTTAATTAAATCTTTAGGTTATTCAACAGATCTGGCTTTAGTATATACAATTTTTACTCTTTCTTGCTTAATAGCTTGCTTTGCAGTTTTCGGTGTTTTAACAGATAAATTTGGAACGAATAAAATTTTGAACTTTGGAGCATTTTTCACATTAATCTTTATATTACCAGCTTGGTATCTTATAACTCATTTTCAAGGAGCTATTCAGTATATTGGTTTACTACTGATAGCAATGATGGGCGCTGCTATGGGATCTCCAGCATATCCACATGCAATAAATACTTTTCCTCCACAAATACGATACTCTGGGGTTGCATTAGGATGGAATTTGGGCAATGCTGCTTTTGGAGGTACTACACCTGTCATATGTACAATTTTATTTGATCGCTTTGGTTTAATGGCGCCAGCATTTTATTTAATCTTTACTTCTTCTATCTTTATAGGATTGAGATGTATTGTTGGATTATATATGAGGAAGCTAAAAATGAGGAGATTTTAATATATTTGAATTTTCATTAGGAAATCTTAATAAATTTTTAATATTTCCATGATATATTTTAACAAAACAAAAATTTACAAATGGAAATAAATTTTCAAACTAAATACAAAGCTTATAATTCTTCTTGGATAAAATTTTTTAGTGCGTTCATACTCGGCGTGATAGGAATTAAATCGTTATCGGCGGAAGATGTATCACCCTCAGAGAAAGCAGTAGGATTAGCTCTATGCTCGACTGTGCCTCTCTATTTTTTACATAACCTATATGCTGAGTATCAGCATAATAAAGCGCTTGAGTCAACACTAGAAATCAAGATTAATGGTGAAACGACAATAGTAAAAGCTAGTCCTGAATACTTTAATATTTATACAGCTTATAACGCTTATACAGCTTATAACGCGTTTATGAGTATCGCTGCTATTGGTAAAATCGATTACCGTGCTAGTGGTTCAGAAACTCTTGCTCAAATAAACAACGTCCTGTTGATACCAAGCATTATATGCAAACTAGGACATCTTTTCACTGATGATTACCAACCTTATCATTTCACGAATATTGAAACTGGAGAAGAGATTGATCAATCTGTGATAGAATGTGCTGAGGTTTCAACATATTTGTAATATTTATATGCTAAAATATGCTGATTAATAATTTATTTATACAATCTATATAAAATGACGCAATTAACTTTTATAAAACACCAGTCTTGGTCTAAAATAGGGACTATAACTGGTTTAGTTAGTGGTCATCTCTTTAGTAACGGCAATAGATTTGTTGGGGATTTATTAGGTGTCATTGGAACTGCTGTTGGAGCATTTATATCTATGCCAACTCAGCAAACAATAATAGACGCTAATGTTAAGCAAATTGAAATTTTAAAAGATCATTTTTTACAATCTGTACTTGAAAAACTAAACCCAATAGAAACAAACTATGAGTTATATAAGAGAGATTGTATAGGCGATACCTTCTCATGGCTTAAATCAATTAAGAACATTATTTGGAGTAAATTTACAATAACTGAGCAAGAAACATGTTACAGAAACAAGGTAATCTCAGAAAAATATATAGTCCTTGATATATTTCATGATACAGACATCAAATCAATTGTATTAGATCTTGCTCCTCTAGGTATGATCGGTGGTTTCAATACATGGAACTCTAAAAGTGTGTTAGCAGCAGTTGTTGACACAGCTATTATTTATGGAAGCAAGATAGCTCTGAATTATATTTTATATACTCAAGATAACCTACATGACTATGAGAGAATTGAGTTAGAGTTTAACAAAGATGAAATTCCTCTGTTTGAAGAGTATCTACCAACTGAACTAGCTGCTGAAGTAATTAGAGTTGCTGCATAATTTGATTAAATATTTTTTCCAGTACAATCTATAAATTTATAGTCCATCATTGAAACGAATTGTTCTATATATAAAACTATCTAACCACAATTATTTGCTAATGCTATACTAAATACATAGTAAAAAACTATATGGCTTAAATAAAAATCCATAAGACCGTAATCAGAATCGGTATTGCCTGATATTATTTCTACTGATGCGCTTCTATTTGTTTCTTCTATGGGAGATCGCTCTTTTACAAACAAAATGGAATTGCAGCTTTAGAATGATTAGTAAAATCCTTTGTTCTAGGACTAATGCCATTCCTCAAGAATAATATAAGAAACCTACGAAAGAACTATAGAGTTCAAGATTCCAATTAATAAAATTGATGTAGAATTTTCAAATGACACATGGTGTACTCAGTATTAATGATAAAAAGATCAGATACAATAGAGCTTAAACCTTTTTTTAGTGCCCTTGAGAAAGGAAAGCCCAATTTATTTGGAGAAATACTTTTAATGTCAAATGATAAAGTTGAATCAACGACTCTATATTAATCAAGTTATATAAACAATAATGTTTTAGATTATGCCCTCGTGGCTGATGCTATTTTTTGCTACAATGTCTTTAAAATACCAAATGAGCTACCATAGTGATCTATTCTTGTACCGAATATTTTAGGTATATTGATGATGATAAACTCTGATTATTTTATATACGATAAACCTCAAGTTGATCATTTTACTCTTAAATATAGTGGCATGATGATGCAGGGTTTTACGAATGCCATCTTACAGATCATCATGGTGAAATCATTGAAACAATCATATCAAATAATAGTTTAGAAAACTTAGTCAATTCATCAAGAGGTCTTTATAATCCTAAAAAGCTCATCAGCTCATCCCACTCGCGCTTAGACATACAACTATCAGTCTGAGAAACTTTTTCACCATTAATCATTCTCTTTATAACTTCTTTTCCTTTTGCTGAGATCTTGATGGCATTTAACTGGTAATTGCAAAATGCCTCATAAGTATTTGGTAGCCAAAGCTTTAAAATATCTAACATCTTCTCAGCATAAACTCTAATTTCATACTGAGCATGTGAATCAGCTCTAAGTCTTAAGAAATGCATTAAATTGTGAAGATCTATTTTCCAATACATCTGAGTATAGTAGCTAAGGTTTAGATTAATTCTTGCAAGCTCTCTAGTGATACCTAACCTGTTCGGATCACGAACATTAAGATTCACATCTGTTACTCCAACATGAGTTGTATGATTACTATCAACTGCATAATCAGGCATATTTAACATTTCCATATAATGGTTATAACACTGACCTGCATCGCCCTTTAATATCTCCATTACACGATCTAGCTCTTCTTGTGAGAGAGAATCATTGGCTCTACCCTGCTTATTTGTCTGTGATTGAGGAGCGAGATTTTCAACTGCAGGTACATAAAACTCCCTATCTAAAATGGAATACCTAGCAGAATATTCATTAACATTAGCTGTCCTATGTCTAATCCACTGCCTTGCAACAAAGATAGGCATCTTTATATGAAACTTTATCTCACACATCTCAAATGGCGTAGTATGTAAATGCCGCAATAGGTAATTTATCAGTCCCTTATCCTCATTTAGCTTCTTGGTGCCTTTACCATATGAAACACGTGCAGCCTGTACTATAGCGTTATCATCTCCCATATAGTCAACAACTCTAATAAACCCATGATCTAACACATGAAATGCTTCTCCTAGTATCTCCTCTATCTCTGGTACAGTAGGTCTTTTGGTAATGAAAGTTGTCATACAATATATAAAATTATCAGATGACTGAACTTACCACTGAATATTTATTAGGCAATATTTATTAGTTTTTTCACTAAAATTTATTAGTGATTACTATTTTAAATAGATAAATACACTTTAAACTGCACTCTCAAATGTACTAGAAAAAAGAGTTAATAACATAATGAGGATGATTAACTAATGCTAAATCTGAAAATAATCAAAATACATTCACATTAAACGTTTATGCACTAAAAAATCTTAAGATAGAAGCATTAGAAAAACATCAGGATAATTATCATAAAAATGGTATTTTTGATAAATACTTCTTTAAGAAAGGCAAAATTATGAACATAAAATTATTATTGGCATTTCCTAGCAGGTTTGTACAATAATTTTACAGTTGCAATAGAGGCTATACAAGCTGTTTCAGCACGCAAAACAATCTCTCCAAGATTAAGATTTTGAAAATTAATTTGATTAAAAAATTTATAGTCCTCTTGATCAAATCCACCTTCGGGACCTACAATTATACATTGTATATAACTATCATTTGCTACATCAAGAGGGCTTTTACCTAAATCACATAATAGAAACTGGACTTGTTCGTTTGGATATAAGGAATTTAGATGCTTTTTAAGATCGTAGACTTTTATCATATCACTTAGCTTAGGTAGATCAATTCTACCACATTGCTCTGCAGCCTCTATAATAGCTTTACTATACCGATTATAGTTTATTTTATCAACAACGCTTCTTTCGCATTTTATTGGAATAATGTGATTAACTCCCATTTCTGTAGCCTTTTCAACGGAGAATTCTCCGTATTTTTTAGTTGGAGAAAATGCTAAAACAATCTTGTCTCTTTTAGGTTGATAAGTTCTAATTAAACATTTTGTCATCACTTTAACTCTGTTGTCTTTAGCAACAATTATACCGTTCCATTCTCCACAGGCTTCATTAAAAATCTTGATTACATCTCCATTTTTACATCTCATGACATTTGATATGTAATGATTTTGATCATTATTGAGATCAATCAGGTTATCTTGCTTAATATCAAAATCTATATAGAGCCTAATTTTTCTATTTTTAGACATATGCTTTTTAAAAAATTATTGATATATTATTTCAATATGTAATTTTTATCTAGTTATACCAGTCAATGATAAAGCAGAGAATAGATGATCTTGTAAGTGGAATTGATCTTATCAAGCCTGAATCAGTTTATGGAAAAGTAAGTGCAGTTAATGGATTAATAGTAGAGGTTGTAGGTTTATATAGTCACTGCAGCATAGGTTCATATTGTGAAATAATGACTCACAATAAAACAAAAATAATGGCTGAAGTTATAGGTATAAAGGATGAGATTGCACTTGTAATGCCTTTCAAAAATACAACAGGAATAGCTTTAGGTTGCATAGTAAAATCACTTGATGGACTTCATGCAATATACCCAAGTATTTCATGGATAGGCAGAGTTATAGATGCATTCGGCAATCCAATTGATGGAAAAGGCTCACTGATGAGAGGTAATCAACCTTGTCATCTACAGAATGCACCACCACAATCTCATAAGCGTAAGAGAGTTGGAAAGAAAATCAACATAGGCATCAGAGCTATAAATACATTTTTAAGCTGCTGTGAAGGACAGAGGATGGGGATCTTTGCTGGATCCGGTGTAGGCAAGTCAATGATGATGGCAATGATTACAAAATTTGCAGATATAGAAGTAAAAGTGATAGGGCTAATCGGTGAAAGAGGTAGAGAGGTACAAGAATTTATAGAAGACTATTTGGGAGAAGATAATCTAGCAAAAGCTATAGTAGTAGTTGCTACATCAGATGAATCAGCATTAATTAGGAGGCAAGCAGCCTATACAACTTTAACTCTAGCTGAGTACTTTAGAGATTTAGGGATTGATGTTCTCTGTATGATGGACAACTTAACAAGATTTGCTATGGCGCAGAGAGAGATAGGATTAGCAGCTGGAGAACCACCGACAACAAAAGGATACCCACCGAGCGTTTTCAGTATATTGCCAAAGTTACTTGAGAGAGCTGGTCCTGGAGAAAAGGATCAAGGATCAATTACAGGACTATTTAGTGTTCTTGTTGAGAATGACGATACAAATGAACCAATAGCAGATACAGTCCGTGGAATTTTAGATGGACATATAGTACTCGATAGAAAGATTGCTAGAAAAGGTATATATCCAGCAATAGATATATTGAATAGTGTATCTCGCACTATGCCTCGCTGTAACACAGATGATGAAAATAAGTTAGTGAATCGTGCTCGCTATCTACTATCAACTTATGATGAAGTAGCAGATATGATAAGAATAGGTGCATATAAGAAAGGCAGTGATCCTGAAGTAGATGAGGCTATAAAATACCACCAAAAACTCAACAGTTTCATCTCACAAAATATTAATGAGGCAGAAAATCTTCATTCATCATATGAAAAACTAAGGCAGACGATAGATTTTGAATGAATAAGTAAATAATAAATGTTATATTTAAAAGAAAAGTCTACTGATGTTAAACAAAAAGTTTTTCAAACATTCATTTAATAAACTTCTAAATTTACATAAAGAAAATCCAAGTAAAGAAACAATAGAAGCAAAAGCAAGGATTATCTATTCATTAAGAAAAGATGTAAAGAATCAAGCTGAGCAAAAAGTATCTTCTAAAAATAGAAATATAGATAATCAAAATCGAAGTAATGATCCAGAGTTACTAAATCATTTTGATGTCATTGCGAGAAGAGAGAAAGAAAAAATTTTAGACACAAAAGAGTCTAGTAGCACAGAGAACTCTAAAACAATCCTTCAGGAGCAAGCTGAGATGATTATACTTTACAGTTATGTTTTAAATGAAATAGATTTAGAAAGTTTAGAAAAACTTATAGGATCTCTTCCGCAATATTTGAAGGATAAACTCAATGCAATAGAGAATGAGAAAAAAGACGAAAAGGAGCTTGCAGAAGTAGTAAATGATGAGATAGAGCGTATGCAAAATGAGCATTATTATCATATAGAAGAGATTGCGCTTGATCCTCTTGATATGAGTATTAATCTTTTTAATACTGTCCTAGGTGATGAAGATATTAAGGATTTTGCAGATAAACACGATATGCATAAAGAATGTGCTGAATTGATCAAATACAGCTTAAAAGGCATAGAAGAAAATCAACAATCTACTGCAGAACCTTTCAGAAAATATCACCCAGAGATTGAGGAACAAATCAAATCTTTTGCTAAGGGATTAAATAGAGATCCAAAGCTTGAGCCAATAATAACATTACTAACAATTAAGATACAAAATATGAAGCCAGAGGAGAGAAAGCAATTCTGTGATAAACTCTTGTCTATACAAGAAGAACTTGAAAAGACAAATCGTGTAAAGCACAATACTCAACGTATAAATCATTCACGAAGTGTTAGCTTTCAACAGTAAGCTACTGACTTTTATAGTATCTATAGTTTTGCTATATATGATATATATAATATTGACGCAAAACAACGAACATACAGAAGTTAAAAATCAAGTACAAAATATTCACTATTTAGATGCTAAGAATGAGAGAATAAAGGAAATTAGGAAAAAAATCGGTACATCAAAATATGAGAAAAAAGATAAATCATTAGTAGATAAAGAAAATTTGAGTTTAATAGAAAATATTATATACTTTTTATTCAAAGATTTTCTAGATAAACAAATAATGCAAATACAATTTTTAAATATTAAGAAATAAAGATTTTATGGAAAAAGTAGGAAAGTGTTTTTTAGGATTATGCGCTGATATAGGGGCTTTTATTATCTTTTGTTTTTCAGTACTTAGTTCAGGTATTAAAAATAGTTTCAACCTAAGATCTTTCTTAGAACAATTAAATAACATGTTTTTAAAAACTCTTCCATTAATTGCAATGACTTCGATTTTTACTGGAGCAGTTCTTGTATTACAGAGTTATACAGGCTTCAGTAGGATGAATGCAGAGTCAGCAATTGCTTCAGTTGTTGCAATTTCAGTATTGCGTGAACTAGGACCAGTAATTAGTGGCCTTATGTTTGCAGGTAGGACAGGTGCATCTATTGCTTCTGAGATAGGTATAATGAGAGTAACAGAGCAGATAGATGCTCTAGAGATGCTAGGAATAAAGACAAAATCTTATCTCTTATTTCCTAGGATTATCAGTGGAATAATTTCTTTAACTCTACTTGTAGTATTTGCAGATATATTAGGAATATTTGGAGGATATATAATTGCGACTAGAACTCTAGATTTTGATAGTTCTCTTTATATTACTAGAACTCTAAATTTTATAGAGAGTTATGATTTTTTCTCAGGAATCATCAAAGCTGCTTTTTTTGGTTTTGCAATCTCTGTTATAGGTTGTTATTCAGGATATTGTGCAAAGAAAGGAGCTTATGGAGTTGGGTCTGCAACAACAAATGGTGTTGTAATGAGCTCTATAGGACTTCTCATCCTAAATTATGTGATAACATCAATAATGTTCTCTAAATAAAATTTAGAACTCTGCAAGATCTTTAAGTAGTTTTACAACTGATTCCTTTACTTTCTCATCTCTAATCTTCATAAAGTAATTTATAATGCTTTTCTCATCTGCAACATATTCACTTCCTGGTGCGCTATCACAAAGAAGTTCTCGATTTTCAATACCAAGCGAAGCAAAGATACTTTCTGATGTATGAAAGAAATAAGTAATAGGAGTGTTTAACACCTTAGCAATCTCATATAAAACACTTGCGCTTACTCTATTTTTACCACTCTCGTATTTTTGTATTTGTTGAAAAGTCATATTGAGTTTTGCAGCGAGAGATTTCTGACTCTCATTTTTTTTCATTCTATACTCTTTTATATGTTTACCAACAATAGCGTCGATGAAATGACTCACAGAAATTTTTTTTCTACTCATATTTTTTTTACTTTAATATTATTTATAAATAAAGGTTATAATATATTTTTGAGAGTAGCTTTAATAAGCTACATCTCTACATTGAATAATTATATGAAATAAGATTTTGAAATACAAGTAAAAATTTCATATTACAACTTATTTATTGATTTTCTGAGGTTATCTTATAATCCTAGATTGTATTTAATACACAAAATGTTTGTAATATTGCTGTCTAATTTAAGTTATGTTAAGTGTAATGAAAAAAATATTATTGAAAACCAACTAAAAATTGAGAGTTCCATCATATAATTATACCTCAGATACTATTGGGATATGTAAAAATTTACAAATTGATCTGTTACAAGATGAGATTTCATTAAATTCAATATCTTTCCTCGATCTAATGTTTTCTTCTATAGTGCAAGAGGTATATAATATAAATTCTCAAGAAATTGAAATATGTAGTCTTACATCTAATGCAAAAATGATAGAACTGCACGAACAGAATCTTGATGGAATGCTATTTTTTAATCAAAAGAATTTAATTTGGGAAGAGGATTTTGATACAAAGTTAGTGAATGAATCATATGAGGAACAAGACTTATCATCTCTAATACTAGCTTCATTCCAGCCAGTTGTGATTTCACTAGGAGATAATAATCAAGAGTTCAAATCTTCGTTTCCAAATACTGCATTAGTAAATCTCAATCACGATAAAATAGATATCAATTTTGTTACAGAAGATAATGTCTCAGAATTACAAAGTATGCATATAGACAATGTAGGATATTCTACTCCACTATATGTAGTACAGGATATCAAATCATATAGTTTAATATTTAACAATGAAATAGATATTGAGAAATACAAGTCTTTAAATAAAGCTATACATAGCCAAATTATTGATATAATATCAATGCATAGATTCAAAGATCAAGAGACTATTGAGATAGTCCTCCGCCCAGAGACTCTTGGTATTGTAAAAATCAGATGTGAGATAGGAGACAGTATAGTAATTGATGTTTCATCTGATAGACTTACAACTCTTTCCTTGCTTCAAAGCAACGCATCAGAACTCAAGGATATTATCACTTCTAATATTATAAAGCCACAAGAAAAAATGGAAATGAGTTTCAGTATGGAGAGAGATAATAATCATAGAGAAGATAATAAATGGCATAACTATAAGAGCAATAGCTATTCTAAAACAACTTCGGATCATCAAGAGCAGATATCGATGTATTTTTCACACAATGGAGTAATAAATTTTATCGTTTAGATAGGCAAATTATATTATGGGTGATTGTAGATATCAGCATTAAATGATATGATGAACTTTATATAGCTTACCTAATAAAAAATTTATGTTACAAACTTTGATTTCTCGTAATTATATAATAAATGGATTGCTTGTCTTGCTAGGAATTTTATCGATAAATAATTACGCTTTTGCTGCTGCTGCAGTAGCAGATGCTACTGGTCTAGTGACAATCTTCTGTAATGTTATAAATCAGATAACAGGAGGAGTTGGTAAAGTAATATCTATTTTAATTATAATTTCAATGGCTATAGGTTTATTCCTTGGTAAAATCACATGGGGGCTAGCAATAGCAATTATGGTTGGTATGGGATTATTATTTGGTGCTTCTAGCATCGTTGATACAGTGTCTGCTGGTGCCGCAACAAATACGCAAGACAATATATGTGCTCCAGCGGCTTAATATAATGATAGCTGCTTTTATATCATATGCGCTTGAAAAGTCTTTGTGCCAAAAGTAAGTTAATGTTCTACTTGTAAAAATTTGTTTTAGGGCTCGCAAGAGCCTAAGTAAACCTGCACACAAGAACGAAAATAATTACTAGCATTTTTGATACATAAATCTTCTTATGTTAACTAACATATGTTTGATTTCTAAATATTTTTATAAATTTCGGTGTTTGCTAAAAATCTAGCGCCTCCATCAAATAACAATCTCCAACTTGGTATTGGTATAGTTAAAATGTTCTGTAATTATTTAATATAGATAACATGAGAAGTGAGCAAATTATAATTTTAATGCCTGTAGGTTTAATTACATAGAGATTAGCAATAGCAGTTATGGTTGTTAATATTTTTCATATATGTTTGTTATCCAACTCAACCTTGATTTAGCCATATAGAATCTGTATTATTAGTTGTATAACTGATTTTTTATATATAGATAATGCTTAATATAACTTATGACGCACAACAAAGCCTCGGATCAAGATTCGATGTCATTTCAAATGCAACTACAGATTTAAGTCTCAATCAAATTAAATCAAGCCAAATAAAGAAAAGATTTAGGATAAAAGTTACTGGTGGTGGTTGTTCTGGCTTCCAATATAAGTTCTCAATAGACGATCAAACTGATGATGATGATATAATTTTATCACACGATCTTATAAATTTTGAAGTTGTTATTGATAAACACTCTTTGCCGCTTATTCAAGGCTCATCAATCGATCATTCTACATCTCTCTCTGGAGAATATTTTTTTCTTAAAAACCCCAATGCTAAAGCAAAATGTGGTTGTGGAAGTTCATTTGCTGTTTGAATCAAATAAACTCTTAATGTTTGTGTAATATTTGTGTAATATAGTTGACTGTATATGCAAAATATAAAGTTTCTATGCAAAAAAATAAATTTTTTAAAACTTTAGATGCGTTGAAAGCATCTCTATCAAGTATATGTGATCCAGTAAGTAATTTTAAAATAAATGAATCGATGTTTGATGATGGTGCCTGCGATCTTTATCGAAGTTATATGATTTATGAAAATCATTATATAGGGCAATTGATGAAACCTGAAACATTCATAATTGTTAATGGTGAGAGATTAGCAGAGATTTTATCTACCCCTCTACGAGAAAATGCTCCGTTTATGCCTGACCATAAGAAGTTTGAAATCAATTATAAATTTGAAATCATTAATAGCTGCAAGATTGCTGATTACGCTAAATTAATCAAAGATAAATCGCAGTTTGAGGAAAATCTACCGAAAACTGTAAAGTATGCTACTTTTTTTGAAAAACATATAGCTTTTCAGCGCGAGAAATACAATGCTAGTTTAGAAAAACCAATAGTAGCTACAGTGATTGATGGTGATACATTCAAGGAAGTAAAATATACTCCAGTCATTGGAGAATGCCAATCATGGTGGAATCAGATATATAATGTTGAGTATACATCTGAGGTACTAAATGAGTGTAAGATTTCTGATGCTTTAGAGCTCTTCGAGCAGATTTAATTCTTTACTAAAAAATATAGCTGTGGTACTTTTTTTTAAAAAGTGAAGAAAATCTGTGTCTTAGGACTTGGTAAGACCGGCGTAAGCATCATAAAAGAGTTTCTAGGCTCTGCCCAACTGTACCTCTATGACGATAATTCTGAACTATTGGGGAAGCTCTGTAATGAGTATAAATTGCCAAAATTCATAGATCAAGATTTAGATCTTTTAGTTGTTAGTCCTGGAATTCCAAATAATAAAATTAAAAAACATCATATTATATCAATGGCTGAGGAGAAAAAAATCCTTATTACATCAGATATAGAGATATTTCAGTCTAAAAATCCTCAAGCTAAATATATTGGAGTTACTGGAACAAATGGCAAATCTACAACTACAGCATTAATAGGAAAAATCCTAGATGTAGCTGGACTCAAAGCAGCAGTTTGTGGCAATATAGGAGTACCAGTTTTAGAAACACATCAAGCAGATATTTACGTAATAGAATTATCATCCTATCAAATAGACTTATTAAAAGAGATAAAGCTGGATATTGCAATATGTCTCAATGTAACTCCAGATCATATGAATTGTTATTTAGATATGAATGACTATACAATATCAAAAAGTAGGATCTTTACTGATAAATCAACTAATATCATTTCAGCTGATTATGAGCACTGTAAGAAGATTATAGATGAAACAAAATATAACTATAAAGAAATCTCGAGAGAGACAATTATATCTGATGGAGTATCAATTATAGATGATATGATATATATCAATGGATATAAGTATCATGTGCCATATAATCAATCACTAGTAGGCAAATATAATGGAGAAAATGTTGCTGCTGCGGTTGCTGCTTCTATTACTATAGGTATACAAGTCGATGATATTTTAAGAGGAATAAAAGAATTTAAAGGATTATCTCACAGAATGGAAATTATATTGCATGATGAGAAGAAAAATGTTCTCTATATCAATGATAGTAAAGCGACAAATACAATTTCTACTAGAGCTGCTTTTGAAGGATTACGTGAAAAAAACATTATTTGGATTGTTGGTGGTTTGTGCAAAGATGAAGGCATAGAGTCTCTTCATGAGTTTTTCAGTTTTATTAAAAAAGCCTATCTTATAGGAAGTAGTACCGATTATTTTTATGAGATTTTAACTAGCTATGGTGTGTTAGCTGAGAAGTCTTATAATTTGGAGAATGTAATGAATACAATTAAAGATTGCAGTGATTGCACTATTCTTCTATCCCCCGCCTGTTCTTCAACTGATCAATGGAAAAATTTTGAAGAGAGAGGTAATGCTTTTCGTAAGTTTGTACTAAGTAAGTCATGAAGCTTGCACTGCTTTTTTATCAATCATCGCTATAAACTCATTTTTCCCTTCTGTATAAGCATGTCTATCATTTGAGAACTGTATAGCAAGTTTTTTCTTAAGACTCTCATAAGCTTTCATATCTTCAGGATGATTTCTCATCCAATCTCTAAATTTTATATGCCGCATTACTTGAGGATTACCTTCCTCAAAAATATGTATATGATGAGTTCTAACTGTAATACCTTTTCGGAAATAGCGCCTCATTGGAATGCCGTCTTCGCCTCTAGGTGTATAACCTAGTCTTTCCATCGCTTCATTATATTTGTCAACGATATTAATATCTTGTACAACAGGAAGTATATCTATAACAGGTTTAGCAGCAAGACCAGGTACAGCAGTTGAACCAATGTGATGAATTTCGATACAGTTATTACCAAGAACCTCCATAACTCTTTGGCTTTCAATTAAAAATTCCTTTGGCCAATTTTCATTATATGGGACAATTTTTACTTCTTTCATTATTTAATGCAACTTTTGTCCATTAGACACTTTATGATCAATTGTTGCCAGTGAGATAGCACCTTTCTCATCTGCAAATCCAACAAGTAAAAATTGAGACTTAAAGCCAGCGATGTTTTTTTCGCCTAGGTTAACACATCTAATCACTTGTTTCCCAACTAAAGCTTCAAGAGAATAGTTTACAGTAATTTGAGCTGATGTTTGAAGGATTCCTATTTCAGATCCAAAATCAACCCAAACCTTAAATGCTGGATTTCTAGTTTCTACGAATTTTTCTGCTTTAACTACTATGCCAGATTTTAGATTGACTTTAGTAAATTCTTCGTATGTTATCATTGATGTTTTCGAAGATAAATATAATGCATCTTAAGCAATCATAAGATTGTTTTGTGTTGACTCATCTATTGATACCAATATATAAATCAAGTACAACATTTTGATGATCATTACTACGCTGATCATAAACTTCAAAATCAGCAACATAAGATCTTTTGCCACCTAAAATGCTTGGTGTCATATTCCATATTTTTTGCCACATGTCGATACATACGCCTGGCATCGGCCCAGACTCATTAGTGAATTTTACATACTTTTGCATTGGTATAGTAAGCATCTCAAAGTTATCTTCTATCTCATCAAAAGATATGACCTCTTCACCGATAAAATAAGTATAGTCACCGTTTTCATCGCTTTCATAATTAGTATAAACACAAAATGTTGTGCCAGGATTTTTTCTGTGACTAATACTATTAAACAGTTCATTATAGAAATATTTCTGGATCGTTGCTGTAATTTTGTTTTGATCGGTTGAAAATGTTTCTTTATTATTAGTTCTAGTAGTTATACCCACTAGTTTTATTTCTGGTAGTTCTATATTGATTTTATTCATAGTATTTTTCCTGTCAACACTATCAAATTTATAATCTAATCTCAAGATTACCTATCACAACCTTTAACTCGGCAGCACGTGCAGCACCCTTCAGATCTAGTTGAGCTGACTCACTCAAGGCAACAGGACAGGATACATCAACAAGTTCTACTTGAGTACCAACGCTCAGTACCCTCTCAGTCTTAGCCTTTCTAATGAGGGCTAAAATTTCAACTACAAGATCACCCTCTGGATTTTCAACAATCTTAATCTGCTTTGGCCAGTTACCACGAGAATGTATCGATTGCTGATTGTAAATAGAATTATGCAACTCCTCAGTGATATAAGGTATAAATGGTGCAAAGAGTCTTAGCAGACTGTCAAACAAATGATAAAGTGTCAAAATTGCACTCTGGCCCCGGTTATTCCAATGCTCCTTATATAGCCGATCTTTCACAAGCTCAAGATAGTTATCACATAAGATATTCCAGAAGAAGTTCTCAATTGCAATCCTGGCTCCGCAGTACTCAAACTGATCCATCTCACACTCAACTAGTAGCTGTGTCTTCTGCAGTTGAGATATCACCCAAAGATCGAGTGACTCGCAAATTATTCCTTTTTCAAGATGCACCTCAACTTTATCTTTTGCAGCTGTGAGATTTATCAGATGCATCTTGAAAAACTCCACTGCATTCATTAGCTTTAGAACGAGCTTTCTGCCAATTTTGAATTGATCTTCTGATAGCACTATGTCATTGCCTAGTTTAGAAGTTGATGCCCAATAGCGGACTACATCTGCACTCTTTTCTTTAATCAAGGCTACTGGGTCTATCACATTTCCCTTAGATTTACTCATCTTACTCTTATCATTTGCTAGGCACCAGCCACTAATCATGAGGTTCTTCCAAGGTATAATATTTTCATGATACATAGCCTTGACAAGAGTACCGAATGCCCAAATTCTAATAATTTCGTGTGCTTGCGGTCGTAAATCAAATGGGAAGAGCTTCTTATGCTTTTCTGAAGAGATTGAATATTTCTCAGATATCTGACCGCTAGATATCTGAGGACTCACAGCGCTAGTAGCCCATGTGTCCATTACATCCATCTCTGCTCGCACTTCATTACGACTATACCCGTGAGGCAAGTCTCTGCTAGGATCAACTGGGAGTTGATCATGAGTTGGTAGTAAAATCTTTCCTTCTTCACCCATTCTTGTGGAATACCAAACTGGGAATGGAACTCCAAAGTGACGCTGACGAGAGATACACCAGTCTTGATTTAAGTTATTCACCCAATTTTCCAACCTAACTTTCATATACTCAGGATGCCAATTACACTCATTAGACTTAGCTATAATTTCCTCCTTAGCATCCATAACCTTTATGAACCATTGTTCAGTAGATAGTATCTCAAGTGGCGCGCCAGATCTCTCAGCGCACTTCACTTGCTGTGTCACATCCTCCTGCTTTTCTATAAGATTAGCTTCCTTTAGCTTCTCAATAATTGCTGCTTTAGCTTGCTTCACATAGAGACCATCTAAGAAACCAGCATTTTGCATTTTACCATCTCGTGTAATGCACTGGATTACCTCTAGATTATGCCTTTGAACCCAATAAACGTCTTGCATGTCACCGAAAGTACAACACATCACGGCACCAGAGCCTTTATCAATAGCAACATCACTATCAGCTATTATTGGAATTTCTTTATTGAATAGAGGGCTTACAACCATCTTGCCAATTAGTTCTTTATAACGCCCATCTTCCGGATTAACAAAAATACAGACACAAGCAGAAATTAACTCTGGTCTTGTAGTTGCTATTATGAGATCTTTATTATCTAACCTGAATCTGATGTAATTCATTATCCCTTGCTGTGTCTTATCCTCAATCTCTGCCTGAGCTATAGCAGTCTTATCTACTGGATCCCAAAAGACTGGTGATTTTTTCCGCACAATCTTACCTTTCTTATAGAGATCCAAGAAGGACATCTGAGAAATTTTCTGAGAATGAGGGCTGATCGTTTGATACTTTTGATCCCAATCAATGCTAAGTGCTATACTTTCGAATAGCTTCTGAAACTCCTTCTCAAAGCTTGGAATAATCTCCCTACATATATCAACAAACTCACTCCTCTCCATATTGATTGATCTAATACCGCGGACTTTCTCAACTAGCCTTTCTGTGGGTAAACCGTTGTCATCGAATCCCATCGGATAGAAGACATTTTTTCCTATCATTCTCTTATATCGCGCTATGAAATCTGTCTGAGTATAGCTGAAAATATGACCCATGTGGAGTGATCCTGATACTGTTGGTGGTGGGGTATCGATTGAGAAAACATTTGCATCATTTTCATCCCATTTATAGATTCCTTGCTCTTGCCAAGCTTTTTGCCATTTAGTTTCTATGGCTGCATAGTTGTAATTTTTACTCATAGTTTTTTGGTGAGATTACCATATTTTCCTGATTCTTTATAAGTTAATATAGAGTTTGTAAACCGTTTTTGCAAAATCCAAGTTATATAGCAACAGAACATAAATGTAACAAAGAAATTTTGAGTTTACCAGAAGTAATAGATTTGTGTAAGCAGTATAAGATAGTTTACCAACCTGCAGGTTTGGAAAATATTGGGATAATTAGTCAAATAAAGTTTAACTTTGGAAAAAAAGGTGATGTCAAAAACAAATCAATGATGATGTTAAATTTTGTAGATCCAGCAGTTAAACAACAAGCCCTACAAGGCGTCGTAGCAGAAGTTGAAAATAGGAAGAATGAGCTATTTACGAAAATAGAAGATGTTTGTCATGGCTTAGGTATAGGACCAAATCAAACATCTGAAGTAATTAAATTGATTGAGAAAAATATTGAGTATGTAAAGAAAGAAGCTGGGATAGCAGTTACAGGTCCACAACTTTAATACCTCATTAGGCTTTCTCTAAAGAATTTATATTTTTCTGCTCAAGACTTAGAAGCCCTCAAGCAAGAATTAGTTTGTCAAGTTTAATATCATGTGGCTCAGTTGGTATTGCTGCTAGAACTTGCTCTCTATAGCAAACTCCAACTTTGAAAATCTTCTGGTATTTGGCGAAAAACCGATCATAGTAGCCACCACCACGGCCAAGCCTATCACCTAAAACAGTACAGGCAACTAGGGGAGTAATGCAGAGTGTATCTTCACTAGGAAGATCAAGAATTTCACAATGTACTGGCTCATAAAATGATCTTTTCATAAGTTTAATACCTGGATTCCACCTCATAAAAACCATCTCGTCATCAATAATTGCTGGTATGCCTACTATACTATCCTCAGCACAAGCTAGGAATTGCATGATATTTGGTTCAGACATTATTGGGATAAAGCCAAGGATAAATCTATGATTGAACTCTTCTAGCTGCGATATAATCTCTTGATCTCTTTTAACTCTATTATTAATTTTCAAGAGAGATATCTCCTGGCGAATTTGTGATTTACTCAGCAGCTGCAGAAGTTGTTAATGTAACTTTGCCACCCTGCGTTGCAACTTGTTCTATAGCCTTTTGAGAAGCATGATCAACTACTATATTTAATTTAGCTTTCACTTCACCATCTGCTAGCAATTTTAGAGGTTTTTTACCTCTATACAATCTTAGTGAATAAAGTAGCTCTGGAGTAATTTCATCAGCCGAATTTATAATTCCTCTATCGACTAGGAGTTGCAGATGACCTATATTTATAACTTCAAACTCAACTCTTGTGAAATTTTTAAATCCACGTTTAGGTAGACGTCTAAATAGTGGTAATTGACCACCTTCCCAGAATTTGACTGCTACACCAGAACGAGCTGTTTGACCTTTACCACCGCGACCTGATGTTTTACCTTTTCCTGAACCAATACCACGTCCCAGATCTTTTGAATGACGCTTAGCACCAGGATTATCTCTTAAATCATTTAATTTTAGAACTTTAGTCATGACTATGCCTCATCATTTGTTTTATTGTTCTCAACAGCCTTATGCTTGCTGTTGCTTCTATAGCGGATGATTTCTCCTACTGATTTACCGCGTTTCTCAGCTATATATCTGGGTGATCTTACTTCTTTTAAAGCTTCCATAGCAGCTCTAACCATTGAGTAAGCGTTACTTGATCCAAGTGATTTCACTACTATATCCTTAATACCTAAAACTTCTAGGAATGGACGGAGTGCACCGCCTGCTATGATTCCTGTACCAGCCGGAGCTGATCTCATGATTACTTTTCCTGAGCAGAATTTTGCAGTTATATCATGATGAAGTGTTCTACCATCTTTAAGAGGCACACGGATCATATTACGGCGAGCTTCAGATATAGCTTTATTTCTAGCATCGGGTATCTCGTTAGCATTACCTTTACCATAACCAACTCTTCCTTTGCCGTCTCCAACTACAACTAATACTGAGAATGAGAATTTTCTACCGCCTTTAACAACTTTTGTACAGCGTCTGACATTGACAAGCCTCTGCTGTTCTGTGTTTTCTGTTACTTGTGACACAAAAACTTTTTACTTCTAATTAAATTTAGTTTGCTGATGATACCAAATATCTCAAATGAAAGCAAGAGAGCATTTCAAGAATATATTTACCTTGCAACATATTATTAGATTTGTTTAGAAGGACTAGGTTGAGAAGTCTTTTTGACATAATCTATATATGTTTGTTCTGCTTGATTCATCAGGAGGATTTGTTTTAAGAACTGAGTAACCTCATCATCAAAAGCCATAGGATAATGATGATATTCATTACTAGTTTTCCCAAAGACTTCAGATAACTGGGGATACCTTTCGCTAAGTTCAGCAGAATGTTTTGTATATTCCATATCTTTAAATTTCAATTGTGCTAAGAGCGCTTGTAAATCTTCTAGACTAGGCGATGACATCTTTGATTGCTTTGGCTCTATATTGTACTCCACGATCTTCGCTACTATGAATATCTTGATTGAATTTTCTGCTTCAGGAGAAAGGACGAGATTATATTGCGCTAAAACTTCGGAAAAGCTTGTCCTAATATCGACATTATTATATCGTTCATCAATGACGCCCCTTATGAGATCTTGAGCAAGTGCTCGAATCTTTACTGATTGTATCTCTTCTGTATTTTGCATTTTTTTTATTTTGATGTGTGCATGTATTGATAATACAGCTATATAGGCGGATGTCAACAGGTAAGACGATAATTTGTTTCTGAAGTTTTTATGATGATCTGCTATACAACTACTGCTCAACCATTATCTCGCAACTACCATCTATAATCTTTGCGAAGCCTGATTTGATAGTGATTTTTTTCTCTCTATCATAGACTATATCTCCTGCTTTTAACTCAATAAGCATATTTTCATGACAAGGCATTATCTCTATCATCCCAGCGGTGCTTACTAGAGAAATCACTTGACATTTCTCCGATACTAACACTCCTTTAGGAGAAGTGATCTTTAATTTTATTTTTTCCATTATAGCTTTCTCTTCAACTCCTTCTATAGTACCTGTAAATAACACTAGAGTTCTTTAGAACTATTGTGCTTATCATTTTGAGCAATATGTTTGATATAGGCCTGATATGTTGGTGATTTTGGGTTGGCTAACTCTCTACAAATTTTTATGAGTTCTGGCATCTTACTATTATTTTGATTACTATCTGGAGTAATACCATTCTCTAGACCTTGCAATCCTGTAAGAAATTCTATTACTGCATTACAAAAGTCTTGAATTTTTGCCTGATCACTACATACTAGAGTAACTACCAAACTGTTTTGATCTACTGAAAGACCCATCTGGTACTGGGATAGCAGATATTGTATAGCTTTGATAACGAAGCGCACAGCATGATGTTGTTTAATGTTATATATTGCAAGCTCTGTGAGCAATCTGTTAAGTGGATCTGCTTCAGCTCGACACAAACAACAGCTAATTAGACGTTCTACAGATGCTTGATTATTATTTTGCATATTAATTTGTAAAATTTTATTATTTGTCTGATTGCAAGCAATATATAACAACATAAAGAAAATATCAAGCTTTTATCCTATAAATTTATAGCTTCTTAGCTTTTTCTTCAACTTCTGCTATAGTGCCTACCATGTAAAATGCAGCTTCAGGTAGGTGATCGCATTCCCCAGCAATGATTTTTTTAAATCCTTTTATAGTTTCTTGCACAGGCACTAAAGCTCCCTTCATACCAGTAAATGTCTCAGCTACGTTGAACGGTTGTGATAAGAAGCGTTGGATTCTTCTTGCCCTTACAATATTCAATTTATCTTCTTCAGAGAGTTCATCAATCCCAAGTATAGCAATCATATCTTGTAGAGATTTATAGGTTTGGAGGATCCTCTGTACCTCCCTAGCTGTATTGTAATGCTCCTCACCAATTATCTCTGGTCTTAACATTTGAGATGTACTGTCTAATGGATCAATTGCAGGATATATACCTAGCTCAGCTAACTGCCTACTAAGAACTGTAGTTGCATCTAAGTGAGTAAATGATATTGCTGGTGCTGGATCAGTTAAATCATCTGCTGGTACATATATTGCCTGAACTGATGTAATTGAACCATGTTTTGTAGATGTGATTCTCTCTTGTAATGCGCCCATTTCAGTTGCTAGTGTTGGTTGATAACCTACTGCAGATGGTATCCTACCTAACAGAGAAGATACTTCTGCTCCAGCCTGAGTAAATCTAAAAATATTGTCAATAAAGAGAAGTACATCCTGATGCTCATCATCACGGAAGTATTCAGCCATAGTTAGAGCAGATAATGCTACTCTAGCTCTAGCTCCTGGCGGCTCATTCATTTGTCCATATACTAATGCAACCTTTGATTTATCAAAATTCTCCAGATCAATTACTTTAGAATCGATCATCTCATGATAAAGATCATTACCTTCCCTTGTTCTCTCACCTACTCCAGCAAAGACTGAGAAGCCATGATGAGCCTTAGCAATGTTATTTATAAGCTCCATAATTAGAACTGTTTTGCCGACTCCTGCACCACCAAATAGCCCAATCTTACCACCTTTTGGATAGGGAGCTAATAGATCTATAACTTTTATACCAGTCACTAATATTTCAGAATTTGTAGATTGATCTATCAGCTTAGGAGCTTCTGCGTGAATCTGCCTATAATCATCAGTTTTTACTGGTCCTCTATCATCAATTGGTTCTCCTACTACATTAAATATTCTACCAAGAGTTGCTTTACCTACTGGTACTTCTATCTGTTTACCACTATCACTTACTTCTACTCCTCTGGCTAAACCATTTGTGGAGTCCATAGCAATTGTCCTCACTATTCCATCGCCTATATGTTGTGCAACTTCTAATACTAGTCTTTTATTATTTATTTGACAGTGGAGAGCATTTAGTAAAGGAGGCACATTATCAAGATCAAATCGCACATCCACTATAGCTCCCATTATTTGAGTAATTAAACCTATATTTGTCATCATTTAAGTTTTTTGTCCTGATTATATATCAATCTCAGGTAATGTATAGCTACCATGTATTATCTTCTAATGAAATGATATCATCTATTTAAGATTGAATATCAGCTTTTTTTATAAAAATCAAAATTTATAATATGAGAGATTATATTAAAGTTTCCTGTTCCAATATCTGTATAATAATAGACCTCTTTGCTATAATCAATAATATGATAAAGTGATCTAAACTATGCCAATTTAGAAAAAATGATAACAGCAAATATAATGCTACATCCGGCAATAAGAGAATTGATCAGAGAGACCGGACATGAAAACCTAGAAGAATATGCTGTAAATCTTATAAAAAGTAAAGATGGTAAAGCTCCTAAGGGATTTAAAAATGATCCTGTTATAGCAACTCTCATTGGTGAGAGCTTTTCTGTTATCTTCAAAAGTAATACAAATAATAGTGGGAATGCATCAGCGCATGCATCATTTAATCCGTCAATTCATGGTGTTATTATTGCAAATGTTGCACCAGATCTAAGTCAAAAGATTTATCAAGATATATTTTTTCAAGGTGAGCATACTGGTCTTTCTCTAGCAGTCAAAAAATTTTACGGGCTAGATAATCCTGAATATATAAATTTACCTGGGATAAATTTAAAATTAAACCAAAAAGCTTATAAACAACATTTCACAATTTGGGCTGAAAATAATATAGCGGCTGCTAAAGCATATAATGCAACTGAAATTGTTGTACCTGGGATGGGATTAGGTATATATTCCGGTCCTTTAATTAAAAAAGCAGAAGCCCTAAAAACCTGTGGAGATATCCAATTCGAAGCTTTACAAGAGGTTGCTAAAGCAAATCCAGAGATAAGTTTCAGATTTTATGGTTTGAGTCCTAATTCAATAAATATTGGAAAAAAAAATAATCTAGAAGGCATAGCTTTTAATGCTAAGAGAGCTATGATTACAGGTTCTGATGGTGGTAAAGTACTTAGAGTTGTTGCAGGCAGTATTAATATTCCACTTGGTGCCGGTAGTGGTGATAATGGGCAAATAGCAAGCGATACAAATGCAGCATATATCAGACAAAGATTAAATGGTTACAAAGTCATTTGGGATAACCAACAAACAGTGTTTTATAATCAAGATAAGGAGATAATAATTTCTAGTGACTCTCTCAAAACTGCATTAAATGAATATGTCAAAGCATTAAGTGTGTTTATAACACAGGATATTCCTGTGGAAAATAATCCAGAAAGAGATTATAAAGCAATAAAAAAAATGATAAGGCAAATAAAACATAGAAATTTCAGTATGGGAGATCAATATCAATTGCAGACTCTTATTGCAACAAGGAAAAAATTACTTGAAGAATTGAATAATGCTAAAGATAATACCGATCCAAATATATTGACGCAAATAATTGAGTTTCTCAAAGATGTTTGGTCTTGGATAGAGAAAAAGTTTTGTGCTGAAAAGTGGGTTGATTCAATTATAAAAGATGATCAAAGAACATTAAGATCCTAATTAGACTTTTTTATCTGTTTATATGTACCAAGTATCTGGCTAACAACACTACTAATATTACCTGTATCTGCTGGGATTATCATTGAATTATTTGTTTGAGCAAGTGCTTTAAATGCATCAATGTATTTTTCTGCAATCCTGAGAGTCACCGCATCTTCACCGCCCTTAGTTGAAACTACACTAGCTATAGCTGAAATACTATCTGCAGTTGCATTTGCCACTAATTGAATACCTTCAGCTTCACCCTTAGCTTTATTCACTTGCTCAGTCATGAGAGCTTCAGAGTTTAAAACAACTTCTTTTTTCCTACCTTCGGCAACATTTATCATAGATAGCATCTGCCCCTCTGATTCAAGTATTACTGCACGCTTTTGTCTCTCAGCAGCTACTTGCATCTCCATTGATTTAAGTATATTTGCTGGTGGGGTTATGTCTTTAATTTCATGTCTCATACATCTTATACCCCATGTTGCAGATGCCTCGTTTATAGCTTTAACTATTTGTGCATTGAGGTGTTCTCTAGCTTCAAAGGTATTATCCAGCATTAGTTTGCCTATTGCTGATCTCATAGATGTTTGTGCTAGCTGCATTACAGCATTGTAGGGATTCTCCACACCATAAGAAGCATTAAATGGACTTGTAATCTTTACATATATTATTGAATTTATAAGAAGTGTTACATTATCCTTAGTTATTGCTGCCTGTTCAGATATGTCAATAGCTCTTTCTTTAAGAGAGTGTCTATAAGGAATGTGCTCTATAAATGGTATAACGAAGTGTAAACCAGCTTCCATCAGTCTATTATATTTACCAAACCTCTCAATCAACCACGCTTCCTGCTGAGGGACTATTTTGATTATATAAAATAAAGCTACAAGGAGTATAATTAAGAGAATAATTGAAGGTGAAAACTCAAACATTTATTAATTCCACATTTTTTTTATAAAATCTATATTATCTTCAATGCTTTGCAACTGATGAGACTGCTTTCCTTTGTAATCATTCTCAATTAATTTCAGAACAGTCATTAAAATATCTCCTTTTAATTTGTCTATCATTACTTTCTCTGACTGATTTTTGTATTCATCAAAATGAGTAATCATTTGCTGGTCGAGAATTTTAACTTTTTCTTCTGTTTGTTTTAATATTTGTGCTGCTTCTACTATTGCTTCTTCTACAATAAGATTATATTTTGCAAGAATGTTCTCATATTCTTGATTGAGAGAAGATAATTTTTCTTCTGAATCTTTTTTTGCAGATTGCGCATTTAATATTAACTCATCAACTGATTTTATTTTTGTATCTAATGTGGAAATAACACTTTGTTTTATAAACTTGTATCCAAGTAATACAAAACAAACAAATGATAGGAAAATCCAAAAATTTTCATTTAACATATAATTCTAAGAGATATTTTGTCTTGTGATAAAATATATAATTTTATCTCTAACCTCTTTTATAATAAAGTCAACATTTGCAGAAAGTTTTATATTTTGAGAGATGAGATATTCATCATATTCTTTAATTTTTTTAAGAAAAGAATCATTATTTTCTTTAATATATTGTAACATAATGATCTGAGACTTAGAAAGAGCTTCTTCTATTATAGCTTTACTTTCAATACTAGACTTACTTGATAGTGATTCTATTTGTGTCACTAAATTTTTTACCTCAATATTTATCTGTTTTGTCTCTTCTATATAGCTTCTCAATAGAGAATTTCTTTTATTGATTGATGAAGATATTAGAGGTATAAAAAGAAATTTACTGAAAAGGTAAGTCATTCCTCCAGTGATAAAAAGCCAAATCAATTGACCTGGAAAAGACTCTATATGAAAGTGAGGTAAAGACATTTAAACTGCAAATAATAATAATATTGCTAAAAGGAAGGAAAACAGCCCCATAGCTTCGGCAAGACCGGCACCAATAAAAGCAGCTTTTACCATTTGTGGCTCTGCAGATGGATTTCTCGCTATAGAGCTTAAAAGAGACGAAAAGATGTTACCAACGCCTATAGCTGCACCAAGCATTCCCATTGCGCTTAAACCAACACCTATATACTTAAGAGTAGTTAAGTCCATTGTTTTTGTTTTCATTATAAACACCAATTACTAATTATGCAAGTTCTGTTTGATTATTTTCTTAGCTATTGCTAAGAGGTATCTCTATACAAAACAAATGGTTAGGTAGATTTATATCTATTCATTTTATTGCTAATAGCTTATATTCATGGTAATTTGTTTCTTTATGCCATATTTAAAAATACTTTAGATAAAACATGAATAATTTATAACATAATAATAAGTTATTTGTAATATAATATATACAACCTTAAATGTATATGTTACATACAATAAGCGTAATGCATATATTGGATTAATAATATAAACTAAATACAAAAAACTGGTAAAAAATTTAATAAAAGACTTAATAAAGCTCTATATAATGATTTTTCATTAGAATACATACTGAGTTAAATGAAGTTTAAGTTGTTATTTTCAACCAAAAAACTCAAAATATAGGAAAAAATGTCTGTAAACATACAAATTTCGGCATTAGCTTTACAGCTATGTCATTCTTTTTCACAATTAAATACTCAACAAGAGATATATTTATTCTTGAAAGACATCTGTACACCATCTGAGATCAAATCGATGGAAGAAAGGCTAGAAGTTGCAAACCTTCTCATGGCTGGATTCTTATCTTATAGAGAAATCCATGAGCTTACAAAAGTTAGTATTGCTACTATTACAAGAGTTGCTCGCTTCTTATTCAATGAAAATAATAATGGATACAAGATTATTCTTAAGAGATTAATAGAAGTTGGTTTACTTCCAAGAAAAGTTGATGAAGAAGACAGTGGAAGTATTTCGATTTTATCTCTACAGCTATGTAATGCCTTCTTACAACTTAAAAAGAATAATCAGCAAGAATTATATGCATTTTTGAGAGATATCTGTACACCATCTGAGATCAAATCGATGCAAGAGAGACTAGAAGTAGCTAAATTATTAATGAGTAACCTCTCTTACAGGGAGATTCATGAATTCACAAGAGTGAGTATTGCTACTATTACAAGAGTTGCTCGTTTTCTTCTACATGAAAACAATAATGGATACAAAACTGTATTGAAGCGTATGAGTGAAAATGATCTTGCTGTGAGAGTCGAAGATAATGTTACAACAATGAATGATTAGTTAATCAATGCAGAATTATTAAGAAAATTTTTCGATCATTATATTAATATCGCTATTTAATGAGGGCATAGGTTTAACAAATTCTAAATATGCTCCATATTTTTAAGAGCTCGAAGATAATAAACAAGCATTATTAAAGGAAGTTAATAAGATTAATAACTAAAATAAATTCATGGGTTTTATAAGATGGAGCAATAGATGAAATCTGATAATGGTAAGACTAAAGATTGAAAAAACGAGATATGAATTTGCATATTAGATGCAAGATTTCTACGGAAAGAAAAAATCATTTTCCACCGAAAAAACCAAATAATTTTAAAGAAATAATACCGAACTGCTTAAGGCAATCTATTCATTCCTTGGTAAAGAATATCGATCAACTTTAGATGAGAAAGAAGCAGAACAGCTTAGGTAGATGCTAAGCAATAGAGCATGATAAACAATCAAGACTCAATAAAAGGGATTGAGTTATCAAACAGGAAGATATCTTGAGGAGTAACTACAAAAAGGATAGTGAGTAGAATAGAAAAAGCCTACACAGGAAATAAATTTTTCTTAAGAAAATTGGTATATCATATAGTTCTTCTATAGATCAATTTATCAAGATCAAAATGATCAAGCTAGAGGATCTCATATCTAATGGACACAAAACTTTCATCAATGTATAGTTGTTTAAAAAATGAATAAATTTTATCTAACAACTCCAATATATTATGTGAATGGTGAAGCTCACATAGGTCATGCCTATACAACAATAATAGCTGATGTAATTAAGAGGTTTCATAGTTTAGATGGAGTTGAAACCTTCTTTTTAACTGGGACTGATGAGCATGGTCAGAAGGTACATCAGTCCGCAGCTGCGAAGGGGATAGAAACACAGGACTTTGTCGATAATATAGTTCTCAAGTTTCAAAACTTATGGGATAAGATCTATTGTCAATATGATTATTTTATCAGAACTACAGATAAGCATCACAAGGCTTTCGTACAAGATATATGGAATAAAATGATTCAAAAGGGCTATATATACCTTGGAAGCTATTCTGGATGGTATGCTGTAAGAGATGAGGCTTTTTATTCTGAAGCAGAGTTAGTGAATGGTAAAGCTCCTACTGGAGCAGATGTTGAGTGGCTTGAGGAACCAAGTTATTTCTTTAAATTATCAGCTTTTCAAGAAAAATTGCTAAAGTTTTATGAGGATAATCCTAGCTTTGTAATGCCAAACTATAGGTTTAATGAAGTAAAAGCTTTTGTGAAAGGAGGTTTAAGAGATTTATCTGTCTCTCGCATAGCAGTGAAGTGGGGTATATCTGTCCCTAATGATGAAAAACATATAATATATGTTTGGCTAGATGCTCTGTTTAACTATCTCTCGGCTCTTTATGCAAATGATAAAGAAAACTTTTGGCCTTGTAACTTACATATAGTTGGTAAAGATATTTTACAGTTCCATGCAGTTTACTGGCCTGCGTTTTTAATGGCATTAGATATAGCTCCTCCTAATCAAATTTTAGCTCATGGATGGTGGCAAAATAATGGTGAAAAAATGTCCAAATCACTAGGTAATGTCCTTGATCCCAACGATATAGTTGATGAGTTTGGTAGGGATTATATGAGGTATTTTTTACTGCGTGAGATGTCTATAGGGCAAGATGGGAGCTTTTCATCTGAGGCGCTGATACAGAGAATCAATGGCGAGTTAGTGAATAATATAGGTAATTTAGTCCAGAGAGTTACGTCATTTGCATATAAGCAGCTTGGTAGCAGGGTTGAGATAGCTACGGATTTAAATAATGAAGATAATGAGTTATTAAATACTGCTTATAATTGCATAAATAGAATTAGAGATCTTATGAAGGAATATAAGATAAACGATGCTATAGGAGTAATCCTGGATATTGGTCACAAGGCAAATAGCTATATCGAAAGGAATGCTCCCTGGAAGCTAAAGAATGATGCACCAGATAGAATGAAAGTTGTTTTGTATGTCCTTTTAGAGGTAATTAGAGTTATAGGTATTTTACTTCAGCCATTTGCACCAGACTCAGCTGAGAGGATTCTTGGAACTATATATGCAAACCCTAAAAAAATTAAGCTTATTAAGATTAATGAGAGAAATACATTAATTATAAATCCAGTAGAGAGTCTATTAAAGAAGCTTTAGTATGTATCTACAGCAGCTTTTATTACAGATTGATCAATCTCTTCTCCAGTTTCAATATTCGTGAAATGATAAGGTTGGTAATCATCAGTGAAAAGATGTCCTAGTTTGAATATAATGCTTGATATAAACAGGACGTTGCTTATTTGAACAAGAGTTTTTGAACCACTAACACGGTAATCGGTGTCCAGGATGTTGCGTATTTGAGCAAGAGTTTCTGAACCACTAGCACGGTAATCGGTGACCAGGACGTTGTTTATTTGAGCAAGAGTTTCTGAACCACTAGCATGGTAACCGATTTTACCAATAGTAGCGATACTCATAAACGCGTTATAAGCTGTATAAATACTAAAGTATTCAGGACTAGCTTTTACTATTGTCGTTTCACCATTAATCTTGATTTC
>CAZGZC010000002.1:114997-189997 GCA_964529685.1 uncultured Candidatus Midichloriaceae bacterium | reverse complement strand
CATGATGTAATTTTATCACAAGTTTTGAATAATTATCAAATGAAAAATAATTTTCTTTTTCTAATCCATCATATGAAAGAACCTGACCGATAATTGTTGGTTGCTCTATAGCTAAAGCATCTTCTGATAAGACAGAATCTCTACTTATCATCTTATAATTAACCTGACAACCATACCATTTTTTATTTATTCCACTAGCAACAATTGCTAGTGTATTTGTTCCTGGAATTCTCACTACTGAAAAATCAGATTGCGGTATAAACTCATATAATTTTTCATTATCAATTGAACCATTTGAGCTTAACTTTATATCACGTGATGTCATTGCAGAGGTTTTAGATGATGTAACTTTTACAGTATTATCTGCCTTAATATCCAGATTTAGAATTTTCATTATGAAATCTTCTCCATTTACATTCATCTTAACTATGTCGCCTGGTATAATTGATATACTACTTTGTGATTTGAATAGAGAATTTATTGATAAGGTAAATTCATAAGTTGTTTTTGAATCTTCAATATCAGATAGGATGTTATGTGCTATAATTCTCACATCATCTTCAGAAATAACTATTGGAAAGCTAAATTCTAAAAGATTGTTTTCATGACACTCATCACTATAAAATTCATATTTTTTCACATCCAAATGTTCTCCAATATAATGTAGAGATATTGACTTAGTTTCATTATTTAAAACTTCAATTGATATTGGAGATGCTTTATATCCATCATCAATCTCATTTAACTTATATTCATATAATAACTCATCATATTTTATCTCTTTAATCTCTCTAACACTTCTGGAAATAAAAGTTAATTTTCCATTAACTTCCACAGAATCAAAATTATAAACTTTCTGTAAATCTTCTAATATATCTCTTGCTGAATAATCTCGATCTATCACCATACCATGTACTATTCCATGTAAGTTCTCAACATCTATTAATTGATCTGGAACACCACTTCTAAGGCAAATATCTCTTACTACACTTTTTAGCTCCATCACACCAGCTTTACCATTTATCCAATGTCCACGCTCCCAATTCTTTCCATCAGTCCATACGCTGCCAAGTCTTGGCCAAGCAGGATATGGTCTAGCATCCCAAGTCCATAGAAACTTTCTCTCTACCATATCTGAATTTTTCCATCTCATTTCAGTTGCATGTATTGCAGCCCTCTGAGCTAGGAAGTCAATTTCACCATTAGAGTTTTTCGGTAGTTTTGATTCATCACTAGAATCATCTACAAAAACATTTGGTTCATTTGTTGTGCAAGATACCGATGCAAAACCATATTCAGTAAACCAAATCTTTTTCATTTTTGGTTTCCAATCAGTAATCTTTCCATCCGAGTTATAATGTTTATTACTCCACCAATGCTCTATATTTTTCATTGCAAAATCTTTAGACAGAGGCATTTTTTTCCCATCTTCATAATAAAAATCATATAACTCCCCAGAATTCCATCCCTCCATGATTTTGTTAACATCATATTGAGATCTAGTAGTATCAGTCAGAGGGAAATATGCATCAATTCCAATGAAATCAATAAACTTTGATGCCCATAACTGATCCATATAATATTCACCATTTATACTATGATACTCACCCCAATTAGCAGCGTAAGAGATTTTAACCTTCTCACCAATAACTTCCTTAACTTTTTCTGCAAGCTTTATAAATTCATTTACAGCTACATATTCACCATTTTCATCTTTAAACTTAGTTAAGTCTTGCATCTCAGAACCTATGAGAAATGCGTCTGCATAGTCTTTAACAAGGTTTGCGTAATGTAAAATAAATTTATTATAACCATTCTCTCCATTGAAGAAGTGCTTAACACCATCAGCAGTTAGTGCATTAATTTTACCCCTCCAAGGTTTTCCTGCAAGGTCAACAAAAATCATTGGATAAAACATAATTTTTAATCCTTGCGATTTAATATATTCTAGATACCTTACAATACTTGCATCGTTAGGTGTTCCACCATAGTTCAACTGATCACCAATTCTCAACACCTCTGCTGCATCTTGTCTTGTCACTCCCGCTACATTCCACTCTTCACTTTCATATTGTATATTGCGTTTTTCAATTTTCGGCACAACATTGCAATAATCAGCAGTGAGATTATCAACAAACCAACAAACGACAGGTGCCACCCACATAACATTAGGAAATGTTGCCTTTAGCTGCTCAAGTGAGACTCGTGCATTGGCAATCGCAGGCTTCTGATGTTGATTTACAGATATAATTTCACTGCCAATATTCTCATTTTGTACTTTTGTATCATATACAAACTCACCGCAGCCAGGTATTATAATCATTGATTCTACTAATGTTTCAATAGAATCTTTGTCTTTGGAATATCTAGTTACTTCACAAGAAAACTGAGGGATTTTATTTCCAAACTGACTGATATCTAATTCCTGAATTATTACATAAGCTAGTCCTCTAAATCTAGGAGCATCTTCATCGTACAAAGCCTCAAGTAATGGATCTGCTTCTTGATCTTCCTTACCTAAATATATCCTCACACTACTGCTATTTGCACCATTAGATATCAAAACATCATCTGCCCAAATTTTACCAACAGATGAAATTTCTCCTTCACATAAACCTATTGCGAGTGATACTGTATAATTATATTCTAGATAAGTTATAGTTTCTGTTTTAGTTTTTTTCTTCCTAGTTTTTACTCTCTCACCAACATCAGACATCCATATAATGCTACCATTAAGCTTTACCTTTCCATAAACATTTGGTATTATTTGTCCTTCAGGTGATTCAGGTATATTGATGTGAGTTAATCTTTTACCATTATTAATTCTTTCATTTTTAAACATTGCATTTATAACTGTGTTACCAACAACTTTGCCTATCATTTTAGAGGCGGTACCAGTAAATGCTGTAGCTATAGTTGTAGCCATTTTTGATGTATTTTGTTTCTATCTATAATAAATGATAGCAGACTAATACATAGCGTGGAATTACATCATCTAATTTATCTTCTTCTCGCTGCTTTAGCGTTTACTAGAAATCTAGTGTTGTTCCAGAAAACTACGCCTTGTGCATCATCTTGAAAATGGAATAGATCCATCTCCTTACCAATCTTCCTATGATCACGTTTCTCAGCTTCTTCTAGAATATGTAAGTAATTTGCAAGCTCAGCTTTATCTCGCCAAGCAGTACCATATATTCTCTGTAACATTGCATTATTGCTATCTCCACGCCAGTAAGCACTAGATACTTTCATTAACTTAAATGCCTATTTTTTATTCAATAGATAAATCTAATAATAATTGTTGATCAAGAGGATTGTCAATCTCAACTTCTTCACTAGCATTCTCACTATCTAAGATATATTTGAATGCTAAAGCTTGTACTGCTGTTGATATCACCATTACTAGCTTTGCAGGATCAGCCACAATAGTTCCCAATGAAGCTTCTAGAGCAGTTAATCCATATTGTAGAGGTTTATTATCAATAAATTTTTGATGTACAGATGCGTCAATTATGTTAGCAGTTATTACTGGCAATATAATTACAGGTATTGAGGAGACTGAGAAAACAAATGCACGACCCAATAAAGTTAGCGGAGATAATACTAATGATGGTTCACAATAAGACATACAAAGAGCATTCACAGCCACAGTTGCACTGACACATTTTAAATATTTCATAGTAAAAACTAATTTATAAATTCAATTTTTCATATTATATATCATAAATATTAATTATATTATCTGTTGGATTTTCATTACCTCATTGAGAAATGATTTATCTTTTTCTACAGCTTTTATGAGATATATTATAGTTGAATGTTTTCTATCAAGCATCTCACCTATGTCTTTAAGTGTCATAGATGTGTGCTTTCTTGCTAAATATGCAGCTGTAGCTCTTGCACGCGATACTTTCTTAACTCTACTATCTCCTAAAAGATCTTTACTCTTTATTCCATAATAATCACATACAATGCTTATTATATCGCTATTCTTTGGTGTATCTTTAACAACCTGTAACTCTTCTACAAATTGTTTCACAATTGTTTCTCTAATGACTGTTGTTTTGAGAGAAATTGCATAGGTAATGATACTTCTAATCTTGGACTCTAGTTCTCTAATGCTGATAAATACATTTTCTGCAATATATTCCAGTAGATGATGTGGGATCTCATAAGAGTTGTATAATTCTTCAAACTTTGACTTTAAAATCATAAGTCTCAGTTGAAAATCTGATGGTCTGATATCAGCTTTTAAGCCACTAGATATTCTAATTTTTGTCCTTTCATCTATTGAAAGTTTAGATGGATCTCTATCGCACGCAAGAACAATCCACCTTCTACTATCAACAAAGCTATTTATCATTCTTGCAAACTCTCTTTCTAAACTACCTGTACTAGACTGTATAAATTGAACATCATCTACAAGTAAGGCATCTAGATCAGAAAATCTCTTCTTAAAGGTGTAAAGCTGATTTTTCCTAACAGCATCTATATAATCATCTTTAAAATCTTCAGCTGAGATATAATTAATCTTGGCAGACTCTCCTTGAGTTTTCACATAGGATACTATTGACTGCATAAGATGTGTTTTTCCCATTCCGATTGGACCAAATACAAAAAGAGATGATACGCTCTCATAGTCATTATCTAGGATCATTTCAGAAACCTGCTTTGCAGACCAGTATGCTAACTCGTTAGTTTTATTACGTAGAAATTGATTAAATGTTTTGCAATTATTTGGCTTTATATGCTCTATCTCTTGCATCTTAATAGAGACAATAGCTTTAACTGGTGATCTATATTCTTCAACCTTTTTCTCGTTTTTAACTGCAACCTCAATCGTATTTGCGAATTTACAACTTGTATGGACAAAAGATGATATTTCACGAAAATAGCTCTGTAAAATAATGTTTTTTATAAAATCGTTTGGGACAACTAAAACTATCGATTTATTTTTATTAATACAGGAAAACTTCAAACTTCTTAAAATTCTTTGATAAACTCCTGTTCCAAAGCCAGTTTGTAAATAATCAAATAATCTCTTAGCATCGTCTATTTCGTATTGAGAAATATTACTACTATCAATAATAAATGATTCTAACTCACTCGCTTCAGGATCAATAATATTTAGTTGTCTAGTACGAATATTCATTATAAGTTGTATATTTCTGCTTACGTTTTTATAATAGGATTGGAGATTATAATACATCTTTTTTATCAATTATCTAGTTGATTCACGAGTAGTTTTTCATACAAAAGCGACAGATGATTGGGAATTTACTTTTATAGAAAATATCTTTTGATTTTTGATTAAAAGATGTATATATTGATTTGATATATTGAACAAAAAATGTGAATAATGAGGTCTTTTAACATTTCAGCAACTGGTGCTGGAGCTCAAGCGGCTGCTATAGATAATATTTCAAATAATATTGCAAACGCTAATACAACATCATTCAAGAAAGGTTTTTTCACTACAACTGACTTACATTACCAGACTGAAAGGAGAGCTGGTGGTGCAGTTGAAGCCGGTAGTGATATAATTGTCCCAACAAGTTTACAATATGGTACTGGCTCGGCTCCTTCAGCAATAATACGTGACTTAAGCCAAGGTGCTGCAATAAATACTAACAGGCCACTTGATATGTCATTAGATGGAATTGGGTATTTTGTACTTAACATGCCAGACGGCTCTCAATCATTTACAAGAGATGGTACTTTTACAGTAGACCCAAATACAGGTCAATTAGTAACTGCTTTGGGATATATAGTTAGTCCTGGGATAAATATCCCTAATGATTACAAAAAAATACTTGTTAGAAATGATGGAACTGTTTCAGTTGAAGTCCCGGGAAATGATGCTCCGCAAGAACTAGGACAGATCGATATAGCTATGTTTGTTAATCCTAATGGTTTGGAATTAATTGGTGATAACATACTTTTGCAAACAGATGCTTCTGGTGAGGCTCAATTCGGTAATGCTGGACAAGATAACTATGGAACAGTTAGATCTGGTTGGTTAGAAGGATCAAATGTAAATCCAATAATTGAAATGACAGATCTAGTAAAATACCAACGAGTATATGAAATGAATGTAAAAGTTATTACAATTTCAGATCAAATGCTGGAACGTGTTGTTAATGTTTAATTTATTTATAACTCTATTTTTCATCTTGAGTGTAAATTTTGCAGAAGCAGCAGATGTTCTATTCCTTAATAAAGATATAAAAAAAGGCGAACTGATCAGTAAAAATAATCTATCGATTGGCGCTATAAATTCACAAACAAGCCGCGGTTACATCTCATCTATTAATAGTGATAATGTCAGAGCAAAAAAAGACCTAGAAGCTGGAAAACCACTGAAAAAAACAGATATTTATATTGATAATTATCTCATAAAAAAAGGAGATATTGTCTCTGCAAAATTTATCAAGAAAAATCTCATAATAGAAGTGAAAACCTCCGCAATTAGTAGTGGAGCTATAGGTGATACAATTAAAGTTAAAACTCTCGATACAAACAAGCTATTAACAGGTAAGATTGCTGAAGATGGTTCTATATTTCTATCAAACTAAGTTAATTATTTACAAAAAGAAAATTATTATATATAATGGCTTGAAAGTTGCCTCTGTGGCGGAATGGTAGACGCGGCAGACTCAAAATCTGTTATCTTCAAAGATGTGCTGGTTCAAGTCCGGCTAGGGGCACCAAAACTCACTAATTTCTATTAAAAAAATGAAAGCTAGTATTACTTTTCATAGCAAAATCTTAAAATCGCTGCTATTAGCTGTTACATTTCTATTGCTTGGCTGTGGTGAAGAAGAAAATAAATCAAAAGAAGAAGAAAGTGTATTATATAATAATGGTTTGTCAGCTGAAGATTCAATTAGTGATGAACCTGATACAGTGATTATAGGTACTTCAGCTGATTACATGCCATTTGAGTTTGTTAAGGACGGAGAAATTATTGGTTTTGACATAGATGTAATCAAAAAGATAGCAGAAATATTAAAAATAAATATTGTTGTTAGAGATATGCAATTCTACTCTCTCATTCCAGCTCTGCAAAATGGAGATATACATATTATAATTTCAGGTATGTTTGAGACTCCAGAGAGAAAGAGTCAAGTTGATTTTTCTACTCCATATTATCATAATGAATTTTCATTGCTTATATCTGGTGATTATGATAAAAGTAATCCTATTAAAAAAGGTATGAGATTAGGTGTTCAAACTGGTAGTCTCATGTATTCATGGATAATTAATCAGCACTTAGATGTAGATGTAGTTAGTATGGATAGAATTGTTGAGCTAGTTGAAGATCTTAAAAATGGTAGGCTAGATGGTATACTAATAGATGACATATCTGCTAAAGAAATTATAAGAATTAATAATAATGCTGCTTTATCATCGATAATCTTAGACAATGTTAATAAAACTGGAATCTCAATCGCATCTAAGAGAGGGTCTAAGTTAGGGAAAAAAATCAATGAAGCACTTAGTATTATGAAAAAAGATGGATCATTACAGGAAATCAAAGATGCATGGCTAATGTAATAGAGTTTAGTCTAGATTAAATTCGATCTTTTTTTATGAAACCAGTATTTTCTCAAAAGACGATGTCATAATTTAACTTATGGCAAATCATATTTAACAACAAAAAACATTATTAAATCTAGCTCCTCTAAGTCTATTAACAAACTCTTTTGCAGATATAGTAAATGTTAGTTCTGCAAATACTAATATAGTTTCTAGCGAAAAAGAGTGAAAATAATAAATAAACAAATAATTCTCTCTCACCCAATCCTATCTGAAATGCTACATGAATCAGCGCTGCAATCATTATTCATCTTTGGTTCAAGAAGCATTTTCATTATCTATTGAGTGTGTAGGGTTGTGCTTTGTATTGGTTTTAGTAGCAAAATGCTAATACTCATGCTTACAGATAACTAAGATGAACTTTCTTTATAAACAGCAAACCATGGCTACGGCAGAGTCGATAAGCTCTAGTTCCAATTTCACCGATTAATTGCTATAATCATTGAAAAAGTTATGAATCAGTCATTTGATGTAGTTGTAGTTGGAGGCGGCCCAGGTGGGTATGTGGCCGCAATTAGAGCAGCTCAGCTAGGTTTTAAAGTATCTGTAGTAGAGAAAGACAAACTTGGCGGTGTATGTCTCAACTGGGGGTGCATACCAACCAAAGCACTGTTAAAGTCAGCTGAGGTTTATCATCTGATAAAGTCCAGTCAGCAGTATGGAATTAGCATATCAGGAGATGTAAAAGTCAACTTTAAACATGTAATCTCTAGATCTAGAGCTGCCTCTGAACAGCTGAGCAATGGGATAAAATCTCTCATGAAAAAGCATAAAATCGAAGTCATAAATGGTCACGGGAAATTGTTAGGCAATGGTAAAATTTCAGTTAATGGTATGGAGATCTCAGCAAAGTATATAATTCTTGCAACTGGTGCTAGGCCGCGTGTATTACCAAATATCCCAATAGATAATAAGCTTGTTTGGGACTATAAAGACGCAATGGTGCCTGAAGATATGCCAAAAAGCCTTATGATTGTTGGCGCTGGTGCAATTGGAATTGAGTATGCTAGTTTCTACAACGATCTTGGCTGTAATATAACTGTAGTTGAAGTAGGTGACAGGATTCTCATGAGTGAAGATGAAGAGATATCTAAACTGGCACAGAAGGAGTTTGAGAAGAATGGGATAAAGATCATTACCTCAGCTAAATTAGGTAAATGTTCAACTGCAAATGGGCGAGTATTAGTAGAAATAAATGGTAATATAACGGAGTTTGAAAGAGTTATATCAGCTGCCGGAGTTATACCAAATACTGATAATTTAGGGATTGAAAATACAAAAATCAAACTAACGCAATCAGGGCATATAGTAACTAATGAGTGGATGGTAAGTGATGAAGCTGGAGTATATGCAATTGGTGATATAACTCAGCCACCATTTTTAGCTCACAAGGCAAGCCATGAGGCAATAGTTTGTGTTGAAAAGATAGCAGGTCACCTAACTCACCCAATCTGTAAAGATCAAATCCCAAGTTGTATCTACTCCCGTCCGCAAATAGCAAGCATTGGACTCTCTGAAAATCAGGCAATAGCTGCAGGTCATGAGATAAATGTCGGCAGATTCCCATTTATAGGCAATGGCAAGGCTATAGCAATAGGTGAGACGCAGGGGTTGATAAAAACAATGTTTGATAAGAATACTGGTGAGATATTGGGAGTACATATGATTGGTTCTGAAGTAACTGAAATAATTGGTGCCTATATAGTTGCAAAAACTGGAGAACTGACTGACCTAGATATAATTAGGACAATATTCCCTCACCCGACACTATCTGAAATGCTATATGAATCAGCACTACATTCACTAGGAATTGCTATCCATATTTGATTCAGTGAGGATAAGAGAGCTTTCAATCCTTACTATCTAAAATATATTTGAAAGAGCAGGCTTGTATCATAACTGGTTCTATTAGATCTAATGGATCTTTTAAACATTCTTGAACATTTCCAAAACACTCTTGAACATTTTCTATGATACTTGCTGTTAAGGATGAATCTTGAGTTAATAACTCAAACATAGTTATATTTCTTGTAAAATTCTCTAGAAGAGTTAATCCATATTGCGGAAGCTTATTATCAAATAGGTTTCCAAACTGATCAATGGTAGTGAGAGCTATTGCTGGGATTGTAAAAGATAGTAATGAAGTTATTGATGATCCATCAACATATGATTGAAATGATTTTTCAATAAAAGTTCCTAACATTCGTTCTTCATTTAAAGAAGAATATATCTCACCAATAGTAAAACTCGTAGCTAGAGGAACTCCAGCACAATTTAAATATTGCATAATAATTTATTTGTTCTTGTTTATAATTTATATTATATACGAGAGATATTAAAAATTCTACTATAAGTTGTATTTTGATGATTTTTTATAGGAATTGACTAACAATTAGCTTTTACACACTCAGCCATCACTTTAGATGATCTTGAAATAGAGTCAGTCATATAGAAATTAGTGATTGGATATTGGAACTTAAATAACTTAATTTTAACTTCTTCAGGTAGTTGGAGATCCATCTCAGATGGAAGAATATTTCCAAGATTTTCACTTGCAAAGACTTTATTTGCCTTAGCCATGCCATTTCTAACAGCTTTTAAGTCTCTTAAATCGATCTCTAAGTCTAACTCTCTAGCAATATCAAATACAATCTTATATTCAGTATATGCATCTCCCAACTGTTTTACTGCATGGGTTGTCCGTTGAACTCGACCTTCGGTGTTAACATAAGTGCCAGATTTCTCAGGAAAAGCAGGGCTAGGAATAATTATATCAGCTCTATAGACACTGTTATCTCCATGATGGCCAATATAGATCACTTTTTTCCCTTTTAGCAGTTCAAGATCAATATCATCAGAAGCAAACAGAATAACTGTATTGCAATCAGATAGCTTTTTCTTCTTCGCGCTGTGATTAACAATTTTCATATCTAGCGCACCTACAGCTCCTGCTGAGTGATGTAAAACATTGAATCCATTCCATTCCTCAGAGATATAATTATACTTTAGAGCTACCTTTTTACAGAGCTTCAGCAGATCATCACTTATACTGCTGCCGATAATCATCATTGGTTTCTTGGCACTTTCTAGTACCTTATAATAGTCGTTTCTACCATTTAGCAGAGCTTTCAGGATTTTGACTGAATCATCTCCTAGTGTCTCATGATCATAGTTCAGATCAATTTCTGGTCCAATAAATGCAACCTTCATCTTATTATGGATTACAGCTTTTCTAATTCTAGAATTGATTACTGCTGCTTCATGTCGTGGATTTGTATTTATGAGAAGTAACTGATCAGCCTCTTCAATTTTGGCTATTGTAGAGTTCAATATATAGTCTCCACGGTGTTTAGATACCAATCCATGTAAGTTAGCTTCAAAGTCAATGTAACCACTACCAAACTTATGAAGTAGAGTCTTGGCAGCAAAGATAGTTTCAACATCACTTAATTTACCAATAATTATACCGAGACTATCGCTTCCTCTAATTGCCTCAGCAGCCTTATCAATAGCAAATTTATAATTTACTGGTTTTAGAAAAGATGTATTTTTTCTAACAAAAGCCCTATCAAGCCTCTGGTATTTAAGACCATCATATGAAAATCTAGTTCTATCAGAAATCCATTCTTCATTTATCTCTTCACAAGCTTGCGGTAATATCCTCATTACCTCATTACCTCTCGTGTCTATTCTTATATGAGATCCAACTCCATCCATGACATCTATTGAATAAGTATGAGTTAATTCCCAGCTTCTAGCAGTAAAAGCATAAGGTTTAGAAGTGAGAGCGCCCACTGGACATAAGTCAATGATATTGCCAGACAGTTCAGATTTAATGGACTTTTCAACATAGGTTGATATCTCCATATTTTCACCACGGCCTATAGCCCCTAACTCATTTGTTCCAGCTATATCTTCTAGGAATCTAACACACCTTGTACAGTGGATACAGCGAGTCATATTAGTTGCAATAAGAGGACCCATATACTTATCTTGTACAGCCCTTTTCTCTTCATTATAATCACTTTTACAGCGTCCATACTTAAAAGCTTGGTCTTGCAAGTCACATTCACCACCCTGATCACAAATAGGACAGTCCAGCGGATGATTAATCAATAGAAATTCCATAACGCCTTCACGAGCTTTTTTAACCATTTCAGACTCAGTTTTTATAACCATCCCTTCAGTAACATTTATAGAACAGCTAGCTACTAGCTTTGGTGCTTTCTCAACCTCAACTAAACACATTCTACAATTACCTGCAATTGCTAATTTCTCGTGGTAGCAGAATCTAGGTATTTGGATTCCGGTTTCTTCACAAGCCTGAATTATAGTGATGCCGTCCTCTACTATATACTCTTGCCCATCAATTAATATTTTCGCCATATAAAATTTATTTATTTAAGGGGAATTATAAAGCTTTAGAAAAATTTCACAAGGAAGATAAATGCATTGCTTGATTTGTTCATTCATTTAGGTGAGGATTTAAAAAAATTTCTGTTATAGAGCGCAATCTTCTCACCATGAGGAATTCTTCGTGGAATATACAGAACAGATAACTAAGATATGTGATTGATTGTTTGTCCTTGATTAAAAGCATTTCGTATCTGCTTTTTCATTGGGGTGATTTGATCAGAAGTCTCATCTTTCATCATACCGCCGCTTTGTACAAAGTCGTTATAATAGATATTGCGTCTATCTACGAAATCCTCACTCCGCTGCCACTTATTCCTTTTAGTAGGACCTCCACAGCCAGTGAGTATTGCTGCAATACAAATTAGTATTCCAATTCTCATAAAGAAGTTATATCTTCAAACCAGCGCTTAATGCAGCTTTTTTCAGCATTTCAAGTTTCTTTAGCTGCCCGTTTACTATCCTAGCAGAGATTTTTTCAGAATGTTCGACTAATGTTTTTATGTTATTTGCTAGATTCATAGCTGACTCTTCGATCTTAGCTAGCTTTGCCTTTGCTTTAAAAGTCATAGAATCAGCCATCTCAGTTGCAGATTTTTCAATTTGAGTAACTTTTTCTTTAGCTAGATCTCTCAATTGAGAAGCAAAATTTTCTACATCTTGTAGTTTTTTTTGCCAATCAGTCATAACATTTGACTTCATATCTTCCATTACAGCTACAATTCTTTCATCAGAAGTAACCACTAAATCCCAAGCCAATCCAAACTTTGCCATTAGAGCTATGATCCATTTATGTACATCGAAATGGTACCACTTGTTTCCATTCCTATAATCTCTACCGAAAGCGTGGTGGAAGTTATGCCAATTTTCACCTAAAAGCAAGAAACATAACCACCATATATCCCCAGAGCTGTCATTTGCATATTTTCTACTACCTAACATATGACAAACTGAGTTAACTGAAAAAGTCATCTGCTGCTGTAATGCTCTACCGAGACCACAGCAGAATAGTCCAGCCAAAGTAGATTGACATGAAATTTCATCAAAAGCTATCCAACCCATAATTGTAGTTGGTACTATATTCATGAAAGTTGCAAACCAAGTATAGTTTTTTAACTGCCATTGTAATATTTTGCTCTTGCCAATAGTGTTCATAGTGGATTTATCAATATTATGAGCAGTTATATCACCTACACACATCCAACCAATATGAGCCCACAAGAAACCTTTTAGTTTGCTGTCTTTATACCTAACAGGTGTGTGTGGATCTTTATCAGTATCAGCGTAAGCATGATGTTTTTTATGATTTGAAGCCCAAGCTAGAATTGGTCCTTGAAGTGTACCAGAGTTAACTACCATTATTATAGCTTCAATCCATGGTTTAGTTTTGTATGATCCATGACTCCAGAGCCTGTGAGAGCCAATACCGACAGATATGTTCGCAATATAGTATGTAATAATAGCTAAGATTGACTCTTTATATCCCCATCCATATTCAAATGAGTACATTACAGCCCCAAATATAACAAAGATAGGCAATAGAATTAGAATGCTTGCTACAAGCCAATTGATATCCAACTCTCTACACTTTTGCTTGTTCATAAAAAAGTTTAAATAATTGTTTGAAAACGTATCGAATTATATCATATAATTATGTAACATCAAATTTACTTTATTTACAATCAATAAAAAAACTGATTTATAAGAGACATGAATGAGACACCAACTAGCGACTACTATTTTTTTTGGTAGTTGAGTAATCAACTAAGGATAGAGTAATAGAGTATATAATAATTATGGAACCTAATCTGAACGGAAGTAGTTTTGCAGTTGATGCAATTCAGCATAGTTTGAATCTATCTTAGATAGTCATTTGCAAGATTAATTCGGATCAACTTATAGACATACGTTATATCTCTCGATAATAGCTTAAATCGTTATATAAAAAAGTTAAAAACATGTGGAGTAAAAATATCTTGGAAGCAGTATTGGAGCAGAGTGTACCTGATAAATTTTATAATAAAATTACAATTGATAGTAGAAAAGTTAGTGCAGAAGATATCTTTATTGGTATTAAAGGGCCGACTTTTAATGGGAGTAGCTTTGCAGCAGATGCAATTAAAAGTGGTGCAAGTCTAGCTATAGTTGATCACTCACAAGATAATTCAGATCAATTTGTAGTTGTAGAGGATACTTACCGTGATGGTTTAATGAAGCTTGCAACTTATAAGCGAGCCAACCACCAAGCGACTTATATTGGCGTCACTGGCAGCGTTGGGAAAACTACAACTAAGGATATGCTTAAGTTAGTGCTTGATAATGCATATGCCAGCCAAGGTAACTTAAATAATCACTATGGATTGCCATTATCACTCTCTAATATAGATGATTCTCGCTTTTGTATCTTCGAATTGGGTATGAATTCTCCTGGCGAAATTTCTTGCCTTTCTACGATTTTGATGCCTAATATTGCAATTATCACTGGTATTGCACCTGCTCATTTAGAGTACTTTTCATCTATAGATGGTATTGCCGCTGCTAAAGCTGAGATAGTTGATGGTCTAGCTCATGATGGATCACTGATTATAAATTTCGACTCTCCATCACTTAATGTTATTTTAGATGCAGCGAAAGATAAGAAGATTATTGGTTATAGTATGAAAGGACATCCACAAGCACAAGTATCTTTAATTAAATCTAAAATTATAAAGATTGATAATAGGTTATTCATAGAAGTATCGGCAAAGTATGCAACTCCAGATGGAAATTATTGTGATGTTAATTATAAAATAGGCGGTGTTGGAACTGATCTTGTATCTAATAGCTTGGGAGTTTTATCTATTTTGATTGCATGCAACTTAGATGTTAATATGATGAATAAACTAGAGAATTTTAGCGCAGTGAGTGGACGTGGCAAGATTTACCATATTGAATCACCTAATATACAACTAATTGACGAATCATACAACTCTAATCCTGCTTCTCTTGCAGCTGCATTACATAGGACTAATCTCTACTCTAAATTTACTAAATACAAACGCAAGGTTGTAATTCTTGGTGATATGTTTGAGCTTGGCAAGGATGAAGTACAACTTCACTACGAAGTGTCTGATGATATAAAAAAGAATGAAATTGATTGTGTCATCTGCGTCGGTGATAGAATGAAGGTTTTGTATGATATCATTGATGCTCAGCTTAAAACTGCATATTTTAAGACCTCATTTGATGCCGCAAGTAACATTAAAAATTTCATAAAAAGTGGAGATGTTGTAATGGTTAAAGGCTCAAATGGAATGAAAATGTCTGTCATATGTAATGCAATTAAGAATTTATAAATACATTCATAAATATGACTAAACTAGGATTACCGCTTGAGTACCAAAAACTACCTCAATTCTTCGATGCACATAATGTATTCAATGACGGAGATTGGAGTACAGAGAAAGTCAATGCAATTATTGAGAGAATACTTCGACAATTTACTGTTAAATCTGTTTTTGATATGACATGTGGAACAGGATCACAGGTTTTTTATTTAAAAGAAAGAGGTTATAACATAACTGGATCTGATTTTAGCACACCATTGCTAGAAATAGCGAGAGATAAAGCTACAAAGTTAAATCATGATGTGAGATTCATCGATGGAGATATGCGAACAATTAAAGCTGGACAGTTTGATGCTGTCATCAGTATTTTTAATGCAGTTGGACATTTATCTCAAGCAGACTTTGTACTTGCCATGGAAAATATCAATGCTAATTTAAAATTAGATGGCATCTATATATTTGATATATTCAACTTAAAAGCTATGACTAATGCAGTAGTTGCAGATTTTGCTTACCAAGTAAGGAAAAAAGTTGGAGAGTTACAGCTATTGAGTAGTCAGACTTCAACAATAGACAGAAAAAGCGGTCTCTTGACATCTTATGATCATATAATGATTCAGAAAGGTGCTGCAAAACCTGATATGTATGAAAATATTTTCTCACTTCAGCTATATAAGCTTGAAGAACTTAAAATAATGTTGAAACATTCAGGCTTTGAAGTGGTTTCTGTTTGTGATATCAATGGTGATGAATTTAAGGAAGAAACGAGTAGGAGTATGTTATTGGTTGCTAGAAAAGTAGCTGCAAAACTACTTTTGTAAGAGCTCACTGCGAATGCTATTCAAGATGGTTTTCATCCTATTTTTGAGAAGTAATAAAAGCGAGATAATATTCTGTTTAGACCAGTCATCTATCTCATAGATAAATTCTAAATACTTATCAAGCGAATCATTCGCGTAGACTTGATGTAATTTATCTAGGCCAAATGACTCTATTTCAGTATTCCCAATAAATTTAATAAACGCAACTGCAAGCTTCATAAGCAATGAATCAAGACTTCGCATTACAATCATAGTTGCAATTTTTGACTCATAATTAAGATTATAGAACACATCAGAAACATTCCTATTTAATAAATCAAAACGCAGTTTAGATCGCAATAATTCGTATGTTTTCGAAACATTCATAATATCCAAACTATACTTTCTAGATGCAAAGAAAATATCTAACTTAAACCACTGACAAGAAATCATCTGAATCAATTTATTCAACTCATCAGATATTTTATCAACTTTTAATATATCTTTTATAACACTTAATTTGGAATTATTGCTATAATTAGTCGATGTAATAAGTTGACTGATAGTAGAATTTATAATCTGATACAACTCAGGATTAACATTAATCTCATCAAGCTTACCATGACATATCCAAGCAACATTCCTAGCAATCATAGTTTGAACTAATCTATACAACTTTAACGTTTGATCTCCAGATAACTCCGAGTTATCAATCAACCTAAGAGTTTCATCAATCTTCAACCCATATTTCACAATACAAAAGGCTTTAACTAACTTAATCGGAGACATCCCTTGGCGCACAACCCTAAGATGAAAATAAGTACAACCCATAGTATTTATCAGATCATTTACCACAACTGTCACTAGAATTTCTCTAGACAATCTATGCTTGAATAAATACTCAATATACTGTGAATTCTCACGTAATAAACTAGGAAAATAGCTGAGATATAAATCTCTATAAGGTAGCTTGTCAAACATATCAGCTATTTCATCAATCTCAGATAGAATATTGATAGCAGAATTCTTCGCATAAGCTAACAAAACAGCTAACTCGGGTCTTCTCAAACCACACTGACTATTAATCATATTATGGAATTCATTTTTAGAAGGGAGTTTTTCAACTTCACGATTAAGCTCACCGGTCTTTTCAAGATGATCAACAAACCAAGAATGCTCAGCAATATTCTCGTGAGCGTAGGAAGATTCAAGCGCAAGTAGCTTATTCTGTAGCTTATTATCCTTTAAGACTAATTTACAAACTTCATTAGACATAGCTTCAAGGAGTTTATTTCGCTCTTCAGTTGTAATAATCCCATCAGATAACATACGAGAGAAGGCAATTTTTAAGTTAACTTCATGATCAGAACAATCAACACCACCAGAATTATCAATTGCATCAGTATTAATATTACCGCCATTAATTGAATATTCTACACGCCCAAGTTGTGTAAATCCTAAATTACCCCCTTCACCAACAATCTTACAGCGCAAATCCTTACCATTCACACGCAAATTATCGTTAGCCTTATCACCAATCTGCTCATTAGATTCAAGACTAGACTTAACATAAGTTCCTATGCCACCATTCCAAATCAGATCAACTGGCGCTTTCAAAATAGCTTTAATTAAAGCATCTGGAGACATATTAGTAATACTGTGATCAATCCCTAAAGCCTCACGAATCTCATAATTAAGCTCTATTGTTTTTGCACTACGCAGGAATACCCCACCCCCTTTAGAAAGCAATTTTAAGTTATAGTCAGACCACTGCGACTGAGGTTTATCAAACAACCTACGCCTCTCAGCATAACTGCTACCCACATCAGGATTTGGATCAATGAATATATGTATATGGTTGAAAGCTGCAATCAGGCATATTTTATCAGACATAAGTAATCCATTCCCAAATACATCACCAGACATATCACCAATCCCAACAACGCTAATTTCATCCTTATGAGGATCAATCCCAAACATTTTAAAGTGCTGTAATACTGAGATCCAAGCTCCGCGCGAAGTAATTGCAAGTTTTTTATGGTCATACCCAACAGAACCACCAGAAGCAAAGGCATCATCTAACCAGAAGTTGTATTCCGTAGCCAGAGCGTTAGCATAATCGGAGAAAGTTGCAGTCCCCTTATCAGCCGCCACAACTAAATAAGGATCCAAATCATCCCAACAAACGCTATTTTTTGTATAAACAACCTCAGATCCAACAAAATTATCAGTAATATCAAGTAAACCTCGCAAGAATAATTTATAACATGCAATTCCAGCTTGTAGAAATTCATCTCTATCCTTAGGCGATACATGCTTCACAACAAAACCTCCCTTCGATCCAACTGGCACTATTACTGAATTTTTAGTCATTTGTGCCTTCATTAAACCAAGAACTTCAGTTCTAAAGTCCATATGTCTATCAGACCATCGCAACCCTCCACGAGCAACTTTACCACCTCTTAAGTGTATTCCTTCGAAATGATTTGAATAGACAAAAATTTCCATAAATGGCTTTGGTAGAGGTGCAAAAGGTATTTCACCAGAAGCAATCTTTAAAGATACATATTGGTAATTGCAGAAGAAATTTGTTCGCTTAGTTGCATCAATCAACGTTAGATAGTTACGAAGCATTTTATCATGACTAGCATTCTCAACTTTATCTAGTCCAGATAGAACTTCTACCCTAATACTATTATATTCATTCTGCAAATCAGCAATCTCCGCATCAATCTTTACAAATTTTTTATTAAAAAGATCTACTAACTTCCGCGTAATATGACAATTTTCAACCATAGCATCCACAATATGATCTCTATCATACTGTACACCAAGCTGCTTAGCATAGCTGTAGTAAATTCTACAGATAAGAACTTCTAGATAAGACAATCCACAGTAGAGAATTAAACTATTAAATCTATCATTATCAGGATTGTCAATAGTAATGATATTTTCAATCAACAACTCAAGATTGTTTTGTAGATCATTATTTTCTTCTATCTTCCCCTTAGGACGAACATCAATTCTATGTATAAAAATCTTTTCATTTCCATGTGTTAGTGTAATCTTATGAGTCACCATATCAGTTACAGCAAAACCAGCATTTTCAACTGCAGGTATTAAATCAGATACTTCAAGTTTGTCAGCTTTACTATAAATTCTAAATTGATAACTATTATCTTTTTCTATAAACTTACAGACTTTCCCTTTAGATGAAATATTTTCAATCACTGATATATCTTCTACCGCCTCATCTGGTCTATGACTTGCAATATATTCAGGATCAAAAGAATAAAGTTTCTTATTTACTAGAGTGCTTTTATATAACTTATACAGACCATCTCTCAATAGATCATACCAACTCCAAGTTACAGAATCAACAGCTTTTTCAAGCTCCCCCAGATCATAATGAACATCCTTAGTATTTTTAACGATCAATTGAATATTCATTATCTTCCTTTCAGATATCTGAATGTACTTTTTAAATACTTTCACAGACATTTTTTCACATACAATCTCTTCTATTTTGCTATAGAGATCCATGCTAAATTTATCTTTAGAAATAAAAATTAGGACACTTTTAAAACCAGAGTTAGTATTAACTCTAACAAATATTTTAACTCTAGGCAATAATACTACTGATATGATTGATCCAACTAAACTATATAAATCATCACTACTCATCTGAAATAGTTCTGTACGTGGGTATTCTTGGATCTGAGATATAACTTCTTTTACTATATATCCATAGTCGTTTAGACTATCATACCTCTCAATCACAGAGCGAATTTTATCTTTTATAATTGGTATTTCCATTACATTCTGATGATAAACAGCAGAAGTAAAAAATCCAATAATTGCTGTAAATTTATTGTCTTCTCTCACATATAAAACATCCATATTAGAATTTCTATGGACGTTAGATAAGATTGTAGTTCTCTCAAAAATTATCTGAGGCAATTTTCCTATAATGCCTCCTATATTTGGATCAATTACATCTTTATAGTTGTAATGCTTTGTACTTAATAATCCACTGAGATTTTCAATTTTGCCATTTAAATCTCCACTACAAGTAGCTAAAAATATAAAATTATCATTTAAAAGCCATTGGAAGAAACGCTGATTTTGTTCATTATTTGCCTTGTCTGAAATCTTGTGCACAATTTCTCTTGAAAACTTCCAAGATTCATTTGCAGCAAAAACACACTCAAGTACTTCTTCAAGTCTAAATTTAAGTTCTTCAACTTCAGAGTGTATAGATCTCTTAAGCATAAACAATGAAATCGACTCATTATTATGAGAATTTTTGTTAAAATTGCTAAAATGCTCTAATTTACCATTCTTATCTCTATAAACACTCAAGACAGGAACAGACATAAATACTATTTCATGATCATTTTTTTGTAAAAAATTCATAGTAGAATCTACTATAAATGCTGCGTCATTAGCTACTATTTGAAGAGAAATTATTTCATCTGAGAGTTGCTCAGCTAAAACCTGAAATTTGTTTTGGTCTCTCTTTTCAAATAACGTGAATAGATTATTAATAGATTTGTTTAAGAGCTCTGAATCACACTTATGTTCAGCCATAAAATTTTCATGTATAAGCTCGTGAAACTCATGAATCGCATATTTGATTTTTGCCATAGTTAGTATTTGATTGTGACATAGTTTTAGATAAATTATAACTGCTTTAAAGAAAAAACTATGTAAGGTTTATAATTTTAGTTCATTTGAAAACTTCTTATGATGTATTTTTACTCATTATATTTATCTATTATGAATTGAGTTTGGTTTGTATAATATATATTATAAGATGAGTAGTTTTTCTTGATAAAGTTCTCTAAGGCTCCAAAATCAACCTCAGCAGAAATATCTGTACTACCAGACATTGTCATAAAACTATCTAGAATTGAGTGACAAAACTTTAAATTTCTCTCCCATCTCAACTGAGATTTTATTTAATTCATCATTAATCATATCTAGTTCTCGTTGATTTTTAGCTTCTTTTCTGGTTCTCTCAGCTATGATATTTATATGATGATCTTCTAGAAATTGAGTTTGGTTTGTATAATATATATTATAAGATGAGTAGTTTTTCTTGATAAAGTTCTCTAAGGCTCCAAAATCAACCTCAGCAGAAATATCTGTACTACCAGACATTGTCATAAAACTATCTAGAATTGAGTGATTTGCTATAGTTTTTATTGTATTTTTCCCTTTTTGATTGTAGTAACCATAGTCAATAATTAGTGCAGCAGATGCTATTTTACATATTTTATCTAATATTGTAAGAGATGCTATTGATAGCTCGGCTATAAATCCTTGATTGCATTCATCAACTTTTAAATTACTATATTTCATAATTTTCTTCATCTCATCACAGCTAATTACATACTCTGATTGTATTAATTTGATGTCACTAGATATATAAATCTCTCGGAAATTCTCACCACAGTTGATAAATTGTTTGATAGGTAGTGCATCAAAGAACTCGTTAGCGATTATAACATGCTTGAAGTTGCTTGGTATTTTATCGATAGAGTCAACCCAATAGAATTTTGTGTGCATATGGCTAGATACGGCATTTTTTTGTTTCTCAATCATAATAGGGCTTGTTTCAATAAAGTATACCTCCTGGAGGATAAATTCTTTTTTAAAGAAGGTTAAAATTTCGTTCATGAGAGTACCATTTCCTCCTCCTAGCTCTACAAGGGATACATTCCCTTTTAAATTGTATATCTGATTATATACCCATACAGCGACTGCATGACAAAACATCTGAGATACCTCGGGAGCAGTAATAAAATCACCATTTTTTCCTATAGAGTTCTCTCGATTTTTGTAATATTTCTCAACTGATAGTGCGAAAAATACATCCATAGATAGTAATTCCGAAGACATAATTTTGAGTTTTTTAATGAATAAGATCCAGCAATTTCAAGATGTACTTTACTAGTTTGATTCTTTGATTTTCAAATGGCAATAGCTTTTCAGCAATCTCAGATAAATATTTATCAGTACAATCCAAGATTGATGGATTATACTCAAAATGCACTCCAGACAGAATCACTCTATTGTTTTTTATTGATATAATGGAAGATAAATTCAACTCGGAGTAAGTAGCAATGACGCAACAATCACCAGTCGAGAAATAACACCCTCCATTAAAAAATACTGGGAAATTATCAATCCCATCTACAGTAATTTGAGCAGGTATGGCGCCACTATTATCAAGATCAGAATACCTGCCAAAGACAGGTCCTATAGCTTTACCATTAAATAATTTTAACTCTCTTCTACCTACAACCTCAAATTTAGTTCCAACTCCAAATTCTATAGCACTTGTACCATAATAGGCACCAGCACATATTCCAAGATACTTACCGCCAGCATTAATATAATTGTTTATAATTGCATTACCTAGGCCATTTAGTTTCCTAGTATAGGGTATATCAGCACCGCCAGGCATCACTAGAAGAGCCGCATCAAGAATCCAGTCTTCGGCTGTAATCTCTGATATTATTTTGATCTGATAATTTCCCAGAAAGGATTCGAACATTCCAAGAGTTTGCTTGAGAGATTCCTCACTAACTCCCAGATTATTATAGATATAGATAGACTTCAATTTTTAAGAAGCTTCAGTTTATTAGCAGATTTTTTTCCTTTGTTTGCAGTAATCTCAAAGCTAACTTTTTGTCCTTCTTGTAAGTTATTTAACCCCGCTTCTTCTAGTGCGCTAATATGTACGAAGACGTCTGGTTCGCTATTGTCAGGTTTGATAAAGCCATAACCCTTTGTTTCATTAAACCATTTTACAGTACCGGTTTGCATTATTTTTTATTTAAATTTAAATTTATTTAATTGAGAGTAATAAGACTAGAAATAGTAAAAAGGTCAATGACCAAAAACTTTATTATTAGAAGAAATAAAACCCAGCGACATAATTATATACAAATTACGTTAAGAAGTCAAGAATCAAAAATCTTCACTGCCTAGCTTGCTTATATATAGTCAACTCCTTTTTCAAATTGTTCTACTGTATGATCAAATCCTTTTTCAGTTTTCTTGCGCTTGCTCAAATCTTTTTTTGCATTTTTTGCATTTATTTAAATTTAATTAAGAGTAATGAGATTTAAATTAGGTCAGAGACCCAAGATTTTTATTATGAGAAGAAATAAAACTCAACGTGTTAATTAACGTCGAAGAATCAAGAACTAAAGACTTTCCTCATGTGCTGAAGAAATTTCAGTATTGTTTAGTCCATCAATATAATGAATGCCTCTAGTATAGCCTAGCTCAGGATTTTCTAGATTATTCTTAATATACTGAGTTGAATGATCTAATACTTTTTCCATCTGCTTAAATAAGTACAAGAGTGTTTCTACAGACACAATAGATAGCAATGCACCACCAAGAGCTGAATTCTTACGAAATATACTATTATTATCGTCAAACTTTGTTTGTAAAAACGGAAGCAATTGCGTTTCATACATAGCTTCTTGAGCAATGGAATCTACAACATATTCCATGAAATTATGATCATGAGCAAAAGGATTTAATAGACCAGTGAATACTTTATATGCACTGGCATTGACTGCACCGCTAAGTACAGCTGAGGCGAAAGTAGCCTTAGGATTTCCTCCACCATTAGAATCCTGCAAAGAATTCGACAGCTGCACCGCAAGATTTTTAGCAGCATACCCAGCAATAGTTGCTACAGTTCCATCCCATGATGTTAATCCAAATTCTCCTTCACCTTTAACTAGAGCTTTAATATCATTTTCAATTGTACTTATAAGTTTTGGTAAATACCTAATACTAAAAACATAATTTGTGTTCCATTTCTCTGATAGCATATTGTATCCATACGCATATATAGGCACGTTATTCCATGTATCAAATAGACCAACAAAGAAATCAGCAAATCCCTTTGCAGTTGTATTTTCAATTTGCTCAATTTTATCCTGAACATGTGTTAGTCCTAACTGTGTTAGACCGTATAAACCAAGCACCAAAGGTAAACCAGTCTTTGAATAAGGTTTAGCAAATGGTTTGTAGTCAGTATCAGCAGTCTGAGCATCCCATGCAGAAATACCTAAGCTAACGCCTAATGGTATTAATCCGAGGGCTCTATCAGCCAAAGGATAGGCCCCTTCTGAAGGCGTAATAATTTTGTAAAACTTTTCTTGTATTTTTCTTAGCATTTGCGTTTTTATTTGTTAACAAAGCAAATCATAACTCATATTTATGTTATAAATATTGCAATCTATAGCAAGTAAAACATAGCAAAATTGCATTGTCAAGAATTATTTTTATTAAACTATCACTCGTTTGTCTTTGACAAGAGTGCATATAATTTGTAAAAACAATGAAAAAATCTGTGGTACAAGAAAATATAAAAAGAAGAGGATTAATGTTTGTCCTCTCTGCTCCGTCTGGAGCTGGCAAGACAACAATGGCACGTAAGTTAATGAAGGTAGATCAACATGTTCATTGGTCAGTGTCAATTACAACTAGACAAATGAGACCTGGTGAGCAAGACGGAGTGGATTACCATTTCGTATCACAGGATCAGTTCAAAGCTATGGTGGTATATGGAGAAATGCTTGAATATGCTGAGGTATTTGGTAATTTCTATGGCACACCTCGCGCTCAGGTTGAAGAATTATTAAATTCTGGAGAAGACGTAATTTTTGATATAGAGTGGCAGGGTCATAGGCAGCTTGTTAGTTCAGATAGAGAAGATGTAGCTAGTATTTTTATACTACCACCAACAAAAAAAGAGTTAATAAATAGGTTGCAGCTCCGTAATACTGACTGTCTAGATACAATTAATAAAAGAATGGATCATGTAAACTTTGAGCTGAGCCATTGGCATGAGTATGATTATCATATAATAAATCGCAACCTAGATGAGAGTGTTGAGAAGCTATATGCAATCCTGAGAGCTGAGAGGCTAAAGAAGAAAAGAAGACTTGGCCTTGCTAACTTTGTTGGCGACCTTTTGAGAGAAGAATTAAATGAAATATTAAACGACGATGAATAAAGTAGCTATAATTATCCCATCAAGAATTGGTTCAACGAGATTAAGTAGAAAACCTCTTATTGAAATTGACGGTAAACCGATGCTTATATCTTGCGCTGAGCAAGCTAAAAACTCTAATGCTGGCGATCTATACATAGCTTGTGATTGTTACGAGTTAGCCACACTATGTGAGAAGTATGGTTATAAATATATTTTAACTGATCCAGAGATACCAACTGGTACTGATAGAGTTTACGTAGCATCTAAATCTCTTTCAAATTATGAGGTTATAGTTAACCTTCAAGGTGATATGCCTAAGATACAACCAAGCACGATTAAACTTACAGTTGATGCATTGTTGAATGATTCTGAGAAAAAGTTTGATATAATGTCTGCTATTACAACTTTTAGTGATGATGCAGAAAAAGCTGATATTAACAATGTGAGTGCTATTGTAAGTCACGCAGGAGTAGATGATCTGCAGCCTGGAGATGTAATGAATGCACTCTATTTTACACGTACTTCTCAAGTATATCCAAAATCAGTTTATAAGCATATAGGAATCTATGCCTATAGAGCTAAAGCACTTGAGAAATTTATTTCGTTTCCTCAATCTAGACTAGAGCTTGAAGAGAGACTTGAGCAGCTGAGAGCATTAGAGAATAAACTAAAAATTGGTTGTGTCTTTGTTGATGATCACGTTATTTCACTTGATTCTCCAGAAGATCTGAGACGACTTATTTTAAGTTTATCTATTTAAACAGTGACTGATAATAAATTTCATCACTTTTTCCCAGCTATGAAAAGCATTGCTGAGGATTGTTAATAAAAAGCCATAGAGTAACTCCTAAGTTATTATGTTTAGCCAACTCTTATAATAATCTCTCTTGGGATGTTTTCTAGAGATATCAGTTTCGATATCGTTTTCAACATTGCAAAAGGGATTTTGCTGACTGATATAGTGATTGGTATTTTCATTATACCCCAATGTCATCTATATAGTTTAAGCAGATTAGTAATTACATACTTCTTACCTGTTGAGGTTCTTTGGATTCTTTTTGTAATTGTTTAGAGAACTTATCTAGTGGAACAGCTTTAGCACTTCTATTTTGCTTATTAGAGAGATCCAGTAAATTATCAACTGACTTATTAAACTTAATTCCAAATTTCTTTTCAGAGAAATGCTTAATAGTTTCTACAATCTTCTGCCATAAATTTTGTACCTTTGTAGAAGTTTCTATGCCGTGAAGCATTATGTTGAATTTACTTTCAAGATTAAAATTTTTTGATTGTCTTAAAGTGTTTAAACGATTGTTTGCATTAGATAATAATTGTTCAGCTATGTTCTTTTGCTCAGGTGTAAGTTCTACATCTTCTTTAAGTTTAAAACTAAATTTATTCTCTTTGTATTGAAGTTCAATAGCAGAATTAGCAAATTTAAAATTTGCTTCTTTATCAAGAGCACTAGCACCATTTTTAATACCTTTCCAGTTGGCATATTGTCTTTCAACTGTCTCTGGAATTGCTTTAACATCTCTCCAAACTTGTGCTGATAATCCTTTGTTAACTTCAGTTTCTACCGCATCTTTTAATCCTTCTATATTTTGTGATAATCTTGATTCTCGATTAGGTTCAACAGCAAATGCTTTCCCAATAGCTACTAATTCTCTTATTTGAGCGTCAGTTAGCTTTGTATTATCTTTTCTCTGAATTGCAAACTGCTGATAATTAAGCTCTTGACTATTCATTTGAGCTAATATTGCAGTTTTTATTATCTCTTGTAAGAATTTTCGCTCTTCAGTTTTAACTATCTTTACTCCTGCAGCTTCTAACTTCTTATATTCATTTTGTAGTGCTTCTTGCTCTTTACTTAACTTTTTTAATGAATCATTAAAGTCTTGAAAAGCTTTTTTTGCAGCTTTTATTCTCTCTAGCTCAGTTTGGAAAACATCTAGTTTTTTGGGTGCTTCCTTCAGTATTTTTGCTGGACTATCACTATGTATTGTTCCAACTACTTTCTGTGATATGTCTATAATGCTTTTACGAAAAACATTGTTTAAGTCTATGACTTGAGTTTCTTTTTCTTTAATGGCTTTTAAAACTGTTGCTAGTGTTCTATTTCCTTGGATATTTTTCTCTATCGTTGTTTGGTTTATTGGTTCTACATCTTTATCTATTGGATAAAACGGCTGAGTACCATTTACAATTATATCAAGAGCCTCAAGAACTGTTGTAATTATATCAAGAGCCTCAAGAACTGTTGTGAGTTGAGAAATCTCTTCTGGATCAAATGATATTTTAGAGTTTTCAAGTTGACTAACTAAAGATTCTTTTGCTTTAACTGATATCTTTGAAGGTTCATAACTTGGAAATTTAAGTAATTGTTCTTTGCTTTGCATATTGTTCATCATCATTAATCTGTTTATCCGTCAGATTGGTTATATTTTAAGCTGTATTATTCTCTATATTTTCATAGTAACACCTATACTTCTAGGTTGTCAAGTACTAATTTAAAGTTGTTTAATTTTTGTTATTCTTGATTTTGAATCATCTAAATAAGCAATCTTGCAGACAAATGTTGAAAGTGATATGTTGCTAAAAAATCTAACTAAAAAAATGTTAAATATGATTGATAATTTTTTTCAACTTATAGGTAATACAGCTCACGCTGCAGACACTAGTAGCACTATTGGTAGCTCACTTTCGAGTTTTATGCCTTTTATTCTCATTATTGCCGTATTTTATTTTCTAGTTATACGTCCGCAGCAGAAAAAGAATAAGGAACATCAGACAAAAATGAATTCAATGGCACGTGGGGATGAAGTAGTAACTGCCGGTGGTATTATCGGCACAATTATTAGCTTACCGACTGAAGGTGATCAATTTATAATTGAAATAGCTAAGGATGTAAAAGTAAAGATCAATAAACATTATATAGCTGATTTCATCTCAAGAAAGGATGCTACAAAAGAAGAAGTAAAAGAAGATAAAAAGAAAAAAATTACTTTAAAAAAGGTTAAGGATAAAGCTGAATAAATATGATATATTCCTTTTGAATCAAAAATAATTTTTTTATATGACAGAAATAAGTGCTAGCCTTGTAAAGGCATTACGTGAAGTTACTGGTGTAGGTATGATGGACTGTAAAAAAGCCCTTTCAGAAACAGCTGGTGATCTTGAAGTAGCTAAAGAGTGGCTTAGAAAAAAAGGTCTAAGTAATGCAAATAAGAAAAGTGATCGTGTAACTGGAGATGGAATTATAGCTGCGGCTGCTACAGAAAAGTCAGTTACTTTAGTAGAGCTTAACTCAGAAACAGATTTTGTAGCTAAGAATGAGAAGTTTGTAGCTCTTGCAACTGATATAGCTAATGAAGCTCTAAAATCTCATGCTGATATTCAGTCTCTCAACTTAAAGTTCTCAGAAATGATATTAGAGAGTATAGGAACTCTGGGTGAAAATATAAAACTAGCTAGAGTTGGCTCTTTAACGGTTAAAGGGGAAGGTTTAGTTAATTTCTATATACACAATGCTGTTAGTGGATGTTGCGGTAAGATTGGAGCTGCAGTAGCGATTGAGAGTGATAAAGTTGTGCCTGCTGAGAAAATACAAATATTAGCAAGACAGATAGGTATGCATGTAGCAGCAGCTAAGCCTGAGGCTCTTGATATCAATAGTCTAGATCAATCTAAAGTCGATAATGAAAAAAGAATTCTTACAGAACAAGCTCAAGCTTCAGGTAAGACAGAGAGTGTAATTGCAAAGATGATTGAAGGTAGAATTCGTAAATTCTATGAGGAAGTAGTTTTATTAGAGCAAGCTTTTGTCATAAATCCAGATAAGAAAATTAGAGAAGTAATTTCGGATCTCGGAAAGGAATTAGGTTGTAATTTAAAGCTTACAGGATATCTAAGATTTGCTTTGGGAGCTTAATCAACTTAAAGTTCTCAGAAATGATATTAGAGAGTATAGGAACTCTGGGTGAAAATATAAAACTAGCTAGAGTTGGCTCTTTAACGGTTAAAGGGGAAGGTTTAGTTAATTTCTATATACACAATGCTGTTAGTGGATGTTGCGGTAAGATTGGAGCTGCAGTAGCGATTGAGAGTGATAAAGTTGTGCCTGCTGAGAAAATACAAATATTAGCAAGACAGATAGGTATGCATGTAGCAGCAGCTAAGCCTGAGGCTCTTGATATCAATAGTCTAGATCAATCTAAAGTCGATAATGAAAAAAGAATTCTTACAGAACAAGCTCAAGCTTCAGGTAAGACAGAGAGGGCTCTGAGGATAATTAGCAAAATCATTTAAATTAGCATAAAAGATCTCTATAAGTTTTTTACAGATAGTTATAAAATCACAAGAAAAAATTAGTTGTGAAAAGAAATTTACCTCAGCATATAGCAATAATAATGGATGGTAATAATAGATGGGCTCTGCAAAATAATATTGATATAGATAAAGCTTATAGGAAAGGTGCTGAAGCAGCTGAAAATATAATTAGAAATTGTGCCCAAATTGGAATAAAATATCTCACTCTCTATGCATTTTCACTTGAGAATTGGAATAGACCTAATGAAGAAATTGATATTATAATGGAGATATTCAGAGAAGCAATTTTAGGTCAGGTCAAGGAGATAATTAAAGAGAATATAAGAGTAATGTTTATAGGAGATAGGGATCGCATTAAGGCTAATATTATTAGTTTAATGAAAAAATTGGAGGAGAGCTCTAGTAAAAATACTGAGCTATTGGTCCAGATTGCAATTAGCTACGGATCACGACATGAGATTATGAGAGCTGCTCAAGTGGCTCATGAAATGAATCTACCATATGAAGATGCATTTAAAATAGCTATAAATCCTCACAATATACCGGATCCAGATCTATTGATTAGAACTAGCGGTGAAATGAGAATTAGTAATTTTCTTCTTTGGGAGATAGCATATTCTGAGCTTTATTTCACAAAGACTCTCTGGCCAGATTTTGATGAAGCAGCTTTGAAGCTTGCAGTTGATGATTTCAGCTCAAGGAAGAGAAGATTTGGTTCACGTTTAGTGTTATAAAGAGCTCTAAAATTATTTATTGAAGTAGAGAATTTTTTGATCCTATGTCCTATTCATGATTTCTCATATAGAGAAGATATGTATTAAGTCTAGTGATTAAACTATCAATTAATGTATATTTCATATTATGATGAATTAAGTCTAAAAATCATGAAATATCTTCAGCACTAGATTTAAACTAGTTGCAGAAAATTTATTATAGGATTAGATTTATCTAATAATACAAAAAATTAAAAAATGGCAGATATATTAAGAGAGATAGAAGATTCGGAGAAGGAAAGTAAGCTTAATAGGATTTTGAGCAGATCAGCATTAGGGATATTTATATTAGGAGTAGTCATTGTACTATACCTCGGAATAAGCTCTTGGTATGCAAATAAGCAGAATGAAAGCATTGAGGAAGACGGCTCTAAATTAACAAATACTGTAAATAAAATTAATTCTAGTAAGGCTAAAGATAATACTGATAATGAGCATAGAAAACTTGAGGAAATTAATCAAGCTGAAGTGAAAAAACTTGAGACTCTTGCAGAAGCAGGCACTTCTGCCTACTCAGCTTTAGCAAATATATATTTAGCAAGCATTGCACTGATTGATGGCAATCCAAGTAAAGGAGTCTATTATTATCAGCGAATCTCCAGAGATAACTCATATTCAGATACGTTACGTGAATATGCAGAGATAGTTGAGATTAATACAAAGCTTCAGTTTAATAAAGAAGTCTACGATACTCCTATGAAGCAGATTTATGAGTATTTTGCATCATATATCAATGATACTGGAACAGTTGATCATAAAATTTTTCATCAAAAGAAATTCTCTAACGCCTTTGCAATTACAGGTATAGCACTTGAAGATATCACTGGTAAATTAGAAAATTCTAAGCTATATATTGAAGCACTTAATGAATATGAAACTGAAAGCGAAAACGTCAACTTGTTAATAGATGTCTTATCGCAATATTTAGCACAAAAGATAAACAATGAAGGAAAATAAAAATACGGAAGAATTACTGAAAGTTATACAGTCTCAACTTGAGAGTGATAAAATTGAATCAATATCAACTTTTGATGTTAGAAATAAAAGCTCTATAACATCATATGTTATAATTTGCACCGGGACATCTGCAAAACATATTTCAGCTTCCGCAGAGAAGTTAGCAGATAAGGTAGAAGAATTCTTTGGTGAACCTTTAAACATAGGTATGGAGGGAAAGAACAAGAGTGCAAACTGGATACTGGTTGACTTAAATGATATAATGGTCCATCTCTTTACAGCGGATGCTAGAGATAATTATAATTTAGAAGAATTTTTAATAAAAAGATAAAATATTACTTTTCATAAATTTTGCCACCTCTTATTTCAAGAATTTGATCACACAAGGCTGCTTCTGCTGGATTATGAGTTACCATAAGAGTTGTTATGTGGTATTTTTTAATAAGATTCATAGTTATCTTCATCACTGTTTCTGCTGTTTTTTCATCAAGAGCTGAAGTGTGTTCATCTAAAATTAGAAGCTTACAACTGCTTAAGACTGCCATAACTAAGCTAAGAGCCTGCCTCTGTCCACTAGATAAGTATTTTACTTGTAGATTGAGCTTTTTCTCGAGATCAATACCCAGTTCGGATAATCTTTCGACAAAGAAATCGTATTTGGATTTATCATTAGCTAACCTGAAGCCTCTATTTATACCTCGCTTGCTTGCAAAGAGCATATTTTCTATTACTGTCATTTCTAGAGCTGCGCCTAACATATGGTCTTGTAATACGCGGCTTATTATATGAGAACGCTGAACAATGCTTTTTTTGGTGTAATCTTTATTATTGATTAAAATCTTGCCTTTTGTAGGTATTATTTCCCCCGCTACAACTTTAACGAGAGTGCTTTTTCCTGCTCCATTTCCACCTATGATAGCAACGCTTTTACTTTCTTCAATTATAATTGATATGTCATCAAGAATCTTCTTTGGAAATTTTGTCTCTTTATTAGCAATCACAGATATATGCTGAAGTTTAATCATAAAAACCTCTAATTTGCTTTTCTTTGGAACATAGTAGCAATCATCATTAGGGCTGTGATGCCATACATATCAGATGATTGCAATCCTACATCATATGAAAAAAGTGCCAGCATTATAGAAATTTTATATAGGATTGCTCCAATTACAGACATACAAATCATGATATAAACCTTGATAGTACTAAAAATTTTTTCACCTATAATTACACTTACAAGTCCAATGATAATCATTCCATTTCCCATATTGATATCTACAAAACCTTGAGCTTGTCCCAGAAGCGCTCCTGCCAAAGCTGCAATCCCATTACTGAGAGCTACAGTTGTTCCAACTGTAAAATTTTTACTTATTCCATAAGTTTCACCAAGCATATAATTTTGTCCAGAAACCCTAATACCAAGCCCTATTTCAGACATTAAGAATAAGCTAAGGCCGATACAAACTACAGAGATTATCAAAAAGAGGATCAAAATTTTTTCTAGATCATTGCAGTTGCTGAAGATATTATTCACACTCATAAGAGGAATATTTGGCTTACCCATCAACCTCATATTGACTGAATAGAGAGCAATCATCATTATGATGCCTGATAACAGACTTCTTATATTGCAAAACAAGTGTAGAGATGCAGTTATATACCCAATAGATATTCCAAATAGAAAAGCTATGGCTAAAGAAGAATATGGATCAAGACCTAAAGTATGTCCATAGTACCAAACAGCAGCACCAGAGGTAAATGAATTATTTACTCCCATATCAGGAAAATCTATCACTCTGAGAGTAAGGAATACAGCTATACCAACAAGTCCGTATATTAAACCTTGCTCTAGAACACCATATATTATTTCCATAATTCTACTAATATTTCACTAATACCACTCAATTTTGAAGGTTTTTTTAGTTTTGATGAGCTATTATAGTAGCCCTATTGTACCATGGATCAAATATAAGATCAAGAGCTTATTATTAGTAAAAAAGACAGAATTCTTAGGGATTTTTTTTGAAAAATATGTTAATCATTGATATAAGCCGGAGTAGCACAGAGGTAGTGCAACTGATTCGTAATCAGTAGGTCGGAGGTTCAAATCCTCTCCTCGGCACCACATTAAATTAACTGACAACTGCTTTTCTTGCCATCTTTTTCCATACTTTTGTTCCGATTGTTTGATTCTTCCTCCTCGCTTATGAAGCTTACGAAGCTTGATTTTTTCCTAGAAATTATTTCTTCAATTATTTCTTCAATGTGTATTGCTATTATTTCCCAGATATATCCTGTTTCTTTTGCATAAGTAATAAGTGCTTTTACTTCCTCAGAGCTGATATTTAATATCTGTTGAATCGTAGCAGCATCGGTATTAGGTTGCATTAATGCAGCTATAGTTTGATATATCTTAAGTCTCTTATTAAGTTGTTCAGATAATGATCTAAATTCTTCACACCCTAGAATTGCATCGTTACAATCCTTTTTCCATTTTTGAACAAAAGATATGAAGGTATGTATATATTCATGATGTAATTTTTTTGGGGCAGCAAATGTTTTTAAGAGCAACGCAAGCCTAGCTAAGAGACTATCAGTTTTGATAAACTGCTCGCATCTTGGCAATAATGCCATATCTCCTTCTATAGCCAAAAAATAACTTGTAGGTTTTTCTTTCATTTTTGTTTTTTTATTAAGTCGTTCACTTCTGAAGTGATATCACTGATACTTGAAGTAATCAATTAAAATATAAGATGTTTCTATTTTGTAAGTGTTTTCAAACCAATTGTACCAAAAAGAATCATTGCAAGAAATACAATTCTAAGTAATTCTTTACTCTCTCCTAGAAATAAAATACCATAAATTGTAATGCCTATAACTCCTATCCCAGTCCAAATGGCATAGGCTCTCCCAAGGAGATATTTATATTTCTAATTTGCTTGTTTGTGGCTTATTTGCTTGCGTAAAATCTACGAAGCTTTTTTCTTGAGTTTTAAGAAGAAATTCTTCAATCATTTTTACTATGTTTTTATATATATTCCGTTCAATTGTTGTGAATATCTCATCTGCCTCTGCAAATATAATACTTTGATTGCTTTCTCTAGCCTTGATTTTTCGTACATCAGCAACAAGTTGTTGTGCTTGTTGAGTCGTAATACGTAACATATTACTAACAGCATCAATATCAATCTGATCTTCTGTTAATTTAGCTATAGCTTGATGTATCTTAAGTCTCTTATTGAGTTGTTCAGCTAATTCTGTTAACTCTGATAACTTAGATGATTTTGTTGATTCTTCTTTCAAATCTTGAATTGCACACTCAAGAATTGTTGGAAACTCTTCAACAAAAAATTTAAAGTTGCTACCGTAACCATTTAAATTTCCATTATTTATTTCTAACTGATTGAAATAGTTTAGATGCGCAGCTAGATACATTGTAGAGGCGGATTGCTCTACATGTAGAGTAGATACAAACTTATTGCATCTTTGCAATAAGTTTATGTCTTGTTCTGTAGGTAGGAAAAAATCTTTAGTTTCTTCTTTCATTTTATTGATTTTTATTTTTACGATTAAAAGTTATATCACTTGTAATTGAAAAAATCAACTATTATAATATTTTTTCTATTTTGTAAGTGTTTTCAAACCAATTGTACCAAAAAGAATCATTGCAAGAAATACAATTCTAAGTAATTCTTTACTCTCTCCTAGAAATAAAATACCATAAATTGTAATGCCTATAACTCCTATCCCAGTCCAAATGGCATAGGCTGTGCCCATAGGAATATGTTTAATTGCTAACCCCATAAAAATCATACTTAGCAGAGAGCCAGAAATTGTTGAGAAGAGAGCAATTGTTGGTTTAAATCCATCACAGTACTTTAAACATATTGCCCATACAACTTCAAAAATTCCAGCTAAAAATAAGTATATCCAAGACATTTTTATTTTCTTGACTATTAATTCAATACGATAAATGGAGTATTGATAAAAGTCAACACATTAATTTAAGATTACATCTTTTATTCTGTCTATGACTAAATCAACTTTTCTCTCGTCGCTACCTTCTACCATTACTCTAATTAAGTTTTCAGTACCAGATTTCCTGATAATGACTCTTACATCTTGATTTTCACTCTTGACTTTTTCTAGCACCTCGACAATTTCCTTGTTATCAAGTGGATTAAGATCGCTAGGAGGAGTAAGACTAATTGATCTCTGGGGAATTAACTCAAAAGGATGAAAGACATCACTTGCTACCCTTATACTTTCTTTTAAGAAAGCTAAAATCTGTAGAGCAGCTATAATGCCATCTCCAGTTGAAGTATAATCGCTCAATATTATATGTCCTGAAGTTTCACCGCCAAAATTACAGCACTTTTCTCTCATTAGATATGCTACATTTTTATCTCCTACATCTGATCTATAAGTTCGTAAGCCTATTGAATCCAAATAATTCTCTAGACCTGAGTTACTTACATGTGTAATTATAACTCCATCTCCTCTTAACTTATTTTTTCTTTTTAGCATCTCTGCTATTATTGCTATTATATGATCTCCATGTACAACTTTTCCCATCTCATCACATACAAGTAAGCGATCACCATCACCATCAAGTGCAATACCTATATTGCTTCTGGTTTCAATGACTTTTGCTGATAATAGACCTGGATGTATTGAACCACATCCTTCATTTATATTTATTCCGTTTGGTTCACAACCAACATTAACAACTTCTGCTCCTAATTCCCAAAAGATATTTGGTGCTATTCTGTATGCAGCTCCATTAGCACAATCAACTGCTACACGAATGCCTTCTAAGTTAAGATTCTTAGGGAAGCAGCTTTTAACATATTCTATATACCTTCCGCGTACGTCTTCTAAACGATTGACTTTTCCTAATTGTTGAGGCAACGCTAGTTTTAATCCTTCTTGTGATAAAATTATCTCCTGAAGAGCCATCTCTCGTTTGCCTGAGATTTTATAACCTTGCTCATCAAAAATTTTTAAACCATTATCATAAAAAGGATTGTGTGAGGCAGTGATCATTATTCCGAGATCTGCACGGATTGACTTAATCAACATTGGAACTGATGCTGTAGGCATTGGTCCAACAAGAGTCACATTAACACCAGCCGCAGCTAAGCCAGCTGTTAACGCGCTCTCTATTACATATCCAGAAAGTCTGGTATCTTTAGCTATAATTACTTTTGGTTTATAACCCTTTTCATGTCTCGATTCAACAATTTTCTGTAGCATATTACCTATAGCTATACTGAAATTTAGAATTTCATTAGGTAACATTGGATATTTGTTTATGGTGCCTCTTATTCCATCAGTTCCGAACAACATCTTTTTTTTATTGTAATTAATGAGGTAATTAATGAGGATATATATATCAAAAGAAATAAATTTTAACTAAGTATTAGGTAAAGTATAAAGTGAGATAGATTGATCTTTATAGGATAATCTGACTCAGGCTAAGTTCTTATCTTGAGAAACATGTCTGTAAAATCTGTGAATTAATTAGCAATCAACCCAGCCATAGCAAAGCTAGCAAATATCATTCCATCAAATCTGTCCAATAGCCCACCATGTCCAGGGAGGGTATCACCACTATCTTTAACTTCAAAGTATCTCTTTAAAGCTGACTCAGCTAGGTCACCACTTTGAGAGCAAAATGAGATAAAAATTGTATCAAGCATAGTTTCAATTATATTATTTGAAAATTTTGTCAGACCTATAAAATGAGAGATTAGACCAAAAAGACCTGAACAAATTAATGCTCCTACAAAGCCAGACCAGGTTTTACCAAAGCTAATCTGAGGGGCAATTTTTCTACCACCAATTGATATACCGAAAAAGTAAGCTGAAGTGTCTGTTGTCCAGACAACAAATAGTAGGAACATTGACTCTCTCAAGCCTTGTCCTCTAATTGAGACTAAATTTAAGAATAAAAATACTATGCATAAGAACGTTCCGTAGAACCAATATTTCCAATGTTTTTTATCTTTTTTTACCATAAGACATAGCTCTCTTATACATAAACTTGATATAAGTAATGTAAAAATTATATAACTCATTCCTCCCAACCATGTTAAAATTAACATAACAGGCACAAAAATAATTGAAGTAATAGCTCTTTGTGAAAGATTATTTTGCTTTAGTTTCTCTAAGATCATGCTAAATAATAATTTTTTCTCTATTGTAAAGGACACTTGCGAAAGTTACAATTTAAATAAAAAAATCGTGTATAAATAAAGAAAAAGTGTTTCCAAATGAAAACAAAACTATCAGCCTTGTTAGCAAGTATTTTTTTAACTGCTTGTAGTTGTAAGTCTTCTTATATGCCTGAGAACTTTATAGTGAAACTAGAAGACAAAAATATGAATTGCCAGCAAATTATCTATGCTATAAATGAAACTGAATTCTGGATAAAAAATGTTAATGAGAGATGTGTACAACCACACGTTTTCGCAAAGTTTGCTCTCTGCACACCAATGGTTAAGTTAGATGCTATGAGAAATGAATATACCCTTTTTGACAGAGCTGCATACTTAAGATCACTTTATAAATTAAAAGGCTGTGAAGCTACTCTAAGGCTAAAAGGTAGCTCTGTTGAGAAGCAAGCAAGTAAGATAGGTTTAAAAAAAGTCTCTATAGAAACTAAAAGACCTGCAGATATATCATCTATAATGCAGCTTAATAAAAGTGGACAGATCATAACCGATATTCCAGTCAATAGTCAGTAGTTTTAATGAAAAAAATTAAAGTTCTTAAGGTAACTAGACATTGTACTATGTTTAGTGATATATAATATATTGAAATTTATAAAATACTAAAAAAATTAATAGTGTCAAAACGTCACAATAGTAAACAGAAGATCTGTAGAAGACTTGGTGAGAACATCTGGGGCAGACCAGGTATGAGCGTTGATTCAAGAAATTATCCTCCAGGACAGCATGGTAGGACTGGGCACAGAAGATCAACTGACTATGGTACGCAGCTTCTAGCTAAGCAAAAACTCCGTGAATATTATGGAGATATTTCCGAGAAGCAGTTCAAAAAAATCTATCAAGAAGCTACAAGAAGAAAGGGTGATACAATTGAGCACTTAGTAGCTCTTTTAGAATCAAGGCTAGATGCTTTTATCTTTAGATCTAATTTTGTACCTACAATCTTTGCTGCAAGACAATTTGTAAATCATAAACATGTAAAGGTTAATGGTAGAAAAGTTAACATAAGTAGCTATGTGCTAAAACCAGGAGATGTAGTTGAGTTGACAGATAAAGCTAAAGAGATCAAGGTTGTGAAAGATGCATTAACATCTGCAGAAAGGCCTATACCAGTATATATAGATGTTAATGTTCCAAATCTGTCTGCAACTTACATTAAAATTCCAGTTTTTGAAGAAATACCTTATCCAGGAAAAATGGAACCACATCTTGTAGTCGAATTCTATTCGAGATCATAATATAATTAGAAAAAATAATATGGCAAATCATAAATCGGCTGAAAAAGCTCACAGACAGTCTCTCAAGAGAGCTGCTAGAAATAGAAGTGATAAAAGTAGAGTTAAGACATTTATTACTCACTTTACACATGCATTACAAACAGGAAACCTAGATTCTGCTACAGCCGCTTTCAGAAAAGTTGAATCAGAGTTAATGCAAAGGGTTTCTAAAGGGGTATTTCACTTAAATACAGCTGCTCGTAAAGTTGCAAGACTTTGTAAGCAACTTAAGAAATTAGAAGCTGTAAAGTAATACTTTCTCAGGATGATTGATCCTTTTATCATCTATGAGACAGATTAAAATAATCGGAACATTTATCATTTTAGGTATCACCGCTGTCATTTTGATGAAAGATAGTTATAACATCGTTGGAAGAGATAATGGTATTTGGATCTATGAAAAAGATAACAAAAGATGTATAACTTTTTCTCCTCCTCCATCAGACTCTAAACAAACTTGTATATATATACATAATCCTGGAGTTTTAGCTTTTAATTACCAGAAGCTAATGCTTGCTAGTTTATACTTAAATCCCAATCCAAAGAGAATTCTTGTAATGGGACTTGGTGGAGGGACAATAGTTACAGCAATACAGAATCTTTTACCAGATTCAAAGATAGATGTAGTTGAGATTAATCCTAAGATGTTAGATATTGCAAAAGCGTACTTCAATTTTAGTCTAACAGAAAATACTGAAGTATTTGTCCAAGATGGGTATGATTTTATAAAAAATTTTAATAAAAAAAAATATGATTTAATTTTATTTGATATTTTTGATGAAAATTATATACCAGAAAAATTTCTGACTGAAGATTTCATGGAATCACTCAAGAAAATCATGTCAAATAGCGGTGTTGTAGCCATTAATACCTTCATTTCAACAAAATATTCTGAGGTAGAAAAAAAGATATTTTGCAATGTCTTTGGTGTATTCTACATTTTAGAAATGACTAACAGAATTATGATTGGCGGCAAGAATCTGCCTAATTTAGATGTAATTAATAAGAATGCTCAAGCTCTAAAAGATAGCTTTGAAAAAATTGGAATAAAAAAATCACTTATTTTAAATAAATTTGCTATAATAACTAAGAACTAGACAGTCATGATTTACTATCAGTAACAGAAATAATGTGAAAAAATTGTATGGAACCACTTGATTTATACTTGTATAATACAATTACAAAAAGAAAAGATAAATTTGTACCTTCTGATCCTAATAACGTTAGGATGTATGTATGCGGTCCAACAGTTTATGATAGAGCTCATATAGGTAATATAAGATCTGCAGTAACTTATGATCTCTTATATAGGCTCTTAAGATATATTTTCCCGAAAGTCACTTATATTAGAAATATTACTGACATAGATGATAAGATAATAATTGCCTGCAAGGCTTCTGGTATGTCAATTAATGATCTTACAAACTCTATGGCAAAATATTATGAGGAAGACACTGCTGCAGTATTGTGTTTACAGCCAGATTATTCACCTAGAGCGACACATCACTTAGGAGATATCTTTAAAATGATTCATGATCTAATTAATAATAGACATGCATATGTAACTAATGGACATGTTTTATTTAGCGTTGAGAGTTATCAAAAGTATGGATTCTTGTCTAGAAGAACAATGGATGAAATGATTGCAGGAGCTAGAATTGAAGTTGCAAGTTTTAAAAAACATCCAGCTGATTTTGTGCTATGGAAGCCATCGTCAGCAGGTGAAGAAGATTTTAGTTTTGATAGTCCTTGGGGTAGAGGTAGGCCTGGTTGGCATATAGAGTGCTCTGCTATGAGCACAAGGTTTTTAGGAGAGAATTTTGATATACATTGTGGCGGAATTGATATTATGTTCCCTCATCATGAAAATGAGATAGCTCAGGCTGTTTGTGCAAATAAGGGAAGTACCTTTGCTAAGGTATGGGTTCATAATGGTCTTATGACAGTTAAGGGAGAGAAGATGAGCAAGAGCCTCAATAACTTTGTTCTATTGAAAAATTTGCTCTCGAATGATACTCCAGGTCTTGTTATGAGATATTTCTATTTTATGACTCATTATAGAAAACCTATGGATTTTAATGAACAGATGTTACTAACTGCTAGTAAATCTCTTTCAAGGATTGCAAGATTACTTGAACCATTATTTAAAGAGTTTGATTATGATATGATGGCTTGTAATGCTGCAGTTGATCAGATGACTTTGGAGAATAAAAAGTTAGTATTCGACTCAATTAATGTTCTCTGTAATGATCTAAACGCTCCAGGGATAATCGCTAAATTATTTATTGTACAGCCACTATATCAGCTAGCAATAACTTGTAATATACTTGGATTTAGACCTAGTGATCTATATGAATTTATAACAAAACATATAGATCCATATGTGATTGGATTAGCTAACGAGCGTGAAAAATATAAAATTGAAAAGGACTGGTTAATATCTGATTCGCTGAGATTAGAAATTTCAGAAGCAGGTTACAATATCATGGATCTACAGGAGGGGGGTTACAAGCTTATAAAAAAGTAATGATATCTCAAAAAAATCATAATCTTTTTTAAAACGAGGGAAGTAATTGTTATGATAATCTTGATCCTCTTTTTCAAGAGGGAAGATTTTAGAAGTTCAACTTAATACCAGCAAGAACAACCGAGCCTTTGTTTGTCTTAACATTAGCTAAATCGCTTTTATAGTTGAAAGATGTGAACTCGGTATAAGGCATCAAACCTGGCATAACTTTATACTCAAGACCAAGAGATAAAGCTTCATACTTTTGTGTTGCAGCATCAAAAGTAGCTTGATTTGCTGTTATGTAGTCTAATGCACTCATTGAGTAAGCACCTCTTCTTTGGCTGCTTAAGTATGTCAAGCTTGCTCCACCTTTATCTTGATAATCATAAGCTAAACCAGCTGTCCAGAAATTAGCCTTCTTAGAAGGTGTGCCTGAAGCAGGGTTTTTAACTGTACCAGAAGCGTTCCAATCACCATATGAACCAGCAACTTTAAATGAGTCATAAGCAACCTGACCACCAACTTGCCATGCACCAAGTTTCTTTAAAGACTGTGAAGTTGTAGAGTCTATATATGCATCACGAGCTTCTCCAATTTGTCCTGTAAGTGATACGTTAAATAATATTTGATCATTTTTGTGTTCATAAGATAAACCACCTTCAACAACATTTTTATAGCCACTTCCTTTAAATGATAGAGCTTCATATGTTGTGCCTTGCACAGTTACATCTGGCACATAGCTGAATCCAGCCTTAAATCCATTGAATGTAGGTGTGTAATAGGTAATCTTATTAGCTTTCTTCTGGTGCTGTGCAGAATAAGGCAGAGCTGGAGATACTAAGAAGGTATCTTCTAACATATCGTTGTTTGTACCACCAACTGCACCATAAGGAATCCATGTTGTGTAGTCTCCATCTATACCACCTGTAGCTTTAGCAAGCTTCTCAGCAGAGAAAGTCATTTCTGAACTTGCACCATCATTAGCGCCAACTTCAAAACGCCCTGCACCATTTTCCATGTAAATGAAAACCTTACTTGCGAAATTAGGATTACCAGAAAGAGCTGGTGATGTATTTGCATCAGCTGTTATGTTTAAACCATATTTTTCACAACTATCAACAGTTTTTTCTACTTCAAAACTCAACTCGCCATTAGAAACTATGGCTTGTTGGTTTGCAAAAGCTGATCCTTCTGTATTCATTTGCCCAGCTTTCTTGCCATCGTACTGTGGAAGATTTGCATTATTTGCAGGGTTTTTGAAATATTCTTTCTGATTGATAAATCCATACTGTATGTCAACTTTACCACCAACTTTTACAGATAGACCATCGTTATCTACAAGAGGAGCATCCTGTTTCTCCTTCTCATTTCTCTTGATATCTGCAAACACAACTAGTTCTTCAGTTTTTGTTTGAACTGGAGCTGGAACATAATGATTACCATGAACTTCTAGACTATAAGCATCATCTTTTTGAGCAACTTTCTTAGTTTTAACCGTCTTTTGAGCTAAGCTATGTGTAGCATCGGCAGCTGAAGCATTTAAAGCAACAGCAGTTGTTAAGACGGTAGATAATAATAAATTTCTAACTAACATTTTTAAAACACTTTTATTCAAGTTATTTACAATGCAGGGGGTAACTTTTTTGTTTAGTTACTTTGCTTGTTTGACAGGACACTTTACATCTATACCAAATTTTGACAATAAAACATTTATGATTTTATAACTTTTATTTTATATAGTTGTTTTTTGTCTACATTATTGTTTTGTTTTTTAGAGATAATTAGAGAATTTTCTAAAACAAGATTTGACATGATAAGGCAATGAAAAATTTTTATATTTTGTCGATCAATAATCACTGTGATTTATTTATCATTTGTTCTGGTTACAAGTCGCTTCCAAGCCTCCCAATCTCTAGCTCCAAGATCGCTTTCGAAAGTCAGGAGCTCGTGAACTGCTTTTTGACATACTTTATCACTTGGTATGATTAATTTGCAACTGCTGTTTACAGCAATGTATTGTGTTTTACAAGCCATTTCAAGATGATATGAATAAAAAAATGTTTCATGTGTAGTTTTTCCACAGATGACAGCTCCATGATTTCTCAAAAGCATAACATAATTATCTCCTAAATTATCTGTAAGTTGTTCAATTCTATCAAAATCAAGAAGTAATGAATTATAGTCATGATAGGAAATTTTTCCATAAAAATGTAGAGCCCACTGACTTATTGGTAAAAGCCCACATTCAAGTGCTGAAATAGCTGTAATATGAGGTGTATGGAGATGAAAAATTGAGTTTATATCAGGCCTAGCCTTGTATATTGCTGAATGCATTACATAGCCTGTGCGATTATATTGATACTCCTCACCTTCTATAATTTTACCATCCATTGTAACTTTTAGGAGGTTATCTTTTGTTACTTCTTCAAACCGCAATCCAAAGGGATATATGTAGAAATGATTCCTATCTTCTGAACGAGCTGATAAGTGTGTATATGTGTGATCATCCATACCTAAATATGCAAAAATCCTATATGCATAGGCAAGATTGCCTTTTATTGATTCAGTCATTTTTTAACAAAATCATATTGAAAAAAAATAATTTTGAAAGTGCTTGAAAGGCATTGAATTAAAGAATTAATTCATATTGATAAATCAGATTTATAAGTCTGTAAATTTTATCAAGATTTGCACGTTAAAATGTTAAATGATACGTTTACTCATGTACAGGAGTGCAATATGAAAATGAAGCTGAGATTATATCCTTAAATCTGATTAGGATAATGCATGGCGATAGGAAGTCAATATGAGAAAAACAATATTAATTTGCAATACTTTGGATCACTTTGATTCAGCATTATATAGCTTTTTAGTGCCAATCTTTGCTAAACTTTTCTTTTCGAGTGAAGATTATATTTCACAATTAATCTACTCATACAGTATGCTAGTTGTTTCAGGATCAGCTAAACCTTTTGGTGCGCTTTTTTTTACAAAAATTGCTGGTAAATCACCAATTAAAGCTCTAAAGATTTCAATTTATGGCATATCAATTACAACTTTAAGCACTGCTGTAATGCCAACATTTAATTCAATAGGATTTGTAGCAACTCTATTATTAGTTGCATGGAGGTTTATCATAGGTTTCTTTTCTGGTGGTGAAATAGCTGTATCAAGAACCCTCATAATGGAGCAATATGGATCTCATGAGACTGCAGCTCTATATGAATCATCAAGCCTTTTAGGAATAGTTGTAGCATCTTTTATAAGCTGGGTGGTTATACTAGATATAATTAGTTGGAGAATACCATTTATAGTTGCAGGTATATTAGGTTTTTACTTGTACATCTTGAGATCAAAATTTTCTGAATCATCACTCAAAAAACAAGAGACTCAATATGAAAGAGTTCAACTCTCACAGTTACTAGTTATTTTTTTTAATTGTTTGATGAGTAATATAACTTATACTATACCATTTATTCTTTTCAACACACTTATACCTATAGTTAATCCTAGTATTTCGCTCGATAAGATGATGGAGTTTAATACCTATCTTCTAGTATTTGACTTATTTGTTGGAGTTATTTTCTCTAAATTGCAGTATAAAGCTGGACATATAAAAGTAATAATTTTTTGTTATTTAATTCTTAGTTTCTTATTACCATTTCTATTACCTATCTTATCAAAAGCAAATTTCATTACAATTACAGCTATAAGAATATTGATAATTGCACTTGGCATGATAGCTTGTGTTGCACAAAATATTTTATTCAAATCTATTTCAAATAACTATGCAGTTATAGGTAATACAATTGCAATTAGTGATGCACTTTTAGGTAAAGCTATGCCTGCAATTTGCATGGCTATTTATAACTTTACACAATCGCTTTTAGCTATAGGGTTATGTATTTCTTGTTGTTCATTACTCTGTATATTTTTCATATATAAGTTCACTAAGAATGATATTGAATAATGAAAAGGAATAGGAACAAAGTCCTCATGTATGTTAAGAAATAATTCTCCTTGTGTATCAGACATAATTTATTCTGATGTTTTAACAATTATATCTTGCATAGTAGGTCCTTTAAACATAGCCTACATATGTAAACCACCATTAACTGGAATAACTGCTCCAGTAATAAATGATGCACCAGGGCTAGCTAAGAATAAAGCTGTCTCTGCTATCTCTTCTACTCTACCTAATCTTTTCATAGGTACTTTTGATACTATTGTTTCAAGAATTTCAGAAGGTATTGCTCTAACCATTTCAGTATCAATATATCCGGGAGCAATTGCATTAACTGTAATACCCAGCTTAGCTCCTTCCAAAGCTAAGCTTTTTGTGAAACCTTCTATCCCTGCTTTTGATGATGCATAATTTGTTTGCCCCGCAGCTCCATGAGCATTAACCGAACTTATACTAATAATCCTTCCATACTCATGAGCTCTCATTCCTTCAATAACTATGCGAGACATATTGAAAACTGATGTAAGATTATTTGTAATTACTTTATTCCATCCTTCTGGATCTTGTTTATGAAGCATTTTATCCATGGTTATTCCAGCATTATTAACAAGAATTTCTACATTACCATCAAGTGCTTTTTCTATTTCTGGTAGAATTTTTTGACATTCTACAAAATCACTTACATCCCATTTAAAACCTTTGATGCCATGTTTTTTTTCAAGCTCTATAGCTAGTTGTTCATCATTTATATAACCAATGATAACTTTATGTCCTTGTTCTTTAAAAGCAATTGCTATTTGTCTTCCTATTCCTTTAGTAGCACCGGTCACTAATACACGTCTTATCTCTTTCATTATTAATTCTGTTTTTTGTTTTCATATAAAAAAGGATGACAGCTTTAAGAAAAGAAAACAAGAAATATTGATAGAAAGTGATTTAAATAAGATTTTAGAGCATTGTAATTTTTCTACATTTGAGAAATTGAAATTTATTAAAAAAATTTATCTAGGGAGTGGCAATGTACTTGCTAATATGTTATAAATTAAATCAATCCTTTTAGGAGTGTAGCTCAATTGGTAGAGCAACGGTCTCCAAAACCGTAGGCTGGGGGTTCAAGTCCTCTCGCTCCTGCCATAACAGTATTATAAGGCGAAGTAGATGCATTACATATCAAATGAAACTATAATCAAATTAGATCTTCAGAAGATTGCACATCACATTCTGTTTGTAGGTATTTTGTCTTTTTTTATACATTTGATGTTGCATAATTATAACATTTCAAAAGAAAATAGTTGGGAAAATGATTATAGATCTAGACATTCAATCAATGATATCAGCAACATAATTGAACCTCAAATATACAATCTAGGGACGAAAAAAGAATCTCTTAGCCATATAGAACAGTTTAAAAATAAATTAAATATATCTGAAAGATCTCCTCAGAATAGCACGCTAGTTACAAGGCAAACTCAGGAAAATATTAAAAGGATTGGTAATATGACTGTCATTGCAGCAACTAAAGCTACAACTTTAACTGATATTTTAAGAAGTATAAATCTTAGCAATACTAAGTCTGAAGAGATAAAGAGAATAATTAATAAAAAGTATGACTTATCTCATATAAGGAATGGAGATGTGATTCATATAGTTGATCTATCAAAAAACAATTCTGTAAATTTTAAAATAACACTTGTAAATAAAGCAGAGATTTTTGTTAAGGAGAAACTAGGTAAGTATAGTATGAATGTTAATGATTTAACAAAAAAGAAGCCTCTAGTACCAACTTTATTGATGAAGAAACAGACTATTTCTATATCTAATGATGGGATAAGAAAATCAGCTGTAACACAAGATATGAAGATGGACTTATCGAATATAATTCGACTATTGAAACAGGAGAACTTTTTCCCTAAAGCTCTGGAGATTTTATATGAAAAAAAATCTACTAAAGATGAAAAGCTTATTTTTGTTGATGCATTAGGATATAACTCCAAAATCAGAGTCTATAAATATTTAGATAAGACTGGCACAATAAATTATGTTAAATCAAATGGCCTATTATTAACAAGGCAAAATAAAAAATCACAACAAAAAGTTAGTAATTTTACATTAGCTTATCCAATTCATAATCCAATAATAGAATCTGGTTTTGGCATGAGGAAACATCCAGTTATAGGCAAGGTTAAAATGCATAAAGGAGTTGATTTCAGAGCATCAAGAGGTACCCCAATATATGCACCAGCTGATGGTATAATAATTGGAATGAGTAATGGCCGTGGTTTTGGTAAGCATGTTGTAATGAGACACAATAGCACATACACAACTCTTTATGCCCATATGCATAACTTCGCTTATGGTAAAAAAGCTGGCATGAGAGTTAAAAAAGGCGAAGTTATAGGATATGTAGGAAGGACAGGATTAACTACTGGTGATCATTTACATTTTGAACTTCATGAAAATAGTAGACCTGTAAATCCTTTAAGAATGATAGGAATTTTAAATAGTCATAATGATAGAGATCATATCAACCAATTAAGTAAGAAGCAAATATTGCATTTCAATTTATATAAAGCAGATGTAGAAAGAAAATTAAAGCTTCTATAATGGATGTATTTTTATATTTTATACCAATAACAATCTTCATAGCTTCTATTGCTCTAGGGGCTCTCATCTGGAGCATAAAAAACAACCAATGTGATGACCTTAAACAGAAAGGAGATAGTGTCTTATTTATTGAGGAGAGGAATAACAAATAGATTTTGTATTTTCTAGATATGAATGCAGACCATTGATCAGTATATGGCGCTTTGCATAATGATGTTTTTTTTGAAATGAGTTTGTTTATGTGCTTGAAAGAGTTAGCTTATTTCTCAGAATAAGCTTTAAGAACACCAATAACATTGCGAGCTGGAGCTGCTGCAACACCTGCAATCTTTGTAGCTGGAGCCTGTATAACACCAATGAGCTTTCCACGTAGTTGATCAAGGGATGGCAATGCAGCTAGTGCATTGAGAGTTTTAAGATCTAGTATTTTTGATCCCATAGCACCACCTTTTAACTTAAGAGTTTGGTTTTCTTTAGCAAAGTCTACAACTGTCTTAGTCAATGCTACTGGGTCAGAGTCTGTGTAAAGAAGTACTATAGGACCATTTAGTAGATCTGATAGACTTTCATAGTGAGATCCTTTAGCACTTAACTTAGCAAGTGTATTTTTTGTAACTAAAGTCGTACCTTGCGCACCTTTAACTTTTTTTCTAAGGCTACTAGCTTGTCCAGCATTTAAACCAGCATTCTGAGCTACTATAGCTATTTCTACAGAAGAGAAAACCTCTTTTAGGTTCTCAATTACTGCCTGTTTCTGTTTTCTATTCATGTTAAAATTTTGTGTTAACCATTTATAGTGCTTAGATCCACAGCAACAGATGGACCTTGTGAAGTTGAAAGATACATCTTCTGCATATAGATACCTTTACTCTCTGATGGTTTAGCTGCAATTACAGCTTCATAGAGAACCTTTATGTTTTCAGCTAGGTTCTGTACTGAGAAACTCAATTTACCGACTCCTGCATGGATTAGAGCTCCTTTTTCTACGCGAAATTCAACCATACCTTTCTTAGCCTGACCTATACCATAAGTTAGATCTGTTGTAACTGTTCCAAGCTTAGGATTTGGCATTTTACCTTTTGTTCCTAAAATTTTACCCAATACACCTATTTTAGGCATTACATCTGGGGTAGCCATACAGATATCGAAGTCGTCTCTACCATTTTTAAGTTCTTCAATTAGCTCTTCAAAACCAACTATATCTGCACCAGCTGCTAATGCTTCTTTATGACGATCTGGCTGAGCAAAGACTAAGATTCTTTTTGTTTTTCCTAATCCGTTCGGCATAGCAACGCTACCACGAACTATTTGATTAGACTGTCGAGGATCGACTCCTATCCTCAATATAACTTCTACAGACTCATCAAACTTGGCTGCATGTTGTTTATACTTGTGTAATGAATTGATAGCTTCTGCAAGAGCTACCTGCGACTTTGGCATAAGGTCTCTTGCTTTTGCAATTCTCTTTCCTAATTTTACTGACATTTTTCAAAAATTTTTATTCAATAACTTCAATCCCCATTGATAATGCAGTGCCTTTCACATTTGTGATTGCTGCATCTAATGAATTAACATTCATTTCGCTCATCTTGAGTTTTGCTATCTCACTGACTTTAGAAAGTTTTATCTTACCAACCATATCCTTACCTGGATTGCTTGAACCTTTCTCAAGAGCTGGTTCAACTCCTTTCTTAACTAAATATGATGTAGGAGGATTCTTTACTATAAAGCTGAAGGTCTTATCAGCGTAGATTGTAATCTCTACTGGTGTAGGTGCACCTGGTTCTAGATGTTTAGTAGCATTGTTGAACTCAGTACAGAAGAGAGGGATCTGAACACCTCTTGGACCAAGGGCAGTACCTACAGGAGGAGCTGGGTTTGCTTTACCTGCGCCAATCGTTATACCGACTACTGCCGCGACTTTTTTCTTTGGAGCTGACATTCTTTTATTATTTATGTATAGTCTTTTATTAAAAACTTTATACCTTAACACTGATTCTAGGTCAAATCTGATTCTAGGTCAAATGATTTCTTTGTGCAAATTTGATTCATTTCTTTTAAAAGTGTAAAAGAAGAAAAAGAAGTAAATGTACTAATTACATGTTTTATAGAACACTTTTCGGATTTTTAGCATTATCTATCATAACATTGCTATCAATTGGTATTATTTCTAGTAAAGTAATGTTAATAATTATTTTTTTGTTTTTCCCAACATTTACTGCAGTTTTATTTGATAAAAGTCAAGATAAATGCTTATCATTATGCGTTGGTCTGTTTAATATTTCAGCAGTTCTTCTCTACTCCCCATCAGTTATCAGGAGTCTTGATGTTTTATTCATTACTCAAATATTTACATCTGAAATGATATTTTTTGTATACTCGAATTCTTTCATAGGAGTTATTTTATATCTTATCGTGCCTCATCTAATAAAATTTTTAAATGAATTAGTTATACAAGTCAAAAAAAATAAACTCCAAACTAAGATTGATAATCTTGTTAATAAGTGGGAGTTATAGATACTTAATTGACAGCATCTTTTAATGATTTACCAGGGACAAACCTTACTCTATTACAGGCTGGTACTTTCATCTCTTTCTTGTTATGAGGATTTATAACTGTTTTTGCATTTATTCTTGAAACTTTAAATGTACCAAATCCAATAATTTTTATTTCGTCTTTCTGAGCTAGTGTTGAAACAATTAAGTTTAACAACGTATCCAACAGCTCAGATGTTTGTTTTTTAGAGAAACCAGTTGCTTTCGCAAAGGAAGTTATAAGTTCAGTTTTGTTCACAATATCTATATTTTTATTTTGTTTACCTTAAGATTTAATTAAGAATCGTTAAGCCAAGTATAGCAACTACAAGTTTAAAGTTTAATACTTTATAAGCTTAATATTACTTATATTATAGTCATAATGAGGCGATGAGTCTACATATTTTTGAAAAATCTAGTAAAAGTTTATAAGAGCTCTCTAAGAATTCTATCAATTTTTTTATTAATTTCCTCTGTAAATTGGGGGTTATGAGGTAGTTTTTGACCCCAAGTATTTTTGGTTTCTGGAAAGATTTTTTTTGTAGCATCAAACCCGATTTTTGCACCTAATTCTAATTGTTCTGATGCAAAATCTAAATAGTCTATAGGAGTATTAGTACATTGAAAGATATCTCGAACAAAGTCCATTTGAGTTGAAATAGCCCAAATAACATCTTCCCAACTCCGGACATTTATATCGTCATCTACTACTATTATGAACTTGGTATATGAAAATTGTTTCAGATATGACCAAATACCCATCATCACTCTCCTAGCATGTCCAGGGTATGATTTTTTTATAGAAACTACTGCAATTCGATAGGAACAGGCTTCTGGAGGTAACCAAAAATCTACTATTTCCGGGAACTGATTTTGTAGAAGTGGAATAAAAACCTCGTTTAATGCTTCTCCAAGCACCGATGGTTCATCTGGAGGTCTTCCTGTATAAGTAGTCAAGTAAATTGGATTTGTCTTCATGGTGATGGCTGTGATGGTCATTACAGGAAACTTTTCTACTTCGTTATAGAAACCAGTATGATCTCCATAAGGCCCCTCATCTGCCATTTCATCTAGATCAATATATCCTTCTAGTATAATCTCTGCGTTAGCTGGAACTAAAATATCATTTGTCTTACATTTCACTAGTTCAAGCCTCTTCTTTCTAATTAACCCTGAGAAATTGTATTCTGAGATATTTTCTGGGATGGGCATTACTGCTGCAAGTAGTGTTGCTGGATCTGCACCTATTACAACTGATATTGGCATTTTTTTTTCTCCAACTCTCTGGAAAGTTCTATAATGCTCTGCCCCTCCTCTATGCTTTAGCCATCTAACAATTGCTTTATCTGGCCCTAAAACCTGCATTCTATAGATACCTAAATTGTAAATATCTTCTCCTTTGCCTTGTGTAACGCAAACACTCCAAGTTATTAGTGGTGCTGGTTCTCCTGGCCAACAACTCTGAATTGGTAACATGCCTAAGTCAACCTCATCATCTAAAAAGATTTGTTCTTGGCAAGATCCCTTGGAAGCAACCTTTGGTCTCATACTTAATACCCTTTTAACTAATGGAAAGATCTCTTTAGACTCCATTAAATTTTGCGGCATCTTTGGATGTTTCAGAAGTGCTAGTTGCTCACCAAACGGACGGAGCTCATCTACTGAATTTAAACCTAGCCCTAGCGCAACCCTATCTTCTGTTCCAAATAGGTTACATATTACTGGTATAGCCGGATATTTTGTATCTTTTCTTCTATATTGCTCCATATTGGATGTCTCAATATTATCAAAGATAACTGCAGGACCCTTTTTTATTATGTTGTTTTGAATTACAGTCAATTCTATGTTAGTAGATACTTCTTCTGAAACTCTTACTAACTTCGAATTCTTCTCTAAAAAGGAGATAAATTCTCCTAATGATGAAAACATTTATTAATTTGTTACAGTTTTAATGTGCAAGACAAACTAGTATCATCGATCAATGTTTCCCAAGTTTATCTTGAAGCTTATCTGCTTCAGTCTTAGGATTTTATCCCTTAGGTACTTCATTTTTATTACTTTTAAGATCTACAACTCTCATAGCTTTACCACGGAGTTTTCTAATATAGAATAGCTTTGCACGGCGAACTCTACCGCGTCTTATTACTTCTATTTTGTCTATAATATATGAGTAGAGTGGTAATGTTTTTTCAACTCCCTCATCATGGCTGATCTTACGCACTGTAAAGGTTGACACAACTCCATTGTGCTTACGTGAGATACAGAGTCCTTCAAAGATCTGAATTCTTGTAGCGCTTTGCGCTCTTTTGCTACTTTTAATATCAAGTCTTGGTACAACCGTATGAACTCTAAGAGTATCACCCGCTTTAAATTGAGGTATCATTTTGTCTTCTGATAGTTTTACCAGCTGTTTTTGATTGTACTTTTCTAGTAAATTCATTTTTAAATTTATTATTTGTAATAAACAGAAGTTATACAGAAGATAATGTGAAAAATCAAATTGTTTATTGGTTAGTTGACCATACCTATACATCTCATTATTTTACAAATTTTACTAAAAGATTATCACTTTTTGAGTGAATTATTCTATCTACATTTAGTAATGATATTTTCTCATTATGATCATTTTGTTCAATTGTATTTGTAATATAAATTTTATCTATTAGTGGTGAAAATTCTCTTTTAGATAGAACTCCATGTATGCCTAGTACTTTAACTGATTTAGCTCCGCAGTTTATTAATACTTCTGCTGCACTATTTATTGTGCCGCAACTGTCAATTATGTCATCTACTATGAAAGTTGGTCTGTTTTTTACTAATTCTTGATTATTTAAACTATGCTTTATTCGCATATTTTCTCTTGTTTTTTCCATTGATATGAATCTACAATTTAGGATATCTGCTGCGTTTTTTACCCTAGCAATACCTCCATTATCAGGGGAAATTAACACTAACTCTTTGAGGTCTATCCCTATTTTTTCTATTACCTCAGGTATTATAGTTATATTATATATTTCTATTCCTGAGTGTATATTTTCTGAATGAATCTCTACTGTGATTAGTCGTGATACTCCTAGTGATTGTAATATACTTATTATAGAGTGAGAATCGGATCGTGAATATGCTAGAAATGGCATGATAACTGTGATTTCACTATATAGTTCTCTCAACTTTGCTATTGCTATTAAACCTGCTATTACACTTTTATTTAGATCTTTATATAATTTAAAGTAGAGGGTATTACCTTTAATTTTTAATGATACATCAATCTCATCACTAGGAAATTGGATTAAATCGTAAGTTGTATAATTCATTGTTTTACATAAGACTCATTCTACAGATACCTCAAGTCTTCTTGTTATTTTCTCACGGCCAATTAATGCAACTAGCACTTTCATTTCTGGTCCAGATTCTTCTCCTGTTATCGCTAATCTCAATGGCAAAAAGAGATCTTTTCCTTTTTTGTTTGTACTTTGTTTAATTTTATCTAACCAGATTCCCCAGACAGATTCATCCCATAGTTGTATATCTGGTATTAGGCTCAATGCTATTTTTAGTAACTCTTTGTCAAGATTTTCCTTAATTTCTATCTCTCTATAGCAGACATTATACCAGATTTTTGCTTGTGAAATTGTATCTATATTGCCTTGCATAGTATTCCAGAACTGCTCTTCTATGCCTATCATTTCTAGGTTATTTAATCTGTCTTTTACCATATGGAATGGCATGTGATGAATTAATTTAGAATTGAACTTCTCTAGCTCTTCATAGTCATAGTTGATTGGTGCTTTGCTGAACTTTCGCGCATCAAATGACTTCACTAGATCACTTAATTGTAGATAAGACTCAATTGGATCTGATGTACCAATCTTAGCTAAGAAGCTATTAATTGCCATTGCTTCTATACCTCTATTTCTAAGAGATTCTATATCAAATCCACCAAGTCTCTTCGATATCTCGCCAGTTTTACTACTTAAAAGGGAAAGATGTGCTAATTGCGGTATATTCTCTGCACCAAGAGCTTTGAATATTTGGATGTGAGTAGCGCTATTTGTTAGATGGTCTTCTCCTCTAATGATATGAGTTATACCAGCTTCTATGTCATCTACAACTGACGCGAGAGTGTAAGTCATTGAACCATCTTCTTTAAATAGAATTGGATCAGTGATATTTTCAGGTTTAAAGTCTATTTCTCCTCTAATAAGATCATTCCAAGCTATCTCTTCTGAGTTAAGTAAAAATCGCCAATGAGGTCTCACACCATTATTTTCCAGATTTGCTTTTTCTTTATTAGTTAGTTTTAGTGCAGACCTATCATATATTGGTGGAATGCCACGTTTTATAAGTTTTTTTTTCTTGATATCTAGCTCTTCTTGAGACTCATAACATGGATATAGACGGCCACTAGCTATTAATTTGTTTTTGGCTTCTAAGTATAGATCTAATCTTTCAGATTGACGGAAAGTTTCATCCCATTTAAGGCCTAACCATTCTAAATCGCGTTTTATTGCATCTTCATATTCCAGCTTAGAGCGGGATTTATCTGTATCATCGATCCTAAGTAGATATCTTCCACCTAGTGATTTAATCATTAGCCAGGCAATGAGAGCTGTTCTGCAGTTTCCTATATGCAGTAATCCAGTTGGGCTTGGTGCAAACCTAGTCGTAAAGTTTAACATATTTTTTTACCACTAATATACCTTATTTAAGGTTAAATAAAAAGTTATCTAATTGATGCTTGACAAGAAATCCTTTCTGTAATTGAGTCTAGTTATAGGTTATATATAAATCTTTATTCTATGCTAAATGATAATTGGTTAATAAAAAATCTTGACACAATCGATAGTACTCAAACTTATGCCCAGGCTTTTCATTACCGTGATAAGCAGGTCGTAATTAATGCACGACATCAAACTAATGGATATGGCCAGTATGGAAGAGAATGGATTGGTATTGAAGATAACTTATCTGTTTCTTTAGTTGTGCCAGCAAAGAAACTTTCACCGGAGATTACTCTCGTGACATCTATGGCTATAGGCGATGTTATTTTGAGATATGGTGTAAATATTCAGTATAAGTGGGTAAATGATATTTTGATAGATAGTAAGAAGATTGGTGGTATTCTCACTGAGTATTTTAAAGGCAATCTCATTATTGGTATTGGTATTAACATTAAAAATCATCCAAAAATGATAAGTAATTTCCCAGCAACTAATCTTCTTGAGAATGGCATAAATATCTCAAGTGATAAGTTCCTGGATTTGATGCTTAAATCATTTACTGAGACATACAATAAGTGGTTGAATGTAGGATTCAAAGATTTGAGAATGCTTTGGAAAACAAGAGCATATAAGCTTAATAGTGATGTTATAATTATAGATGAAGACAGAAAGATAAGTGGCACATTTGTTGATATTGATGAAGGAGGCAGAATTGTTATTCAAAATGAGAGTGGCTTACATATATTACAAAGTGGAAGTATGAAGTAGATAAGAGATGTGCAAATCTACTGTCAGTAGTGACTGCAAGTTCCTATTATGATGGTTTTGAACCATAGATAAATTCATTGGGAATAGCTTTTGAAAATTTATAATTATTTCAAAGGAAAGATCGAAAGCTCAAAAGTTTTGTATGATAGCGAAGAAGAAATTGAATGTTATAAGTACAGCAGAAAATAATAAAGGAGTGTGCAAATAAAGATCTAGAAACTGAAGTTAAAGATGAGAAAAAATAATTTTTCTAAAAAAATTATTTATAGTGGTTAGTTTATATGGTATTGATAATAAAAACTATTGTGAATGAAAATAGAACCTCCACGTCATAAAGATACAATTCATAAGGGGCAGTTAGGTCGCATTTTAGTTATAGGAGGATCGCCTAAGTACTATGGTGCGCCAATTTTAACTGCACTGGCGGCGGAAGCAGCTGGAGCTGATTTAGTGCATCTTTATACCTGTTCAAGTAATATAGAAACTGCAAAAAAGTATTCATTAAATTTTTTCTTATATAGTTTCCAAGAGCATCCTGGATATCTGTCACTTTACGATGTTAAAAGAGTTCAGCAGCTTAAGGTTGATTCTATTGTAATTGGCAATGGCATGGGAGATGATTTTGATGCTAAGAAAGCAATGCTGGCTATAATTAATAGTGATAGACCAGTAATTATTGATGGTGATGCTCTTGTACCTGAATTGCTCAAGATTTATAATCCCGAGAAGCATAGATGGGTTTTAACCCCACATCATAGGGAATTTAAAAGAATCTTTGGTGTAGATCCAACAGTAGATAGTATTGAGAAAATGGCAAAAAAGTATAGGTTAAATCTCTGTGTTAAGGGTCAGACTGATTATATAATTACATGTAATGATTTTAAAATAGATAGCTATGAATTGCTTGAGAATAGTGCTGAAGTCAGTCATGAACTGATACTTTATAAAAATAAGACTGGCACCAACAAAATGAGAGTTGGTGGAACAGGTGATGCTTTAGCTGGAATAATCACTAGTTATATAGCGCAAGGGTTTTCAGCTTTACAATCACTTCTCGTGGCAACTAATCTATTTGGAAAGGCTGGTGAAGCGATGGAAAGTGCATCCTTTACTGCTAAAGCACTAATAAAGTTTTATCCAAGGTTTACAGTTAGATAGAGTAAGAGAATACAAAAAAATCAGACTATATCATTGAAAAATCGTTAGAACCATCACCATTGATCTCAAAAGCTATAGTATCTGTAGGATGCCAATTAAGTGCATCTGCTGCTATTTCAATAGCTATTCCTGCTGCAAAGAAATCTTTCATTAATTCATTAGACGATGTATTATTTATTTGATCTAAGATATGACATTCGACTGCAGCCACTGCTGGTATTACATTTGCAACATACTTTATCCAATCAATTTCATAAACTTTATATTCGCTGCTAGTAAGATTGCCTGCTTCATTTATTGAAGTAATAGTCTTGATCTCTCCTTTTAAAGTATCATAAATATCCTTAGCAACCATTGCTCCGTAAGTTAGGCAAAATGCAGTTTTGCTGAAGTTTGTTTGATAACTCAAGTAGCCATTGTAGCAAAAAAATCCTAGTGCAGATTGTAAATCTGCTATTGAATTTCCAGGAGTTGCAAAGCCTACAGCTCCAGAAATAAGTGTTTTTGTTAATACTGAACTCATTTTTTATTTTTATTTTTGTTAATTTTATTTTTGTTAGTTAGTTGTTTCACAACAATTCATAGTATACATACTAAATGTTAAAGAAATATTACAAAATAAATAAATATTACAAAATAAATTATTTTTGTTAAAAATTGGATAAATATATTGGAATCAATGAGTTTTACTGTGATAAGCCAATTGTGAGAGTTAAGAGATTGGAGAAGACAAATGCAGTCTCTGAGTTAGATAGCTGTGATTCATTAGAGAAACTTTGCTCATTAGTTGAGTCTTTTGAGGGATGTGAGTTGAAAAAATCTGCCATAAATACTGTCTTTGCTCAGGGTAATCAAGCAGCTGATATAATGTTTATAGGCGAAGCACCTGGTGCGAGCGAGGATGAACAAGGCATACCATTTTGCGGGCAAAGTGGTAAGTTATTGGATAATATTATAGCTGCCATAGGTCTTACTAGAGATAAAAACGCTTATATTACAAATACTGTTTTTTGGAGACCACCAGCTAATAGAAAACCCACAGATGAGGAAATTGCTCTTTGTAGGCCATTTGTTAGGAAGCATATAGCTCTGATGCAACCAAAGCTTATTGTTATGGTTGGTAGCACTGCTGTTGAATCATTACTTGAGATGAATACTCCGATAACTAAGCTGCGCGGGCAATATTTTGATTATACTAATGAGTATATGCAAGACAAGAGTGTGAGAGCTACAGCAATTTTCCATCCATCTTATCTTTTGCGGCAGCCAGCTCATAAGAAAACTATGTGGTTTGATATATTGAAGATCAAACATGACTGTATGATTGATGAAGATGGAAAAGTTGGTGTTACATAACCATCTTAGCATTACTATTTATCTTCCTCATCTCCTCAAGATAATCTTGGAAATGATTCTTATTATGTGCAATTTTAGTTTCTTCTGCAAATGGTTGGAATTTTCCAAAAGTAATGAATTTTATTATGTTATGAACTAGCTCCATTAACAAATCTGAAAATGTTCGATTTTTTAATAAACCCTCAACTATTTCATTTAGCTTTATTTCTTTTTCGTCTACTTCAAGATTTTCTAAAGTTTTATTGAGACTCGTAATAATGCTATAGATTCCTTGATAATTATCAACTAATAAAGGATTTAAAAATAAAAATTTATAAATCTCAACCTTATTTTTATGAATTTCCTCATCATTATTCCCAATAACTGATTGATATTTTTTAAAAAATATTTTTAGAGCCTTCTGCTTTGCTATGAATCTTCTTGCAGTGTCTTTTGGTAAACAAAATGTTGATTCATTAGATTCATAGTAATTTTGCAAGTCTGTAGGAGTTTGGCATTTTTGATATTTTTTCTCATATTGATCTAACCTCTCAAATAACGGTATATGATTTTTCATTATTGTCATTCTTACCTTAGAAACTTGTGCTTCTAGGGCAAAAATCTTTGTGCACATGTTTTGTATTTCTGTTTCTGTATATTTGGAGTCTAATACTGTTTTTATTTCTTTGTTGATTTCTATATCACTTTTACGCTTGATTCTCTTCCCTTCAGCAGATTTAATAAATCTAGAAAAGCTTTCTTTATAACTGTAATCAATATTTATTTTGTAGTTTTCTATTGCCTGTATATGTTGTTGTGTTTCTAGGTTAATTAACTCTTTAATATTAGAATACCTGTCAGCAACATATGCAAACTTTACATACTCAGGTACTTCATTTGCAGTAGATTTGATATATTCATATATTGCATCTATGATATGGCGCTGGATTGCTAATTTTTGCATATAAAAATTTTTTATGACTGATATTACACAATACTAAATGTTTATTACAAAAATATTACAAAGCAGTTAGTCCTAAAGTGTGGGTAGAGTAACAATAAAAAGTTCTTCCACATAATCTTATTGCATGTTATGGTTTTTCAAAAAGATCATATGAGTCGCATAGTTCTTGCAAGGAAATATCGCCCACAGACACTTGGAGAGATAGTGGGACAGGAAGTATTAGTACAAACAATTAGAAATGCTATATCGCTAAACAGGTTGCCGCAAGCTATATTACTAACTGGTACTAGAGGTATAGGCAAGACAACGACTGCTAGAATTATTGCTAAATATTTAAATTGTGAAGAGATAGCTAGTGGGAAGAGTATTGATTGCTGTAATAAATGTGATAATTGCTTATCTATAGCTAACTGTAATCATCCTGATATACTTGAGTTTGATGCTGCCAGTAAGACTAGTGTAAATGATATTAGAGAGATAATTGATACTGTTCAGTATTTGCCAATAAAGTCAAAGAATAAGTTCTATATAATTGATGAGGTACATATGCTTTCAAACAGTGCATTTAATGCTTTTTTAAAGACTCTTGAGGAGCCGCCAAGCCATGTCAGGTTTATATTAGCTACAACTGAAGAGCATAAAATACCACTAACAATTGTATCTAGATGTTTGCAGTTTAGGTTAAACCCAATAAAACAAAAGATTATTGAGAGGCGGTGTAATGAAGTTTTGAAGTTTGAAGGTTATGATCCTGAGAATGGAGTGTTGGAAGTCGTTGCTAAATCTGCAAATGGCTCTATGAGAGATGCTTTATCGATTTTAGAGGGAGCTATTATGTTTTGCACAGATAGTAATGGGAAGCTTAGTGCTGATAAGGCCGCTGAGATGCTTGGTTATAAGAACCATAGCGCTGTTAAGGAAGGTTATGACTTGCTATGTGAAGGAAAAATTTATAATTCTTTAGAGAAGATTAGAGAGTTATATAATGCCGGTGTTGACCCAATGGTGATTGCAAGTGATCTAATGGGATTGATTCATACTATTACTGGTAGCAAAGTTGCCGGAGAGGAGGTTTTAGTTGATATGAGATTTTTGCTCCGTTCTTGGCATGTAATGAGTGAAGTGCTAAGTAATATGAAGACTGATAATAATCACATGATTCAACTTGAAATGGCTCTTATTAAGCTTGCTCACTTGAGGGTTGATGATCCTGTGATGAGTAGTTGTGATAGTCAAAGTAGTGCTAGAGATGTGACATCTGATAATGAGAAAGTCATTGATTTGTTGATTGCTAAAACTAGCGAAAATCTACCATCAATCGAAAAAATTAAGCTCCTTGATCCAGGTAATAGTTTTTTAATGGATGGAAAGCTGCGGAGTTATAATCATTTGAGGATTTTACTTGCCTACTTATTAGATATTAGTGAAACTATTGTTTACCATAGGTTGAGTTCAGTGTTAAAGATTATATCACTAGATTTATACAGTCAGAAGTTGGTTGTTAGTGCTAGAAAAACTAGTGATGCTGTTAAGAAAATAAAATCAGATTTAGATAGGATTACTAAAGTGAAGTGGGATGTGAAGATTGAAGATTGTCCTTATTCTATGACTTATGTTGAGTTTTTGAATGAGCTAGATTATAAACACGAGGAGGTTTTGTTGCAAACAGACATTGTGAAATATATATTGGATAAGTTCGATGGATTTAAAGTCGAGAAAGTTAAGTTAAATAACAAATACATAAATTGATATGGATATTAAAAAAATGATGCAGCAAGCCCAAGAGCTTCAGAAGAAGATGCAGCAGGCTCAGGATGAGTTAGAATCTCTTGAAGTCGTTGGGTCTGCTGGCGGCGCTGGTTATGTTGTAGAGGTAGTTATGAACGGCAAAGGTGTTGTTAGAAAAGTTAGTATTTCTGATGTTCTTATTGATTTAGAGGAGAAAGCTACGCTTGAAGATTTAATTGTGGCTGCTAGTAATAATGCTAAATCTAAGATTGATGAAGCTGCTGGTGCTAAAATGAGTGGATTAGGTATCCCATCTGGGCTACTTGGTTAAATTTCATCTCTTACAGCCTCAATTTTCTCTGTTATTGGATAGATGACTTTGTTATGTCTCTTCTCAAACTTCTCATGAGCTTCTTGTGCTTCAAGACACATACGAGCTATTGGTCTAGCTATTAGTCTTTCAAGTCCTATTTCTTCCCCAGTTTCTTGGCAATAACCATACGAACCATTATCGATTCTTTCAATCGCTAAATCAATTTGAGTTATCAACTTTCTTAATCTATCTCTGTTGCGTAGTTCGAGTCCCATATCAGTTTCTGCTGTAGCTCTATCACTTAAATCGGGTTCATCTAGAGTTTCTGCTTTTAAATGCTCAACTGTTTCTGCTGATTCTTTCTGTAATTCATTTTTCCAGTTAAGTAATCTTTGCCTAAAGAAAATCAGGTGCTTATCACACATATACTCTTCACTTTTGTTTGGACGATATCCATCCTCAATTTCATAGTACACTGGCATTATATCATTCTCCAATACTTGCATTGTTTTAAGTTTTTTTAATTAGATAATTATATAGATATTCTATAAAATCTATAATCTCTTTGCAATATAAATTGCTGCTGTGGTTAAGAATTTTATAAAGGTATTGAAGTAGAAATGACAACACATTTTTTCTGCATCATTATCTACACCTATTTCTAGATGTTCTATTTCATCTTCCATAAATTGCGCGATTTTATCTTTAAGTTCTTCGTATGATAAAGCGTCTAGAAGATCTAGTTGCTCTTTATAATGTTGACTAATTATTGTCTCCACACCTACTGTTAATGTCATTGCTGTTTCTTTTCCTAGTAATGCTGTCAGGTATCCTATACCAAAGCCCAGTACTGACCAAAGAGTAGTAAATAAGCTTGGTCTGATTTTGTTTTGCTCCATCAATGATTTGAAATATTCAAAGTGAGGTATTTCTCCTTGATACAGTTCGTTTAATGTTTTTATTAATTCTTTATTTCTAGGTTTTTTATGTTTTGTAGCTGCTATCTGTCCTTTATATATATTTATCGCTCCTAGCTCGCCACTATGATTTACTCTTATTATCTCTTGTAGCTTGTCTTTTCTATCTCCTGGTAAGTATCTATTCATTTTCAGTTATATTTTGATTGATTGTTGTTAATTGTATGATAATGTCTCTTGTTAAGGCTAAATGCTTGTTCAAGGGTTTGTGCAGCAGATTTAATTAGCTCTATATCATTACCGATTATGTAATGGTAAATTACTATGTTCAAAAGCATTTTTGCTCCAATTTTATCTTCTTTATATAAAAACTCTATAATTTTTTTATATTCCTGCCTTATTATATAATAAGTATCTTCATCATATTTTAGAATGCCTCTGCCAGGTATTTTACATGGATTATATGCTTGCACTGTTGGTAAGCCAAAGTTGACAGTAAACATCCATCTCAGTTTTAGAGCTAATTTATGCTGTGTTAAATTTATAATTCCTTCACGTAATAAAACATCTAATGGTTCTTCAATTTTGTTTTTTTTCCACAAATTTGAGAAATCATAATAAATCTTTGGTCTACCTCTTTTTTGCATATTATTTTATAATATTTGTTTTATTATAAATAATATTTTACATTATAGAAAATAATACCGGAAGTACGTTCAACTAAGATTATGATTGACTGTTATAATTGTTAGTGTTATTTTTCGCAAAATTTTAACAGAAAATCTTTTATTTAATGTCGTTTTTAATTATGAAAGCAATCCATATTATTGCAGTGATATCCTGGATGGCAGCCCTTTTATACCTACCAAGGCTTTTTGTGTATCATGCATCACATAGTCAGACTGAAGAAACTCATGATATGTTTTGTTTAATGGAAAAAAAATTAATCAAGATTATTATGACGCCGGCTATGTTTATAACATTGATTACAGGAGCTGCTATCCTTCATATAGATAGTACTTATATGAATTTTTGGTGGATGTATGTCAAATTGATTGTAGTGGTATTTTTAATTATAACTCACAGGTATTTTGTTTTTTTGTATAATACTTTTGCTGATAAGAAAAATGAGAAAGATCATCAATTCTTCCGTAAAATCAATGAACTTCCAACGATTTTTATGGTATTAGTAGTGTTCTTGATTGTTTTGAAGCCTTAAATGAATCAATGAAATCTATTGCTATTATTTGTGGTGGCCCATCTCTTGAGAGAGGGATTTCACTTAATTCTGCACGATCTGCTATGGACCATCTTCTATCGCTTGGGTTACATGTAGAGGTTGTATATATAAACCAAAAGTTGGATTTTTATCATATTGATAATGGTCACCTATATTCTAATACTCCTTCTGATTTCGATTTTAAGTTGAAAATTAAGCTTGAGGATCCTGTGGATTTTCTGTCTAAAGTTGATATTGTACTACCTGCCATTCATGGTAAGTATGGCGAGGATGGTGAGCTCCAGAAGTTTTTAGAAAAAAATTCTATTCCTTTTATTGGTAGTTCTAGTGAGAGTTGTAGAATGATGTTTAGCAAGAGTAATATTAATAGTGTTTTGCGTGAAAATGGCTTCAAAACTACTAAATTAGTTGAGATTAGTACAATTAATGGTTGTAGCAAAGCATTCTCTATGTGTATAAATAATGCAGCTGGGCTGTCAAATGCTATGCAATCTGAAGTTGAAAGAATTTTTAAAATTAAATCTAAGGTTGTAGTTAAACCAGATAAATCTGGTTCATCCATTGGCGTCAGTATAGCTAGTAGTTATGCTGAGGTTTATGAGAAAATCAATGAGATCTTTGCAAAAAATATAGATAATACCGTTATTGTTGAGGAGTTTTGTGAAGGTGCAGAATTTACAGTTATTGTATTACAGAACAGCTATGGATTGCCCGTTGCTTTTGTTCCAACTGAGATTGAAGTGCTTTCAAAAAATAAAATTTTTGATTATAGGAAGAAGTATTTGCCGACTAATTCGACGTGCTGGTACACTCCGCCTAGGTTTGGTAATACCATTGTAAAGCGAATTATGTCTGATGCTGAAAAGATTTTTCAGATATTTAATGCACGCGATTTTATTCGAATTGATGGATGGCTGCTTGATGATGGACGACTAGTCTTTACCGATATTAACCCTGTTAGCGGGCTGGAGCAAAATAGTTTTGTCTTTCAACAGAGTGCTTGGTGTGGATTGAGCCATAGTGATTTGTTGTGCTATATTTTAAAAAATGCTGGTAATAGATACAATTTAGAGTTTCTGTATTCTGTTGAAAAAAATCCCGTTAGAGATGTGTTTGTGCTATTTGGAGGTGAATCTGCTGAGCGTCAGGTATCTCTTATGAGTGGGACTAATATATGGTTAAAATTGTTAAATTCTACTATTTATAGACCTAAACCTTGTTTATTGGATGGTGATTTTGTGTGGTTTTTGCCTTATGTTTACACTATGAATCACACTGTTGAGGAAATAAAATACAATTGTGAGTATGCTGTACAATTTCATAACAATCTGGGGTTGTATGTTAATAATGTTCGTACGAAACTAGGATTATCTAATACATATAAAATTGAGATCCCGCATAGGTTAGAGTTTGATGATTTTTTAGATGATGTTAAGTCAAAAGATGCATTTCTCTTTCTTGGGTTGCATGGTGGTATTGGTGAAGATGGTAGTATTCAGGCTCTACTTGAGAAAAGGGGAATTGAGTATAATGGCTCTAACTCCGCCGTTTCAAGCCTTTGTATGAATAAATATGCGAGTGGTAAGATTGATGTATCTGGTGTTACATCTTTACCTAAAATTCTATCTAGAGTTGTTGATGGTGTTCTAGTTAAAGTTGTGCATAGTGTGTCTTTAGTTGAAAATATTCTGAGCTACGATTTATTAAAAGTTGAATTAAATTCTAATAAATTGATTATTAAGCCTTGTAGTGATGGATGTTCTGCTGGTGTTGTGATAATTAGTAGTCAGAAAGATCTGGATAGATATATATCTTTAATACACAATTATAAGTTGTATAATGATGCTGTTGCTGAGATTGAAATGCCAAATAATCCACAACTCCAAGATTATATAGTTGAACCATTGGTTGAAGTTGATTCAATTATAGTGCAAGATAACCTCTTAATAGTTGAGAACAGGACCGGTTGGATTGAGATGACTGTTGGAATTGTTGAGGAAGGTGGTTCATATTATAGTTTAAATCCTAGCGTTGCTATTTCAGAGAATGATATCCTGAGTCTTGAGGAGAAATTTCAGGGTGGTACTGGGATAAATTTGACCCCGCCACCTGAAGATATTGTATCAAAAAATCAATTAGATTTAATAAAAAAGTCTATTGAAGAGATAGGATTAGTGTTTGGATTGCAGAATTATGCTCGTATTGACATATTTTTTAATGTAATTACAAATCAAATAATTTTAATTGAAATCAATACATTACCCGCGCTAACTCCCTCAACTGTGATTTTTCATCAAGCGATAGCTGAGCAAGAGCCTATTTATCCACTAGAATTTCTTGAAGGAATCATTTCAAAAAAACTAATTTCATGGTATAATTCCAAAAGTTAAAACATAATAAATATTAAAAAATGTCTAAAAAATCTTCTAAAGGTTCAAAAAACGATATGACAAATCGCGGTAAAAAAGCAGTTCTTAGGCTATTTAATTGTTTAGAAATTGAGCCTGTGCAGTTTGTGTCAAAAAACAGAGGAAAGTACATGGCTGGCAGATATAAAGATAAAACTAAAGGTGATGGTCTTATCGTTGATGCTGCTGGTATTCCAATACCTTATGCTAGGTTCAAAGAGCAAAACTAAATATAGATATGTAATGTAAACTTCAATCAAGAGCACCTTTTTTCCACTCATAGACGAAACCTAAAGTCAACACTGCTAGAAATAGCATTACAGACAAGAATCCTGTAACTCCTAAATCTTTCACGATTGTTGCCCAGGGGAAGAGGAAGGCTATCTCAATATCAAAGACGATAAACAAAATTGATATCAAATAAAATCTTACGTCGAATCTCTTTCTCGTGCTACCAAATCCTTTGAAACCACACTCATATTGGGAGTCTTTTGCCTCATATGCACGTCGTTTTGCTGTAATATATGGTGCAGAAACTATCAGTCCCCCTAAGGCAAATGCGATGATGATTAATAATAAAACAGGAAGATAACTAGTAGCAACATGTTCATTTATCATAGATCTAAATTATATCTAACCCTCAACTACGTATAATGATAACACATAACGAACAGAAAGTGCAAGAGAAATTTGATTTTTTTTGGTAGCGAAAGAGGGATTCGAACCCACGACCTCCGGATTATGATTCCGCTGCTCTGACCAACTGAGCTATTTCGCCAGGATTTATTATGTAACTATACGCTTTAATTATAACCTCAATTTATTTTTTTACAAGTTATATATAACAAAAAATATTTTTTATTTTTTGAAATGTATTAAAAGATGTGATAAAGCACTGTTTTGTGTAGACTATTTCACGACTTTTTATCGAAAAACTAAAATAGTTAAATATTTAAAAAAATAGTGCTTGCAAGAAAAAATATCCGATGTTACCATTAGGTATGTATAGACAAATTTGCATTAAAAATCAATAAAACTAAAACTTTTTGTTTATGATTTTGTTCTGTACAGAATTTGCAAAAATAACAGTAAAAACCAAACAACAGCTGCTACTTTTGCTTAAGAAGTCTTTTATGTTTGAACACAAAAAAACCAATTTTATTATAATCTATGTTAGAAAAATATGCAAGAGGTAAAACAGAATATTTTAAAATTTTTAGTCGCGGATTTGCTGTTGGAGGACTAGGTGGACTATATAAGGTTTACGTAGGACATGATCAATCATGTGATATTCTTGGAAGAATTAAAGATAAAAGTAAGTTTGATGACAACTACTATACCGTTTATAGAGATTTAATAAGCCAAACAAAAGTTGATTTTTTCAATTTTAAGACTTTAGTAAGCTTTGATAATTTAAATTATAAAGGCACACTATTGAGCTGCTTAACATGTGGCATTACAAGTCTATTTAGCGGCATTTCATACGATAATTTAAGTGATAATATTTTTGCTTTGGGAGTATCTGGTGGCGTTATGAATGCCATTGCTATGACTATTATTACTGGGCATACTCATGGTACAGATTTTGTATTTGGTATGATTGCATCAATGGTAGGAGTACAGATTATGAGAGAAGTAAAGGAATTTGAATTAGAAGATGATATTTTACATACAGAAATTTGATAGTTAACTTTTTATGAAATAAACTTATATGGACAGAAAAATAAAAGATTGCTAATATTAATAATATTAGTTTATATCTTAATAAATTTGGATAAAAAACCATGTTTAAAATTTAACAAAATTACTTAATTTATATTTATGATAGAAGATAGAAAAACAGTTAAAATAGCTTTAGTTGGCAGTGGTAATATTGGTGGAACACTTGCTCATATAATAGCTTCTGAACAGATCGGTGAAATAGTTTTACTAGATCGCACAAATTTAGTAGCATATGGCAAAGCATTGGACATAGCACAATCATTAGCAGCAACAGGCAAAACTGTGAAAATATCTGGTACATCAGAATATGAGGATATAGAAGGAGTAGATATAGTGATTATTACAGCAGGAGTAGCACGAAAACCAGGTATGAGTAGAGATGATTTGCTAAATATCAATTCCGAAGTTATGCAAACAGTTGCTGCAGGAGTAAAAAAACATGCACCACGCGCTTTTGTTATAGTTGTTACTAATCCTCTCGATGCAATGGTTTACGCTTTTCAGAAACATAGCGGCCTACCAACTAATAAAGTAGTTGGGATGGCAGGCGTTCTAGACTCAGGTAGATTTAGACATTTTCTAGGATTAGAACTAGGAGTGGCAGAGAATGATATTCAAACTATGGTTCTTGGTGGACATGGTGATACTATGATTCCTATAGTAGACTGTACTTCAATCAGCGGTATACCTCTCAAGCAGTTTATTAAAAATGGTCTAGTGACACAAGAGAGGCTCGATCAAATCATACAGAGGACACGCGACGGTGGAGCAGAAATAGTCAAGTTGTTACAAACTGGATCAGCATACTATGCACCAGCAGCATCAGCAATAGAGATGATGAAGTCTTATTTATTTAATCAAAATAGGCTACTTCCTTGTTGTTCATATCTTAGCGGCGAATATGGAGTTAATGGAATGTATATTGGAGTCCCAGTTGTGATAAATTCAACAGGCGTAGCAAGAGTTATAGAAGTAGATCTATCGCAGGACGAGAAGGTACAGTTTGAAAAATCAGTCAATACTGTAAAAGATTTAGTGAGTATTTTAAAAATATGATATAGATAAATTTTGATTTGAATTTAAAGATTCAGGTCTTATTAATAGAAATGTATAGCACATATGGCAACAAGTTTAAATGAAGTAAAATTAATAGGGAATGTTGGAAAAGATCCAGATATCAGAACAACTCAAGATGGAAAAGAAGTCGCGAGTTTTTCAATAGCTACATCTGAGGTATGGAGTGATAAAAATACTGGTGAGAGAAAAGAAAAGACTGAATGGCATAAAATTGTAGTGTTTGTAAGCAGGTTGATTCCAGTCATAAAATCATACGTGAAGAAAGGTACAAGATTATATATTTGTGGCTCATTACACACTAGAAAATGGGTAGATCAATCTAATACTGAGAAATATGTTACAGAAATTGTTCTACAATCACTAGATAGCAAATTAATGATACTAAGCACGAAAGATGATGGAGAAAATGTAAATACTATGCAACATAAGGTTGATGATGACGATGATATACCATTTTAATCGGTATACAAGATTTGAATTTGCAGAATGTGTCAATTATAAGTTGTTTGGTTATGGCAATAACACTACTGCACTCGATGATTTTCTTGATGAAACTTCAGCAAAAGCTTCGTTGATTTTATCAAACTTATATTCTGAAAAAGATATTGCAAGTGGTTTCTCATTGAGCATAGCAATAACCTCATCAAATGTCAGAACCAGTTCAGCTCTAAAGGATTTGTAATCACGCAATGTTGGAGATGTTAAAAATAAAGATTTTTTCATAAGTTTGCTGACAGAAATATTAGTCATACAACCGATGTGGTCTACAATCACTGCTGAAGGAGTTAACATTTCAATAACTTGGTCGATTGGAGTGGAATTGAGATTAGGAATGTAAAGATGTGCACCTATACCTTTACAGGCGTTAATTGTATCTTGTACAAAGCTTTTACTATCTGTGCGTACTACAATATCGCACACATTAGGAGGGATTGCAGCAATAGATGATGTAATACCAATTACGTTAGCACCTCGCTTCTTAGCCATCCAACCCATAACGGCACCAGTAGGAGAGTCAATTCCATCAACGAGAGCTTGTATGCCATCTCTGACAATGAAAGTACGAACAGTAGCCATATGAGCAACAATACCGCGATAAAGAATAGCAGTTGCAACATTAGACGTGATCTGATCTGGTACTTTCACCAACTTAGCGCTCTTTACTACTTTATGATCACAATAAGCACCATTGATATCAAAATACACAACGCGATCACCAGGCATAAGCCACTTAACAGCTTCCCCACACTTAATAACCTCTCCACATGCACTATATCCTAAGTTATTAAATTGCCTTATAAGACCATCAGCAACATCTATCTCATTTATTGCAACTGCAGTCTGACGCATTAAAACATCACTAGGAGCGAGATTATCGACGTCAATCTTCATATCATTTATGAAAAATTTACTGCTTGCGGGATTAAAAGTTACAACTTTGGATAGCATATCACTTATTATAAATTATCAAATTTTCATTATTTCTTTCGATTTTTCATTAATGATCTCATCAGCCTTCTTAGTGTGATTATCGGTGATTTTTTGGACTTTATCTGAATGGGTCTTGAGGTGATCCTCAGAAATACGCTTGTCTTTCTCAAGTTTTTTCAGAATATCCATAGTATCACGACGCACATTTCTGATTGAAATTTTCGCTTGTTCAGCGTACTCACCGGCTTTTTTAACCAATTCACGACGCCTATCCTCAGTCAAATCAGGTATAGGCACGCGAACGATATTACCATCAGTTGCAGGATTCAATCCTAGATCTGCTTCACGAATGGCTTTCTCAACCGATTTAGCCATACCTTTATCCCAAACTTGTACAACTAATAAACGAGCTTCTGGAGCAGAAACATTACCAACCTGGTTTAGCGGAGTGAAATTACCATAAGCTTCAATCCTAATTGTGTCGAGGAGAGATGGACTTGCACGGCCAGTTCTAAGACCATTTATATTATGTTTCATAGAATCAAGGCTTTTGCCCATTTTACTTTCCATTTCAGTTAAAATAGTCTGAATTTCACTATCAGACGCAGAACATGACATAACTTTATTTGACTTGTGTAAATTTTATTCGTGGATTATACACCTGTAATAAGATTTTTTTCAAGTAAGAATTTAAGACTTATTATAAGATTTTCAAAATTAGTTATTTAAGCGATACAAATAGTAATAAATTAATACTTTAAGTTGCAATGAAACAGATTAGATCAGAAACACATTTATGTGAAATCTTAAGTAATATTGGGGAAAAAAGGTTTAGAGCTAAGCAAATATGGGAGTGGATATATATTAAAGGTTGTAAAAATTTCTCTCAAATGACTGATCTGCCGAGCAATTTGAGAGAGAAATTATCTACTATTGTTAGAATTCCTAGGCTTGAAAATAGGATGGAGCTTATGTCGCGAGATGGGACTATTAAGTGGCTACTTGGTTTGGATGATAAAAATGAGATTGAGACTGTTTTTATACCTGAAGAAAACCGCAGTACTATCTGTGTTTCATCGCAGGTTGGTTGTACTTTAACTTGCAAATTTTGTCATACTGGGACTCAGAAATTAGTGCGGAATCTTACAACTCAAGAGATAGTTTCACAGGTTATGATTGTAAAAGATAAGCTTGAGGATTGGCCTATGTCAAATGAGAAAAAGCTGACTAATATTGTTTTTATGGGGATGGGTGAACCTATGTTAAATTATGATAATGTTGCAGATGCTATCCGGGTTTTGACTGATAAAAATGGTCTCAACTATGGTAAAAAGCGGATTACAATTTCAACCTCAGGTTTAATTCCACAAATAGAAAAGTGCGGTGATGAGCTTGCTGTTAGATTGGCAATCTCTCTCCATGCAGTCAATGATGAGCTCCGAGATGAGCTTGTTCCAATCAACAAAAAATATCATATAAAAGACCTCTTACGGGCTTGCAAATCATATGCAGACAAAACTGGTAGTGATCGCATCACATTTGAGTATGTCATGCTTGACAGAATAAATGATAGTGATCATGATGCCAGAAAACTTGTTGCTTTGCTCAAAAATATACCATCTAAAGTCAATTTAATACCATTTAATCCATGGCCGGGCTCACTATATAAGTGCTCATCTAAAGAAAGAATCAGAATGTTTGCATCTATAGTAGAAAAATCTGGTTATATCTCACCAGTGAGAGTAACACGTGGTCAAGACATAATGGCTGCTTGCGGACAACTAAAGTCTGAAAGTATAAGAACAAAAATTAGTCCTACATAATGAATCATGGACTCTTTCAGGATTTCTGGTTTTTGTGCTTGTCTTCATGTAAGTGTTTAGTTTGAGTAATTTTATTAAAGCTCACTACATTAATTATCGTTAAGAAGCCAAATCCACTTAAGAAAATAACACTTGCTAGTAATTGATTTTCATATTTACTATAAACAAATAAAGTTACAAAAATTATCACTATAGCAAGGATAAAGCTGAGAAATTGTCCAAACCTATACATACTTTGCAATCCTTTCATTTTGAGAGATTCAATCTTATGTCGAAATTCTTGTTCTCTTATAATGATGCTGCCTAACTTCTCAGTGATACCAGGGGATATTGCTTCATAGCTTTCAAGAGTTGCTGGGTGTGGCAAAATTGAAAAATTCTTTGTAGTTTGATCTGAGTTAATTTTATTTTTATGGTTAAAATATTCAGTATTTCTATCACTATTTGTTTTATATATCTTATGTGTTTTCTTCATTAGCTTTCTTTTCAATTTTTGTTATAACTTTATTGATGTCTTTACATATAGTTTCTTCAATTGTAGTAGGTTGTGATTTTGCAGTATATTGTGGAAAAAATCTTATAGCTCTCATACAGCAAAAGATAAATTCTAAAAATTTTCTCATTTTTTATTTAAAAAATAAATAATTATATGCTCTATATTGAAATCATAGTTATTTTTTTATATAGTCACATGAATTGTATACCATAAGTTACTGCTTTCGTAGCTCAGCTGGATAGAGCATCGGATTCCTAATCTGAAGGTCATAGGTTCGAATCCTATCGAGAGCACCAGATCCATCTTGACTTCTATAAGCAAACTATGTTATTAATTACTAATGTTAAATTTTAACTAAAAGGTCATAAAAATGTACACCATCATTGAACAGGGCGCCAAGCAGTATATGTGCACTGTAGGTCAAGTAATAAACATCGAAAAGCTGGGCGCTGCAGTAGGAGAAGAGTTTTTTTTTCAAAAAATACTTTTAGTAAATGGACAAAATTCATCATCTGCAGTTGTGAAAGCTCAGGTTTTGTCTCATTGTAAGACGGAGAAAGTTATTGTTTTCAAAAAGAAAAGAAGACACAACTACCGTAGAAAGAACGGTCATAGACAAAATATAACAGTCGTTAGAATAACAGAAATTAAAGCATAAGATAAGATGGCAACCAAGAAAGCGGGTGGCACTACCCGTAATGGTCGCGACTCAGCTGGTCGTAGATTAGGTGTTAAGAAATTTGGTGAACAGAAAGTCATACCGGGCAATATCATTGTTAGACAACGTGGCACAAAATGGAAGCCAGGTGTTAATGTTGGTATTGGCAAAGATCATACAATTTTCTCATTAGTAGTTGGAAGAGTTAAGTTCTATCGCAAGACACACAATGGTTTTGAAAGAACTTTCGTTAGCGTTGTTACTGACGAGTAGGTTTTTTAGCAATTTTTTCAAAGCATGCTCAAAAATCCTTTTATAAGTAGAGGAGAAATCTAGTGCATTAAAACCAGTAATTCAAATACCGTGGTTGATATTCATTATCAAGAGGAACAGAACAATTCATCTTATACAATCAAAAGAGAGTTTAAAAGTGACAGCTCAGACTCCAGTTAATTGCCGGAAGTTAATATCAATCTATAACAGAGAGAAAAGATTTATCAACAATAATTTTGCAAAGTGAGTAAAGTTAATAAAACCTTTACAGATTTTTTGTAGACTAAATCAGCTTCTTGATTTACAACAAGCACAGTATAGAACAGAAGAATCAAGATGTTAATCTCTTTACTCGGTGTGATAGATGTATCTCTATACAAACATGTTATAATAGATCTATAAATTGATTAAGAACTGTTTCATACTAAATAAATCACCTTAGGAATCAATCAAATTAGATGATAGTGGTTCAAGAATGCCATGAAGCAACTTAGGGGATAAAAAAGCAACAAAAAGTTCCTTTTCAGTAAAAAATTGCGTAAATCAGATAGATTTACTGTTTAATGGCAGTCATCTCCCTGTTTATCTTAACTGTCTGTAGAATGGCAATTATCTCATGATTTTTGAGATCTATTGCAACCTGCATAGGACTTTTTCCTTTTTTATTCCTAATATGTAATCCTGCACCGTGATTTAAAAGTAGTGAAACCATTTTTATATCTTGACACTTTATAGCTATAATCAAAGCTGTATCTCCGTCACTACCTATATCATCTTTTTCATTAATTTTTGCGCCGTTATCTATAGCATATTTAACTGCATCGTAAGCACTAAGTCCAACAAAATCTATCAGAGCTTTAGTTTTATTTTGATAATTATTAGCCATTATAAGAGCTGCATCTTTCATGTTTTGCTTCATATAATCTGCAACTCTATTACCTTTTTTGTCCTTAATAGCCGGATTTGCACCTGCATTCATAAGTACTTCAATTGCCTGTGAATTACCAGTAATAGCAGCTACATGAAGAGCTGTCTGCCCTTGTAGATTTTGCTTTAGAAGATCTGCTCCATTGAGAATTAATGACCTAAGAGCTTTAATTCTATTATATTTGATTGCAAACATAACTGGTGTGTAACCACTGGTAATCTCTTGAGCATTTATGTTAGCCCCACTCTGAAGCAATGATTTAATTCCCTGTATATCATTGCCTTTAACGGCATCAAATAAAAGTTCTGTGTATTCACTTTGATAAAAAACCTTTGGGAGATGCCTATTTTTTTCTGAATACTCCTTCTTATTAATATTTGGTGAGAGAGTTATTGTTTTATAATCATATATAGGACGCTCTTGAAGGCTGCTGTCTAAAATTACTTCTTGAATGATAATTTCTTCTTCTTTTATATCATGTAAATTGTGTTTTTGCCCCTCTATCACTGGTGGTTTAGCTTCGTTTATAACTTTAGGTGCTTCTACAACTGGTGGTTTAGCTTCGTTTATAACTTTAGGTATATCTACAACTGGTTGTTTAGCTTCGTTTATAACTTTAGGTATATCTACAACTGGTTGTTTAGCTTCGTTTATAACTTTAGGTGCTTCTACAACTGGTGGTTTAGCTTCGTT
>CAZGZC010000002.1:0-114897 GCA_964529685.1 uncultured Candidatus Midichloriaceae bacterium | reverse complement strand
TATAACTTTAGGTGCTTCTACAACTGGTGGTTTAGCTTCGTTTATAACTTTAGGTGCTTCTACAACTGGTGGTTTAGCTTCGTTTATAACTTTAGGTGCTTCTACAACTGGTGGTTTAGCTTCGTTTTTATCTGTTGCAGCTTTCGTAGAATTCTGGAGGATTAAAGATTGTATAGAAATATCTGATGTTGATGTAAAATTCTGCTTTTTTGTATAATTATCCTCACAAAATCCACTTATAAAAGGATTTAAGTTTGTAAACAAAAAAATAATAAGCCTAGTCAGAAGCCTATTTGCTAATATCTTTTTTGTTATTTTTATGAATTGTAATAAATACATAAATCTTTTATTTTACATTCTTTACATAAGGGTTTTCTAGCCTTACAGATATATCTACCATGCAAAACAAGCCAATGGTGTGCATTTTTTAAAAATTTTTCAGGTACAGCTTCTAATAAAGCTTTTTCAGTTTCCTTAGGTTTGTTAGTTTTACATAAGCCGACTCTATTACTTACCCTAAAAACATGAGTATCAACTGCAATCCTATTATGATTAAAAGCGGTATTCAAGATGACATTTGAAGATTTAACTCCTATTCCAGGTAAAGATACTAGTTCTTCAAAAGTATTAGGTACTTCCGAGATGTATTTATCCACTAAGATTTTACTAATAAAAAAGATGTTTTTAGCTTTATTATTAAAATAATTTATAGATCTTATATATTTTTTTATTCCCTCTTCTCCAAGTTCGATCATTTTCTCTGGTGTGTCAGCAACTGCAAATAGGTTTTCTGTAATTTTATTAACCATTTTATCTGTTGCTTGTGCTGATAATAGAACTGCAATGAGAAGAGTGAATGTTGAGCTATATTTTAATTCTGTTTGAGGATTTGGAGAATCGTTTTGAAACCTTTCAAAAATAGCTAATATTTCATTTCTATCAAGCATGGTTTGTACATTTTAATTTAAATATTGTTTATATTAGTACTAATGGATCTTAAAGTTAAACAATAGCATATGGTAAAAATTGTTGTTATTACTGGAGGTATAGCAAGTGGTAAATCATTTATAACAGAATATCTTGCTAAGTTTGGTTATTCAATACTGAGATCAGATGATATTGTAAATGAAATTATATCATCTCAAGCCTTCCTAGAAGAGATAAATGCAAGATGCAATTTGAATAGTATAGCAAGCTTAACAGAATTGAAGAAGGCTATAGAAGATACAGAGCAAATCTTAGCTATAATGGAAGAAATATTATATCCTCAAATCAGAAAATTTAGAGATGCATGGTTAAAAGCTAATACTAATAGAGAAAAGCCGTCAATTCTTGAAATCCCTCTCTTCTTTGAAAAAAATGTTCAATTGACTTTAAGTAATTATGAAATCATCATTATATCAACTGTTTGTGAGAAATATCTTCAAATAAAAAGAGCTAAACAACGCAATAAAAAAATGACTGATAAAATGATCAATTTACTTATTTCTAAACAGATAAGTAATGATGAAAGAGTTGCTAGAAGTACATTTATCATATATACAGATGTAAGAAAAAGTGTTGTAAAAAAACAATTAAGTGAAATTATGTTACATCTTAGATGAATGATTTAGTTGAAATAGTTCTAGATATAGAAACCACGGGATTAAATATCAAAGAAGGTCATAGAATAATTGAAGTTGGTTGTATTGAGTTAAGGAATAGAAAACTAACCGGAAGAGAGTTTCATGTCTATATTAACCCTCAAAGAAAAATAGATCAGGAGGCAATTAAAGTCCATGGAATACAGGATGATTTTTTAATAAGTAAACCTATATTTGTAGAAATTGCTAAGGCTTTGCGTGAGTTTATAGGAGGGGCGAAAGTAGTTGCCCATAATGGATTAGGATTTGATATAAAATTTCTAAATAGTGAATTTATCAAATGTGGATTGAATGAAATAGTGCTTGACAAGGTAGTAGATACGTTGATAATCGCGAAGAAAAAATTCCCAGGAAGTCCGGCATCTCTTGATGCTCTTTGTAAGAGATTTAATATTAATTTATCTAAGAGAAAACTACATGGAGCGCTGATAGATGCTAAACTGTTGGCAAATGTATACACTTACTTGCAAGGAAATATTCAGCAAAAAATATTTCTTGAACCTTTAGATAAAAAACATTATGATAATAAGGAATTAGTAGAAGAATCTTATAATACAAGATTATTCCATTTATCTGATTCTGATATGAAACTACATAGTATTATGCTGGAAAAGATAAAAAATCCTTTATGGCTTAGTCAGCATAATAGTGATAAATAAAATTTAAATTTAATAATTGAAAGGAAAGATGACAACTGTAAAAGACATACTTGTAGTTGAAGATAACCACGAAATATGTGAGATTATGAGAGATATCCTTCGCGAGCAAGGGTATAACGTAACAGTTGCTGTATCTACAGCAACTGCTTACGAAGCTATAGAAAAAGTACGTCCTCATCTTGTAATTTTAGATATATGGTTGGGTCATAAACATCTAGATGGAATAGGATTATTAAAACAGATCAGGCAAAAGTTTAATGATATACCAATCATTATGATTAGTGGTCATGCAAATGTTGAACTTGCAGCTTCAACAATTCGCTTAGGTGCATATGATTTTATAGAAAAACCTTTTAAAGCTGAGAAACTTCTTATAGTTGTTAAGCGTGCTTTAGAAGCAAAAGAGTTAGTTGATATTAATTCTTATCTTCAGCACAATACAAATAATAATTCAATTTTCAAACTCTCTAACGGCGTATCAAAAGCTGCTTTCAAACTAAGAACAGAAATAAAATCAGTAGCGATATCAAACTGCAGAGCAATTATAGAGGGTGAGATAGGTTCACAAACATCTTTTATAGCTAAAGAGATACATGATCAATCATCAAGATCACGAAAGCCATTCATTACACTTTCTTCATTTTTAAATAAAAATCAAGGTTCTGCATTAGAAGTAATTTTCGGTACAGATAAAGAACAATCTATCTTTGAAAGAGCAAATGGTGGAACAATAGTACTTGAAAACCTTCACAGAATATCTACTACAATCCAATTAAAACTCCTCGAATCCTTACAAAAAAATGGGATTATAAGAAATAATAAACTTATAAAATTCGATGTAAGATTTATAGCAACTTTTGAATTAAGAAGTGGCACTGAAGTTACTGATCTGATTAAAAATCGATCATTAAATGAAATGCTATACCACAGGTTAAACGTTAAAAACCTATCTGTGCCTCCTTTAAGAACTCGAATTGATGATATTATAAATCTTTTTATATCAGCAGGACAGAATTATTATGGTATAAGCTCTGAGATTAATATAGATAGTATTAAACATGCTTTAATAGGCTATAGCTGGCCTTGTAACACTCAAGAGTTATGTAATACCGCTGAATATGCAGTCATGATGATGAAGATTAATGATGAGAATGTTTTGAGTGTTAATATGATCCATCCAAATATAGTTGATACGATGAAAACAGACTTTGCTAGTTTTGCTAGTATTGCAAAGTATTTAGATAAGGATTATAAAAGCGCCAAGAAACATTTTGATATAGAATATATAAAAGCTCAATTGAAAAGGTTTTCTAATAATGTTGCCAAAACTGCAAGATTCATGGGAGTTGATCGTGCAGCTTTGTATAGAAAGATAAGAACACTCCTTGGCATTCCTAAAGTTGGAGATAATAAAATTGTTAACTTGATACATGGTAATGTATCAAGCTTGAAGCAAGATGAAGACTCTCCAATGAAATGATCGCGAAAAAAAATTCCACCATATATAAGAAAAAATTGTTTACAGAGATTATTTTTTAGTATAAAGATATACCTTAGCTTTTTTACACAAAGCAAATAACATATATATAAACAAAATAGTTATGCATATAATTATAGAAGCTTTTCATTTCTTACCTTTAATTCTCATTATGGCAATTATCAGTACACAAGTTATGTGGAAGTTGTTCAAAAAACAAATTCTGATAATTAAGCAGCTTGATCCACTATTATTGATTCTTTCTGCAATAGGTACTGCTGCTGGTGGTAATGCACATGATCATGAAATGATTGTATTATTTGATCCTTGCTTCGGATACGCTGCTGTTTCTATCTGTATTGCAGCTAAAATGCTTGGTCTTTTTAAGACAAATAAATTAGCTCAGGCATAATCAATTGCCTCTTGCTTTAAGAAAGAAATTAATATAATAACTTAAGTAAAATCAGTCTTGCTTCTACTACCTATTTTGGTGGATGACTGTAAATGTAAAATTGAATAAAAAACAAAATTTTTTTACTGAAATTTAAAATGTCAAAAATAGAAAACCTTGTAGTTGAGTTATCAAAACTCACAGTACTGGAAGCTGCTGAACTATCTAAAGCTTTAGAAGACCATTGGGGAGTAAGTGCAGCTGCTCCTGTTGCTGTTGCTGTTGCAACTAATAGTAGTGCAGCTGCAGAAGAAAAAACAGAATTTGATATAATTTTAACATCTGATGGTGGTAAGAAGCTAGACGTTATCAAAGCTGTTCGTGAAGTATCTCCTCAGTTAACATTACCTCAAGCTAAAACACTTGTAGAGAGCCTGCCTCAAACAATCAAAGCTGGTGCTTCTAAAGAAGAAGCTGACAAGATAAAGAAAATTCTTGAAGCAGCTGGTGCTAAAATTGAACTCAAGTAGTTTGACATTTTCTGAGTTTTTTCTTCTAGAAAAATTCAAAACCCTTACAGATTTAAATGGAAAATTCATCAGTATGGTTTATGATAAGTAGGTTATCAAGTAACCTTCTTAAGAGAATGAGCTAGAACATGATAAATCCTGAGGTGAGCATACACTATCATAGTGGTGGTATATACTGGACAATCAGCAGTTATGATCTGATCACAGATAGATTAAAAGACGTAGATAGAGTACTCTACTTAGCAAAATCAATGTATATGAAGAGCTATTTTATTCACTCAATGACTAGGTTGAGAAATATATCTTGGATATAAGCTATAGGATAGCTGTTAAAAGTCATTCTTCATATTGTCCTTGTTTAAGGAAATTATTGATTTCTATCTAAAATTCTTGTAAAAAGTATAAAAAAATGAAAGCTGTAGTACTACTTAGTGGCGGCCTTGATTCAACTACAATTGTTAGAATCACTCAGGAAAGAGGCTATCAAGTATATCCTCTAACATTTAATTATGGACAAAAGCACTCAGTTGAAATTGATTCAGCCAAGAAAATCTGTAAAAAATATTGTATAAAGAATCATTGTATAGTTAACATTGATATAAAGGCTATTGGAGGATCTGCATTAACCGATAATAAATTGCAGGTAAATAAAGATGGAATAAATAAGGCAAATATACCGCTAAGTTATGTACCAGCTAGAAACACTATATTTCTATCTTATGCACTAGGCTATGCTGAAGTTATTGGGGCATCTAAGATATTTATTGGTATAAATGCAATTGACTATAGCGGATATCCTGATTGCAGGCCAGAGTATCTAGATAAATTCAATGAGCTGGCTAATCTTGCGACTGCTGCAGGAGTTAAAGGTGAGTTGACTATAGAAGTTGAAGCACCTCTCCTTTATATGAGTAAGTCTGAGATAATAGCTAAAGGTACAAGACTTGGAGTTGATTATAGTGATACTTTAAGTTGCTATGATCCAGATAAAAATGGCTCAGCTTGCGGACAGTGTGATGCTTGCATTCTACGACTTGAAGGGTTCAAGGCTAACAATATGAGAGACTCAGCTCAATATCAATGAAAATTTATGGTATTAGTCAATATAAAAATTATATGTTTATTCAAATAGAGGAAACGCCTAATCCGAGCACATTAAAGTTTCTACCTGGAGTAGAGATTATGCCTCATGGACAAACAGCATCATTTAGAACTGTTGAAGATTGTGCTATATCTAAGCTTGCACAAAAGCTAATTGAGATTGAAGGTATTGAAAATATATTTTTTGGACATGATTTCATATCAATTACTAAATCAGACTTGGTTAACTGGCCGTCTCTCAAGGCAATTGTAGTAGCGACAGTTGTAGACTATGCGATAACTGGCTTACCTATAGTTGAAGTATCTCAAAAGAAAGCATCTAACATATCATATTTATCAGTTGATGAGCAGGAAATAGTAAGACAAATAGTTGAAGTTATAGATGAAAAAGTTAGGCCAGCTGTAGCACAAGATGGAGGAGATATAACTTTCCACAGCTACAAAGATGGAATTGTATATGTTGAAATGCAAGGGGCATGTTCTGGCTGCCCTAGTGCTATCTTAACTTTAAAGGATGGAATAGAGAATATGCTCCAATACTATATACCAGAAGTAATAAGAGTTGAACAAATATAAAAAATATGTCAAAAGAAGATTTAATTGAATTTAATGGGAAAGTCCTGGAACTACTCCCAAATGCAACATTTCGTATTGAACTAGAAAATGGTCATCAAATAATTGCGTATACTTCAGGGAAAATGAGAAAGAATAAGATAAGGATCTTAACAGGAGATATAGTTACAGTTGAGATTACACCATATGATCTAACAAAAGGACGTGTTGTAAAGCGTCATAAATATGACTCATTTGCAGAGCTAGAAGCAGCTAATAATCGCACAGGAGGTGTATAATGGAACTAATACTAGGCTCATCATCCTCCTCAAGGATAAGTTTACTTGAGAAGATTGGATATAGACCGGATATGATAGTTCATCCAGAGATTGATGAAACACCGCTAAAAGGTGAATTACCACACAAAACAGCGGTAAGATTAGCTATAGCTAAGGCAAGCAAAATAAGTGCAATGCATCCACAAGATCTAGTGATTGCAGCAGACACAGTTTGTGCTAGAGGTAGGCTACAGCTACCAAAGACTATGACAGAAAAAGACGTGAGGTTTTGCTTAGATAAGCTATCAGGGAGACGTCATAAGACTTATACAGCTATATGTGGAATGAGAAGTGATAAAGTTATTACCAAGCTAGGAACTACAACTATTAAGTTTAAAGTTCTATCAAATGAAGATATAGAAGAATTTATATCAGATAAAAAGCAATGGTATAGCAAGGCAGGAGGGTATACATTAGCAGGTATGGCATCATCTTTTGTAACCATGATTAGTGGAGATAGTGAGAGTAATGTGTTGGGTTTACCTTTATATTATACGAGAAATATAATAAAAACATTAGGAGAAAACAAAATAAAATATAAATATGAGTAGTCTAAATTTTAGACAGGAATTATCTATTGTAAGCAAACAAGTAAATGATTCATTAAATGTAATTAGGAGGTATCTTTGACGTCGATAAAGCAAGCGAGAGAATAGCTGAGATAGATAAACTAGCTGAGGCTGAAGATATATGGAATGATGTACAATCTGCAAAAAAATTATTTATAGAAAGGGAATATTTATCGAAACAATTAGAGGTAATTCACAAAATAGAAAGATCTTTTGAAGATAGTATTGAGCTGATAGATATTGCTGAGGAGATGTCTGATACAGATACGATGAATGAAGTTTTGAATAGTCTAAAGGAAATAGCTAAGGAGGCATACAATAATGAAATTGAATGTATGCTCTCAGACGATATAGATACTGCTTCATGCTTTGTTGAAGTTCACTCAGGTGCAGGAGGTACAGAGAGTGATGATTGGGCTGAGATGCTACTCAGAATGTATATTAGGTGGAGTGAGAAGCATAGATATAAAGTATCAATAATTGATCAGCTAGAAGGCGAAGAAGTAGGGATAAAATCAGCAACTGTTAAAGTTGAAGGGCGCAATGCCTATGGTTGGTTGAAGGTTGAAACTGGGATACATCGCTTAGTGAGAATTTCTCCATTTAACAATGCAGGAAAGCGCCATACAAGCTTTGCAAGTATAAATATTTTGCCAGTCATTAATGATGATGTAGAGATAAATATAGTTGAGAGCGATCTGAGGATTGATACTTATAGGTCAAGTGGTGCAGGTGGTCAGCATGTCAATACTACAGATAGTGCAGTGAGAATTACTCATATGCCAACTGGGATAGTTGCTCAATGCCAAAATAATAGATCTCAGCATAAGAACCGTGATGAATGTATGTCAATGCTGAAAAGTAAGCTTTATGAACTAGAAATGCAGAAGCGTAAAGAAAAAGCTAGCCAGGACAATGATCAAAAGAGCTCTATCGGCTGGGGACATCAGATACGCTCATATGTTTTACACCCATATAAAATGGTTAAAGATCTCAGGACTGGATATAAAATAACTGACACAGCTGCGGTGCTAGATGGTGAAATTGATATATTTATACGCGAAATGCTAGAGCTTAAGTTGTCCGGTAAAGGATTTAAAGTCATCGATGATGAAGATTAATGGCAAAGACCTCAGGACTGAGTATAAGGTGAATGATTCAGCTGTGGTGCTAGATTATGAGTTATAATATTGACTTGAATATTTGCTGAAGCTAATCAGGAGTTATTTTCAGATTTTTCAAATTTCATTGCACAGATCAAATTAAAAAAGTGTCATATACTAATGAGCTCTCGCAGCTCAGTATAGAGAATAAATATATAAAATACAGCCAAGGCTTAAAGTGGAAAAATTTGCAAATTTATTGACTGAAGTTGGAAGAAGCATTATCAAAACTCTAAAAAAATATGCTGAAAATAAGTCAAGAATATATAGATAGATTTTTTCAATCTAACTAGATAGAAATCAATAAAAACAAAAGTATGATATAAATTCCGCAAAAATGACAGAGTGCGGATTCATTTTAATTGATAAAGAGATAGGTATCTCATCAGCAAAGATGCTTTATCCAATTAAAAAAAAACTACCTAAATATTGTAAAATCGGTCATGCAGGTACACTAGATCCATTCGCCTCAGGATTGCTGATTGCAGCTATAGGTAGAGCAACTAAGGCAATCGAGTATGTAATGGGAATGGATAAAGTTTACCAATTCACAGTGAAATGGGGTATGGAAACAGATACAGATGACTTGACAGGAAAAGTGATAAACACAGTCAATAATATACCAATTCACTCAGAAATTGCAGAAATACTATACCAGTTCCATGGCAAAATAATGCAGCAGCCACCAAAATTCTCAGCAATACATATACATGGCAAGCGCGCATATGACTTAGCAAGAAGTGGTTTAGATTTCAATCTTGAAGCGAGGCAAGTGATTATAAATAGTTTAATAATTACAAATCATAATGATGATAAAACAACCTTTATAATGGAGTGCAGTAAAGGTTGTTACGTTCGCAGCATCGCCCGGGATATAGCTCATAAACTAGGAACATATGCTCATGTGATAGCCCTCAGGCGAACTAAAATCGGTGATTTTAAAGTGGCAGATGCTTCGGATAGAGTTATATCTACAATTGAGATATTCAATCATTATCCGAAAGTTTATATAGATGACGAGACAGCAAAGAAGATAATAAATGGCATCAAAATCAAGGTGAGTGACTATGAGAAATTCTTAGTTGTAAACGAAAAATACGATCTTATCATGATTAGTACGAATATAGACGGGGTAATAAAATTCAAGAAGATCAGCTAAATAATACTTGAGCCAATTTTAATATTTTTTTTAAGTATTTTACTTGATAATCTATGTTTTCCATCATATAATTCGAAAAAGCAACCTAATGCTATTATCAATGCTTAACCCATTGTTACATCCCACCTATAGCTGCAAAAACTTCTATGAAGTTGGCTAGACTTAAAACAAAGAACTGGAAAATATGATTGTTTTCAGATAAAACTAGATATAGAAAGCTGTGCGCACATATATCATCAGCTAGTGAAGTACCAATGCCTATTACAGCTGCGCTTCTAACACAATCTTGCAAAATTTTATTGATAAAATACAAGTTGATCGATCCAAATAATTACTGCAGCATTTATACCAATTAATAAAGCTTTAAGAAAAAGCATTTCTGATCAATGCAGAATATAAATCTTAAAATTTCAAATTTCTATCAATAAATATTCTATATATCAGATAAGTAATTAGTATAAAATTGAAAAAGCTGAGCGTCTAGAGGATTATTCTTCAATAAATATGAGAATCATCATCTAACTCTTACTTTTTCTATATTTCTTTTATGTTGTGCAAAGTTATTAGAAAATATATGTCTACCTGATCCATTTGATACAAAAAATAGCTTTTGACTCCAATTTGGATGTAATACAGCTAAAATAGCTTTCCTACCTGGATTACATATAGGGGTTGGTGGCAAACCTTTATTCTTATAAGTATTATATTTAGAATCTTGTTTCAGATGAGAAAAGCGCAACTTACCATCCCAATTATCATTGTGATATAAACCAAGTCCATATACAACTGTTGGGTCTGCTTGAAGTTTCATACCTTTAATAAGTCTATTTATATAAACACTAGCTATCAATGGTTTTTCACTATCAATATAAGTTTCTTTTTCAACTATAGAAGCAATAATAATGGCTTCATCTGGTGATGATATAACTTGATCTATTTTTTGATCACGTTTATGCCATTCAACAGCTATAAAATCATCCATCTGTTTCTTCATTCTCTTAATGATATCTATGTCAAGTGTTCCATAGGTATAAAAGTATGTATCAGGCATAAGATATCCTTCCTCAATATGTATCTCATGCGGAAAGTGTATAATATTATTAAGTTTATTTATTTTCTCTAAAATCTCTCTAATGGATAATCCCTCAGAAATCATAATTGAATGTTGGATAACTTTTCCTCTAGTAAAGAGTCTTATTAAATCTAATCCATTCATGCCATTTCTTAACTGATACTCTCCTGCAATTATAGGTTTATTATTAATCTCAGAGTAAGCTTTTGCAAAGAAAAAAAATACAGCCTGATTATGTAATACATTTTGTTCTATAAGCTGTTTTGCAATATCTCTAGTACTGGTATGACTCTTAATTAAAAATACAAGATCCTTTTTGATATTTATCTTACTAAACTCAATTGCAAACCCTATAGCGATGATCAGGAGGAATAAAATTAATGTTAGAAAGCCTTTTATCAAATTATTTCTTCTCATTGTTGTACGCGTCAGCTTTTAAAGTTTTAGCATGAGCAAGTTGTGTTTCAAGATCAACACGAGAACAGATTCCCAATAATATTGGATCTTTTGGAGAAATGTTCGGCATATCCCAGTGAGTTCTATTCTTAATTGATATAACTGTAGGAGTTGTAGATCCAACCAGTCTAGCAATCTGTCTTTCAGTTATTTCTGGGCAATTTTTCAGTAACCATGCGATAGCATTAGGTTTATTTTCTCTTCTAGCGACAGGTGTATATTTAGACTTTTTGTTATTAGAGGCTTGATTTGCTTCAATTGTCTCAGTTGCTGATTTTGTTAATCGTAATTTTGTATTTTTATCTGCCTCACATCTACTAATCTCATCTTTTGTTAATTGCTCAACTTGTATGGGATTAAGACCTTTAATATTAGCAGCGACATCGCCGTCAGCAATGCATTTTATTTCTAGAAAATGCATGCCACAAAATTCAGCAATCTGTTCAAATGTAAGAGTTGTATTGTCTATCAACCATATAGCTGTGGCTTTAGGCATAAAAGGTAAGGTCATATGTTTTATTTTTATGTTATATCACCAAATAATACCAGATTAGACTCTTTTTTGAAAGAGAGCATCACAGAATGCAATAGCAATTGCATCACTCTCATCATAAGTTTTTTTCGTGATCTGACCAAGTTGTAAAGTTATCATCCTTTCTACTTGAGATTTATCTGCATTACCTTTACCACTAACTACTTTCTTTATAGTTGAAGCTTGATATTCACTTGGTATTAAACCAGCTTTAGAACAAGCAATTATTGAGGCAGATCTAGCTTGTGCTAACTTTAGTGATGAAAGTGGGTTTTCATTAACGTATGTATTTTCTATTGCAACATAATGAGGTTTATGTTTTTCTATAACTTCTGATATACTATCAAATATCTTTAGAAGAGCTTCAGCATCACAACCTGTGGTTTTAATCACGCCTGAGGAGATATACTTAATCTGATTATCTATCTTAGTGATTATAGCCCAACCAGTTTTCCTTAGACCAGCATCTATTCCTAAGAAGTATGTCATTAGATTTTAATATTTCTTTGATAATATATATGAAAATATTTAAAACATTTTACAATGAGACCACTTTTATCACAAGAGTTTTTTCAATTTCAGCATGTTGAAATAAATATAATAATGATTATGCTCAAATAATTCAATGCACTAGAATCACTTAGTTTTAAGGGAGGTAACAACATCATAAAGTACCCTGTAGATGCGACCCATAAGAGGGTTGTAGATAGTTCACTTAAGGCAATTTATGAGATGTTAAGCAAGGTAATTGAGAAAAAAATATCTCTAGATGGAGCATGTGGTTTTAATCTAGATCAAGCTTGTGCTTCTGGACGAGCAACATCTTTGATGTCTTTAGAGAATTACCTAAAGAGCCAACTAATAGAGGATTTCACAGAAAAAATACCAGAGATAAAATTACAGATAATTAAAAGCAAGATTACGAATATTGTTCGAGAAAATAATCCGTGGTATGAGGGTGATGGTAATGAAATTCATTATGTATCATACAGCATGAGCAAGTTAGGAGAACTTTATCCTTTATGGGATTCCGATGCACAAGCCATTGAATTGCAGTCGCACTGGCGTTTCTGTGAGGATAAAACTATCGATAAGATTGTTTACGACCTCAAAAAATACATAAACAGTAATGAATTTTTTAAGGATGTCATAGAAAGTCTAGCCAGTAACAATCTGTTGCCAGAAATACCTCATGAGGAGGGCGAAGCTTGGTATAACAAAAGTATCGAAAGCTATAATAGTGATTTCATAACAATTGATTTAAGTCAAGTATATTTATATACTGATTATAACTGCGATAAATTTAATCCTAATAAAGAAATCCTGAAGCAAATTGCTACTTTGAAGAAGATGAGCGAGCTAGGTTTTTTAAATAAAAATCCTTTGGAATATCTGTATAAAAATCAATCTTTGATCAAAAGCATTGCTGAGATAGGCATGGGAAGTTCTCCTTATAAAATCCAAACTAATATTTTACAAATAAATGGCTTAAAAAACTTACTTAATGAGTTAAATGAGCAAGGTAAGTTATCTAATGAATTACAAACTTTTAGGGAAAAACTTTGTTTAATTGATCAACTTAAAGGGCTAAATTATGCTCTAAAGAAAGTCTATAAAAATTATGGAGAAGATAATTTTGTTTTGCAAATCAAAAAAATAGCAAATGATTTCATAGAAAAAATTAGTCTCAGCGAAGAAGATAAACAAAATCTAAAAAATTCTATAGAATTCATTAAAGAAAATGATGAATTTTTGAGTCGTTTGAAAGACACTTACCAAAGTGAAAAAAACAGTATGGTACTCTTAGAATTGATATTAAATTTCATAAAAGAACTTTTTAACTGTGGGCTCGCAGAAAAGTTTACAAAAGAAATTGAAAGATATATCGAACTCAGCCATACATCCTTTATCATTAGCTCATATCAACATGATATAAATGGCCACGGTTTATAACCACTAGAAAAAATAAAAATCTCGAGTATAATAGCTCATGTTATACGATACTCTAAACTAAAAAAATTAATGGTAACAATTAATCAGCTGGTACGACATAACTCAAGGATTTCGAAGAAATATAAAACGAAAGCTCCTTCTTTAGATGCGTGCCCACAAAAGTCAGGTACAATCCTGCTAGTTAAAACAGTAACGCCCAAAAAGCCTAACTCAGCTCTCCGAAAAGTTTGTAGAGTTAAGTTGACGAATGGTAAAGAGGTTACAGCATACATTATGGGTGAGGGCCATAACTTACAGCAGCACAATAAGGTGCTAGTAAGAGGTGGAAGAGTAAAAGACTTACCAGGTGTGAAATATCACGTAGTACGTGGTTCACTGGATACTCATGGCGTTAAGAATCGTAAGACTTCTCGCTCTAGATATGGAACAAAGAAACCAAAATAATTAAACTAAATTATGTCACGTAGAAGACGCGCAGAAAAGAGAATTGTACTCTCCGATTCGAAGTATAAAAGTGTAACTATCTCTAAATTTATTAATTCCCTTATGTATGAGGGTAAGAAGTCAATTGCTGAAAATATTTTTTATTCAGCACTAGAAAATTCAGCTTCAAAGTTAGGAGTTAATCCAGTTGAAGCTTTTGAGCAATTTATGAGAAATGTTCAACCAGCAATGGAAGTGCGTTCTCGTAGGGTTGGTGGGGCTACCTATCAAGTACCAACAAACGTTAGACCTCAGAGAGGAATGGCATTAGCTATTAGATGGATAATCATTGCTGCTAGAAAGAGACTTGGTAAAACCATGTATGAAAAGCTATCAGCTGAGTTTATTGAGGCATTTAGTGGAAAAGGTGCTGCAGTTAAGAAACGTGAGGAAACTCATAAAATGGCTGAATCAAATATGGCTTTCGCTCACTATGCTTTCGTCGGTACTAAAAACAACAATGGCCGGTAAATCTAGTAACTTAGGAGATTATTTCGCCTAATTCAAAAATTTTTCATGTATCATTACATTAGATAAAATAAGCAATTTATATAAAAAATGTCAGTTAGAAACACTCAAATTAACCTCTATAGAAATATAGGGATCATGGCTCACATAGATGCAGGTAAAACAACGTGTACTGAAAGAATTCTTTACTATACGGGTAAGTCTCATAAGATAGGTGAGGTACATGAAGGTAATGCAACTATGGACTGGATGGAGCAGGAGCAGGAGCGTGGTATTACAATTACATCTGCTGCTACAACTTGCTTCTGGAAAGCTCATGAAAGTAATGAAGAGCATAGGATTAATATTATTGATACTCCAGGACACGTAGATTTTACAATTGAGGTTGAGAGATCTCTAAGGGTGCTGGACGGTGCAGTAGCTGTATTTGATGGCGTTGCTGGTGTTGAGCCTCAGTCAGAGACAGTGTGGAGGCAAGCTGATAAATATAATGTCCCAAGAATGTGCTTTGTAAATAAACTGGATAGAACTGGTGCAAGCTTTGAGAAATGTGTCAGTATGATTAAAGATAGGCTCGGTGCAACTGCTGCGGTGGTACAACTACCTATAGGAATAGAAGATACGTTTATTGGTGTAGTTGATCTAGTTAAGATGAAGGCTATTATATGGCAAAGTGATGACCTTGGTGCTAGCTACGAGTACACTGATATCCCAGCTGATTTACATGAGCAGTCTGAGATAGCTAGAGCTGAGTTGATTGATATAGTTGCTACGTTAGATGACGAGGTTCTCGAGGCATACTTAAATGGCAATGAGCTAACAGAAGAGCAAGTTAAAAAATGTATTAGAAAAGGTACAATAGAAAGTAAAATAACTCCTGTTCTATGTGGAAGTGCATTTAAGAACAAAGGTGTTCAGACTCTATTAGATGCAGTGATCTACTACCTACCTAGTCCAATTGATATACCGCCAGCTAAAGGCTTTACAGTTACACGTTCAGGTGATGTTACAGGTGAAGTTGATGTAGTAGCTTCTGACGATGAAAAAATGCTTGGGCTTGCATTTAAGGTAATGAATGACCCGTTTGTTGGCTCCCTCACGTTTGTGAGGATATATAGCGGAGTATTGCGCGCTGGTACATCAGTTACAAATACAATAAAGGGTGAGAGGGAGAGAATAGGAAGGATACTCCTAATGCATGCTAACAATAGAGAAGATATAAAAGAAGCTTTCGCTGGTGATATAGTTGCTGTTGCTGGTCTTAAGAGGACAACTACAGGTGATACTTTATGTGAAGAAGGTGTGTCAATTATCCTTGAAAAAATGGACTTCCCGGAGCCAGTTATTGAAGTAGCAGTCGAACCTAAAACAATTGCTGACCAAGATAAAATGTCAGTTGCTATATCTAGACTTGTTGCTGAAGACCCATCACTTCGCGTTAAGACTGATCCTGAAACAAATCAAACAGTTCTAGCTGGTATGGGTGAGCTACACCTTGAGATTATCGTTGATAGAATGAGGCGAGAATTTAAGGTTGAGGCTAATATAGGTGAACCACAGGTTGCATATCGTGAGACGATCACAAAGGCATATGAAATCGATTATACACACAAAAAGCAAAGTGGTGGTGCTGGCCAGTATGCTAGGATTAAGATCCTATTTGAGCCACATGAAGGCTATGAGTTTGAGAGTAAAGTAGTTGGTGGTAATGTACCTAAAGAGTATATACCTGCAGTTGATAAAGGTATTCAAAGTGCTTGTAATAGTGGCGTGTTGGCTGGCTATCCACTAATCAACTTTAAAGCTACATTGTTAGATGGTGCTTATCATGATGTTGACTCAAGTGCTCTAGCATTCGAAATTGCTGCTAAAGCTGCCTTTAGAGAAGGTACTGCTAAGGCTGGTGCTAAGATTTTAGAGCCTATGATGAAGGTCGAAGTTATAACTCCTGAAGACTTTATGGGTGATGTTATTGGGCATTTAAATAGTATTAGAGGTCAGATTCTTGGGATGGAGCAGAGAGCAAATGCTCAGGTTATTAGCGCCAATGTTCCGCTGGCTTCTATGTTTGGATACGTTAGTACTCTCCGCTCAATGACACAAGGTAGAGCGCAGTATTCTATGCAGTTCTCACACTATGAACAAGTCCCTCAAAACATTGCAGATACTATCATTGAAAAGTCTAAATAGTTTGGCTCTCTAATGCTAAATAGAAGTTGTAGATTGTATAAGATGATTATTATATAAGCTCTATTAAAGCCGTTCATTCAAATACTTCTTATATAAAAAGACTGAACTTGTGTGTGAATAGATATTTTGTTTTATATTTTTTATTATTAATTTTATTTTAAGTGACTTCAGACTATTATAGGTTGCATATTTTATACAACCTATAATAGTTTATTTACAACAAAAATACTAAGAAAATATTAAGATATTGAAGATTTTCACAGTGAGATTAAAGAAATAGGAACCGCAATATTAAGTATATTAAAATGTATTAGTTTGAAAAGTGGAAGCTTATATGTTAATTCTTTGAGTATCAAGCAAGAAATTATTATGGCAAAAATCAGAGTAAAACAATCAAAAAAAGAGCTATGGATATGGAGAATTGCATTCATTTCTGCAGTCGCATTCTTCATTATGAAAAAAGATCCAAATGAAAAACCTGAGATTAAGGAAGAGTGTATAGTAAAAACTCAGCTGAATGGATTGATTGTTTACGATGATGAAGTTTTAAACAATATATACTACTTAGCAGAAAACGATAAAGTTAAAGGTGTCTTGCTCCAAATTAATAGTTATGGTGGCTATACCATAGCCGGCGAGGCTCTTTATAAAGGATTTAATGTGATTAAATCAAAGAAACCATTAGTTGTATCTGCTCAAAATATGGATTCTGCTGCCTATATGGCAGGTATGGGAGCTAGTAAAATATATGCTTATGAAACTAGTTCTATCGGTTCAATTGGGGTTTCAACCGGAGATATGTTAGATGTTTCGGGTTTGGCAGAAAAGTTCGGAGTAAAATTTTTCAGATACAAGTCATCTCATCTCAAGGCATTACCAGATGAGTATCAAGTCTTTGGAGCTCCAATAAATCAACAACCAACAGAAGAAGGTGCGAAGAGTATCCAGAAGCTAATTGATGAAACACAAGTTATCTTTCAAGATATGGTAGCTGAGAGTAGAGCTGGAATCAAAGATATATCAGCTGTAGTTACTGGTGAGGTATTTACAGGTAGAAAAGCTCTAGAATTAGGTTTAATAGATGCACTCGGAACTGATAGGCAAGCTCTGCAAGATTTACAGAAAAACTTCAATCTTAAAACTGACTTACCTGTGATTGATTACAATATAATTCCAGACAGAGAAGAAAATCACGGCTTTTTCTCAAAAGCTATAAGCTTTGCAAAGCTTTTCATAAAGTGATTTTAACATGCTAGAACTTGCTGTCTCTCGACTAATTGCTTCTGCTTTATTTGATCTACCCAATTTTTAGCCTGTTGATTACGTTGTACAATGTCAAAATTCAAACCAAGCAACTCTCCAATCCATAAGACAAGACTATTAATCAAACCAATTGATATATCTTGACCAGGTTTAGCCATTCCTAATACTGTCTTTAGATACTCAGGTAAGTTAACTTCACCTTCTGTAACTTTAAGTTTAATATTCCGTATTTGTCTTGCAAGAAGCATTTTATTCTCCTCTGAAGCTAGCCAACTTTCTAATCCTTTCAGTGCTTGTACCGGGCTTTCTTGTGCGCTTTGTAAAGATTCTTCTGGAAGAACTAGTGTTTTTAAAAGGCTAGATAAAGATTGTGCAGGCTTATTTATCCCTTCTTCAAGGCTACTTAGAAGACAGTGAGTACCAATTTCTTTTACAATTACTTCCTTCCCTAAAGATGATTCTTGATTTAGAATGTAGTATCTGTTATCTTTGTTCTGATAATAAATATGGTGATTCAGCGCTTGTTGAAAATCCTTTGGGTCAAAGTCAACTGCATCATAATTTTCATGTGTTTGAATTATAGCTGCTGTGTTTAGAGCTGTATCTAATCCGCAGCTATTGTCTTGTTGCTGACCTTTGACGCTTAAATCATAAACTTGTGATATATTCATATCTAATTTAGGACCTAGTTCTTTTAACTGTTCAATTATTTTATTCGGGTCTAAATGATGTTGTGCAACTGCTTCTTTTTGATGTTCTAGAAGTCGCTTTCTATCTTCAACAGATAAGTCATCAAAGTTATGATCAAGCGCTTGGACCTCTGCATCTTTTTCTCTACCATCCATCATTACAAGAGCTACTTTGCTTCGATCAAACTTATTAGGTAGTAAGCAAAGAGTTATCCAGTGTGACTGGTTTGACAATTGTAATGCAACTGGCTTGCCTTGATTGGCTCTTAATAAAGCTAGTTTAATTTTTTTTTCTGTTAGTTGCTTCTCCCCCTCATCAGCGATATTAAGTTGATAGAACAAATAATCATTTGCTTCTAGTCCTTGAGATTTTAATACATTATATGTTATAGCTGAAACTTGTGCTCCTTCAAGCATTTTGCCTGGATTGTATTTGCGATCCTCACATTGCAGAGAGCACTCTTTAATAACCTCATTTGAGATAGATAAGTCTTCTATCTTGAAATCAATTGCATTGTTTGCAGGAATTATATTATGATTAAATATCAAATCAGCTATAATTTCCGTGTTCGCAGATTTTCTGTCTTCTATTTTAGTGAATGGAAGATCACACATTCCACATTCTATGATCATCAAAGTATTGTCATCTTGACGATTCTCTAAGTACTGAACAATAGATGGCAGTAATACATTTGCACTTTCTTGATTAACAATCTCGAACTCTTTATTTAAACAATCTTGCATAAACTTTAACCAGATATTCTGATTTGCAGGAGAAAGAAGATTGTCTTGTTTTTCAACTACAAGCCGATTGTCTTGTAGTTTTACTCCCAAGCTTGCTGCTTGTAAGTTTTCTTTTATTCGATCGAATCTGTCTTTCAAATTGTCCAGATTTATAAATGGTTTAATTTTATTCATACTAGTTTATGTTAGTTTTCAATATTTTTAAATTATATTGTAATCTATAGTAGAAGTATTACAGCAATATTACAGATCTTAGGCTTCAATTAAATTTTGCTCCTTTGTTATTATTAATTGCTTCTGCTTTATTTGATCTACCCAATTTTTAGCCTGTTTATTACGTTGTACAATGTCAAAATTCAAATCAAGCAACTCTCCAATCCATAAGACAAGACTATTAATCAAACCAATTGATATATCTTGACCAGGTTTAGCCATTCCTAATACTGTCTTTAGATACTCAGGTAAGTTAACTTCACCTTCTGTAACTTTAAGTTTAATATTCCGTATTTGTCTTGCAAGAAGCATTTTATTCTCCTCTGAAGCTAGCCAACTTTCTAATCCTTCTAGTATACAATGCCTTGATACAAAGCTTCTTATCTCACTTGTTATATGATTTTTTGCATCTAAAGATACAGATATTCTTTGATAGTCTTCTTCATTATATGTAAGAAAATCTCCCATCTTTTCAATTAATGCTGCATTTTCAAAATTTAGACTAGTAAAGTTTTTCCATGCTCCCGTCGTTATGCTTCCATCTTGAAGAAGCTTCTCAAGATTTTTAAGTATTTTGTCTGCAACAAATTCTATACCTTGGTTTACTGTTTCTGGTTTAGCAAATTTTTCTTCTAGTAATTTCTGAAATTTTTCTAGCAAATTTTGATATTCAGGGAATTGAAACACTGTATATTGAGGATCATACTCCTCTTTTTCTAATCCATATGTTTTAGCAACTTCAATCTTTAGTCTTGCAATGTAATGAACATTATTTGCCTGCAGATGATTTAAATGTCCTTTAAGTTTCGATGCCTTCTTTTTAAGTTTCCCATAATTCTCATTACACAGCTTCTCCATATAACTTAAATCCTGCCCAGCTTTCTGCAAATCTTTTTCTGCAGATCGTGATTCTGTTTCAATATGTTCTTTAATAACTGTAAGGAAAGTAATACTCTCGTTTTGTATTAAATCACTCTTAAAGTCATAGAAATATTTTTCAAAACCATTAGCACAAAAAGATGCCATTTGTGCTGTAGCAGAATTTAATTTTTCTTCTACTCCTGGTACACATTCCAACTCAGATATCATGCTTAAAGCAATGTCAATATTTGCTTTTAACTCAGGATCTTCTGCAGCATAATCAAGATATGCTACTATATCTTTGAGCTTTTGAACAATTCTTAACTTTATAGATGTATTCGCTTTTTGATGATCAAGTTTTATATATTCATAATCCTTGTTCGCAGCTGCTGGGCTAGGGTTATTAGCTCTACTTAGCTCTTTAAATTGCGGACTGTCAAACTCAAACTGTCTAAAAAACTTAATCGTATGTTCCTTAAAAGTGTATTCAGTTATTTTTTCCTCATTATACTGATCATTATCGTCATCTTCTGTAAAAAAAACCTAGTGATTAGTGGGTTATAATATGCTGCACCTATTATACCTCCAGTGAGAAAGATTTTCTTTGCTTCATCAGAAACATTGGCAATCCTAACACAGCATTCTTTTGCTATCTCATCTAATGCTTGATTAGTTATCTCTTTTGGTAATAGAGCTAATTTGACTGTTTGTTTTAGTGGTAGTGCCAAAAATCCTTTTGAAAATTGCATTTTTATTTTACTTTAATTGATGTTGACTCATAAGATAATATAATAAGATATATTAAGAATCTATTAAAAATAGAGAAATTTTGTTGAGGAAGATAACTATGCCTCGAAAAAATATTAAATAATTTCATAATTTTTTTCATCTTTAAATAACTCTCTAAGAGCTAGATTGTTCATTCTATGACCACTTTTGTAGGCTGTAACTCTGCAGTTTAGGTAGTAACCAGCCAAAAATAAATCTCCTATACAATCTAGTATTTTATGGCGAACAAATTCATCTAGGAAGCGAAGATTTTCCGAATTTGCGATGCCATTTTCAGTTAAACCTATGCAGTTCTCAAGTGATGCTCCTAATGCAAGTCCACTATTATGAAAATATTCTAAGTCTTTGACAAATCCGAAAGTCCTGGCAGGTGCTATTAAATCTGCAAATACTTGTTCGTTGCTGCAGAAAATGAATTTCTGATAATTAATCAATTTATGTGAAAAATCTATTGTCATATCAATTATTAGCCCATTCTCATTTGGTGAGATTCTGATATATTTATCATCTTCCTGCACTTCTATAATTTCTGTCACTTTTAATATTTTTCTAGGAGAGATTTGAGATTGTGTACCAATGCTATTTATTGCGTCTAGGAAAGGTTTGGCACTTCCATCAAGGATTGGCACTTCTTCGCTATCTAGTTCAACTACTAAGTTATCTATATTTGCTCCCCATATGGCTGCCATTAGATGCTCAACTAAGTCTACAGTCAGTTGTCCATTTGATAGCTTTGTTGACATATTGGTAGAGCTAACACTATCAAACTTGGCTTGCACTTCTTTACTACCGTCATTTGATCGAAAAATTATGCCTGAATTTTCATCTCTCGGCAGTAATTTTATTATCACTTTTTTTCCTGAGTGAATGCCTATCCCAGAGATTTCTACTGATTCTTTTATTGTATTTTGCATTGCTTAATTTTGATGGTTTTGTTCAAAAAGTTTTATTTTTGGTTTACAGTTAACATTATCAAAATTCCATTTTTCTCCGTCAAAGACTCCACTCTTTAACTCCTTTACTGCGTTATATGATAGAAAGGATATCTCTAAAGGTTTGCGATTATGAATATTATAGAACTCTCTCATAAACTTATTATAATCTTGATGATCTATTCCAATAATCCATATATTACCGAACTTATGCCTTTTTTCATTAATTGCTTCCATTCTAGTATTTATATGTGAGATAGGTGCTAAAATAATTTCTATTCTGTCTTTAAATGATGCAGAATTAGCTATGAACTTCTGGAGCTTCCAATTACCTTCTGTAAAGACTACTATAGCTCTCTGCCCAATTGTTTCTTCTTCTATCCTCTTAGCTATCTTCATTAGATCATCATTAATCATATTGATATCATCAGTGCTGTACTGCAGAATTTTAACTCTATCACTTTTCCATGTCTTTTCTGATTCGCTCATAGGTAGTACTAGATATGCCTGTTTATCTTGCTGATTTATTAACTTCACTTGTTCTTCTGGAGATATTAAACAATTTCCTGGAAGTAATGCCATTATCTTAGGTTTATGCTGAGAATTTTCTATGTAGCTCTCTACAAAGGCTTGCTGCTCATGAGATGTAAGTCCTAAAATAATATCAAACTGAGTTTCATCTAGCTTTGAAATATTAAACTCCATATCTTCTATTCCGCTGCCAGTATCAATTACTGTAAGTCGTACTGGTATTTTATGCTTATTGAACAGCTCAATGAGAGCCATATGTGCTCCGTCCATTATACCATTACCTATCATGTCATACTTACCACTCATAGGAGCCATTACAGCCACCATTATAGGTTTGATTTGCTCTTCCTGGAACAGCATTACATCTTGGTCTTCTACTTTAAACTTCTTTTCTTGGTTTGTTGGCGCTTCACCGGCTATTTCTATCTTTAATTCTTGCGGTTTTTTCTCTTGAACTTTTTCCTCCGCTACTGCTAGTTGTTCTACTAGCTTCTCATTAACTGAAGTTTTTTTTGTACAATTGCTTAATCCTAAGATGCAACTTATAATTGCTAGAACTCTTCTCATTTTATTATTCATGATATTTTTTCTTCAACTACTTCTGTTACTGATAAATCGGGTTGATCTGGACTTAATTCTTGTATTATAACATTTTCGTTTTTGGCGCTACATCCACTAATGATTAGCATACAAATGACTAATGTTTTTTTCATTTTTTAAATTTTTTAATTATACTTTCAAATGTTCTTCTCATAGCTGATTTCTGTAGTTCTAACTGAAGTATTGGTACTTCATAGTGCTTTTTATCATATCTTTTTTTATCCTTTTTTTCATCGCTAAAGTAATAAGTTCTATCTATAGTTGAAAGAGGTGTATTGTTACTCTTTTTCTTATTCCGCTTCCTCTCGATATAAAATGTATCCAGGCTAGCCGTTTCATCTATTCTGAGGTTGATTTTAACTTGAAAAAGATCTTCTATCTCTGTTAATTCTGCTTTTTTATCGTTGATAAGATCCATTATTATTTCTTTTCTACTGCCAACCTCTATGATCATATCACTATCTCTATCAGTTATTAAGGAAATCTCTTCTCTAACTGCCTTGAGGATTGCTACTGCTGTCAGTTCAAATGATCTTACTCTACCTTTTCCATTACATTCTCTACATCTATGAAATACACATTCAGCTAGACTATTCCCTAACCTTTGCCTACTTATTTCCATTAAGCAGAAGTCTCCCATTTTTGAAACCATTGCTCTAGTATTTTGAGATGCTATGCCTTCCTTCACTACCTTCTCAATTGTGTCTTTCGCTTCTTGCGAGTACATATCTATAAAGTCAATAACTATTAGTCCTGAGATATTCCGCAATTTGATCTGTTTTGCTGCCTCATGTGCTGCCTCTAAGTTATTTAACTTGGCCGTTTCTTCTACGCTATAATTACCAGTTGATCTACCTGAATTTACATCTATTGATGTTAGAGCTTCTGTTTGATTTATAACTAAATAGCCACCTGATGGAAGTGATACTGTGTCTGTATAGAGTGATTTGATCTGCTCATGTAGATTATGCTCTATAAATACTGGAGTTATCTCTGTATAATGCTTAACTTTATTGATATACTTAGGCATAAGTAGCTTCATAAAGGCGTGAGCATTTTCATATGCTTCTTTTCCTGAAACTATTATCTCACTTACTTCCCCGTCATATAATTCCCTTATTGATTTTTTAATTATATCTCCTTCCTCATGGATAAACAGTGGTGCTTGAGCGCCTTCAGCGCATTTTTCTATATTTTGCCATAATCTTATTAAGTAGCCAAAGTCTCTTACTATCTCTACTTTAGTTTTATAGGCTGCGCTTGGTTTTATCATTATCGAGGCATTTTCATGCATCATTGATAGTTCATCTGCTATAGTTCTTAACCTCTTTCTCTCACCTTCATCCTCTACTGTTTTAGATATGATATTGGACTTATTCGAGTTTAGGATTAGTACACAATATCTTCCTGAAATTGATAAAAATGTAGTGAGACTGGCACCTTTTGATCCTCTTTCATCCTTCTCTATTTGTACTAAAATTGTTTGATCAACTTTAACTAAATTGTGGATTGGAACATATTTATTTGGATTATGATTTATTAGTTGTTTGGTGATAGAGCTTACATCATTTTCGTCTATCTCTTCATTTTTTATTTCTTGTTTTCCTTCTTTTTGTTCTTGATTACCCAAGTATTTTTCAACTTTAGCTGGATCATAGTATTTTGGATGGATATCTATGAGTTTTATAAAGCCAGATTTGCCATTGCCGTAATTAACAAAAGCTGCTTGTAGAGCTGGTTCTATCTTTTCAATTTTTCCTAAATATATATTCCCTTGGATGAAGTTTTGTGTTGAATTTTGGTGTCGGAACTCATCTATGTTATCATTTTTTGATAACACTACAGTTATGTCATCCTTATATAAGCCATCAATTATTATCTTCTTATTTATCATTAACTTTCCTTAAAAACTTTTCAAGTTTGCCAGACTGCACTCAAAGATTTGTTATTCCCATCTACCGTGGTATAAGAAGGTTTATGAACTTAATCTGACAAAACGTACATAGCATAATACCTATAATTTAACAGATGTCGAAAGAGATACCAAATATAGATTTTATTGGAAAGAAAAATTATGCCCTAACTTTTAGTGGAATGCTTACCATTTTCAGTATTATTTTGCTGATTTTTAAAGGGCTAAATTTCAGCATTGACTTTAGAGGTGGCACTGTCATTGAGTTTTGGACTAAGCATGATGATGTTGAGGTTATCATGAAAAATATTATGAGTGATGAGTATACTGACTTTGAGATCCATAAAACTAAGCTTTATAGTGAAGATTCCATCTGTTGTAACTATAGCTTACAGATTGGTGTAAGTGGCAGTGAGGCCGTGGATAAAGTAGCACAGATTATAAAAAAGTCTTTTCCTGATACTGAGTTTATAAAAGTTGACTATATTGGACCGAAAGTCGGTGCTGAGTTTGCATCTGATGGAGCTAAAGCAATTATCTTTTCACTTCTAGCTATGATGATTTATATTTGGTTGCGTTTTGACTTAAAATTTGGATTTGGAATAATGCTTGCCCTATTACATGATGTTCTCATTACCTTGGGCTTCTTTAGCTTGAGTGGTTTCCAGTTTGATCTTACATCTATTGCAGTTGTTTTGACTATAGTTGGTTACTCGATCAATGATAGCATTGTTATTTATGATAGGATTAGAGAGAATCTTAAGGTTAAAATTAATAGATGTGAGTTTAAGGCACTTATCAACCAGAGTATTAATGAAACCCTCTCTAGGACAATGATGACGTCTTTTACCACACTAGTTGTCTGTATAGCCCTTCTTATATTTGGTGGTGAAGCTCTTAGAGGATTTAGCGCTGGTCTCTCATTTGGAATTGCTTTTGGTACATATTCATCGATCTATATATCTGCGCCAGTTTTAATATTTTGCACTAAAAAGTGATAGGATTTATTTTTGATAAAAGCTTAGATTTTTTCTATTATTTATTTTCTATAGATGATATTAGGATTGATGATAGCCTGATACTTAGCGCTGCAGTATGTAGTAAGAAACTAAGAAAAATCTGTTTTATATTTTCTGATGAGTTATGTTATTAGGTATTTTAGAACAAAGTTTATTATTTTTTCCCCTAATCTGTGGAATATACTTTAGCTATGTAATTCTTAAGGTTACTGATGTTAGTGTGGATGGGAGTCTTGTACTTGGCGCTGCAATATGTGGTAAAATGTTATTGGCTGGAGTTCATCCTATAGCTGCATCTGTTGCTGCTATGGCTGCTGGTTTTGCTGCTGGTGCTTGTGTTGCTGTTGTACAGAGAAAAAATAGTATTAACGATATAATTGCGGGGCTACTGATGTCATTTGCCCTATATAGCATTAACTTAAATGTGATGGGTAAGCCTAATATAATGACTATGCAGACTAGCACTCTCTTGAAGTTGATGGGGGGCAATAAGCTTCTTCTTGTCATCTCTACAGCTATATTTACTGTTGTTCTTTCTCTACTTGTGATGAGTTGTAAATTTGGTCTAAAGCTACGCGGTTTTGGTGAAAATAGGAATTTAATGGATAAATTGGGTTTCAGCTCCGAGTTTTATAGAATGATTGGGTTGGGTATTAGTGGAGCTCTTGCAGCTCTATATGGGGCAATTATATGTCAAATGTATGGTTATGCTGATATTAATATGGGCTTCGGCATAGCTATAACTGGGATTGGTGCACTAGTTATTGGCTTACATCTAGTTACTAAAATTAGATTTTTTCATGAAAAATTGATAAACCACAGCCCATTTATTGAGTTGTGCAGCTGCTTTGTTGGAGTCTTTTGTTATTTTACAATTACCAATATTTTAATAAGATTAGAGATTGAACCTGTAAACTTTAAATTGATTCTTGCACTGATAGTAATTACTTTCTTAAAGTTAGCTAAAAAACCAGGTACTGCTGGTTGAATTGTATTTTACAACTTCCTTAGCTGGTATTAGAAAATTTAATCTATCTCTGTCTAATTTGAAATTTCTAATAGAAAAGATATGATTCAGATTCACTAGACTGCCTATAAATAACATTACTAAGAATAGATTTGGTATAATGTTAGAGATTATTACTAGTAATTAGCAAATGAAAAGGCTTTATAATAACTTCAAAGATGAGATTTCAGTTGTAAATAGTGAACTTCTAAGAGATATACCGGAAGATGTAATGCTACTGAAAGATGTATTTAATCATATTTTTCTTGCTGGCGGGAAGAGGTTAAGACCGCTTCTTACTCTTGCTTTTAGTGATGATAGTTCTAGTAATGAGTCTGCAATATATTTAGCTGCAGCTGTTGAGTTAATTCATACTGCTACTCTTCTACATGATGATGTCATTGATAATGCAGCCACAAGGCGAAATATACCTACTGCAAACAATATTTGGGATAATAAAACAAGTATCTTAGTTGGTGATAATATGTTTAGTAAAGCATTTCAACTTATCGTTAGGAGTGGAAAATTAGCAGCTTTTAAGGAGTTAGCTGATGCTTCTGCTACTATCAGTGCTGCTGAGGTTTGGCAAATCCAGATTCTAAATAAGAGTGATACAACTATAGAGGAGTATATCCGACTTGTAACTGACAAGACTGCTGTTTTATTTGCTGCTGCTTGTGCTGTTGGTGCTATTTGTGCAGATAGTGATATTGATAAAGCTAGGGAATTTGGCCTTAGTTTTGGCATTTTATATCAAATTAAAGATGATTTGCTTGACTATTTCGGAGATGAAAATGTAATTGGTAAGGAGATTTTCCAGGATATTAGAGAAGGAAAAGTTACTCTACCACTAATTATCTTGTTAGAGTCGATGAGTTATGCTGAGAAGAGAATTGTGCAATTTATGCTTGAGAGTAATAAAATTGATAAAGTTTTACTAAGTGAATTAATGAAAAAATATTGTGTGGAAGAAAGAGTTATAGCCTTTTCCGAGAAGTATAAAGATGCTTCATTTAAAACTGCACCTGCAATACTTGAAGGTATTTTAGATGAAATGTTAGGCTGAAAACTCAGCTTCGTCTGGGGAATGTGTAAGTTCAGAATTTTCTTCTGCAGGATTATGCCAGATATAAGCCAAAGCAGTAGTGCATATATCTTTTGATAACATGTCAGAAACCCCTCCATTGCTAATGATCCGAGCGCACGAGCAACAGCAGCAACACCTGCTTCGTGATGCACTGAATTAAATGAGAAAAGTGAATCAGCTATTTAACAATATATGCTCCAACAGCCAAAAGTGTTTGTGCTGTTGGTTGGAGTATCAATAGTTTTGTCAGAGACAGCAAGACATAAAGTTATAGGAAGGGGACCAGATTCTCTCCTGTTTTATTTATAGATTCTCTTTGGTTTAATTGACTCGACTTCCATCCACAACTTGGTGCAATAGAAAAGCAGAAAATTTATTTGTGTAAAAATCAGATAACAATATTACTCCTGCTGATGCAACAAACTTGCCAGTATCAGATAAAGAAATATTATTTAATTTTATATCAAATTTTTATTTATTTAATTCAACGTAGATTTTATCTACATGTTAAAACGAGTGCATCACATAAATAGTTTTATTAGATTAGAGTTTTGCTTTATCATAGCCTTCTTATGACAAGAATGTTAAAAAATCAAGAAAAAATATTTATAAATATACTTGATCTTTGTTAAGAAGAGCTGTTATAATTATATTGAACATGAAAATAAACAAAATTATAGGGAGTAAAAAATGAATGGAAAAAATAATAGTGTTGGTAATATTAAGCTCGTTTCAGATCAATTAAAAGGAGATATTTTATTACCTCTCTATAGAGATCATGAGAATAACTTGTTTATTGATATATCCAAACTTCATAGTGAAGGACTTTTCACTTTCGATCCTGGATTTATGTCAACTGCATCTTGCTTATCGGAGATCACTTATATAGACGGTAATGCTGGAGTCCTGAGATATCGCGGTTACGATATAGCTGATTTGGCTGAACATTGTAGTTTTTTAGAGATTGCCTACCTATTATTGTATGGTGCACTTCCTAGTGGAGATCGGTACGAGAAGTTTTGCGAAAAAGTTATAGATCATACTATGGTGCACGAACAAATCAAGCTGATGTATAGAAGTTTTCCAAGAAATGCACACCCTATGGCTATGATGTCTGGCGTTGTAAACTCTCTTTCTGCTTTCTATCATGATGAGATCGATATTAGTAATCCAGAGCATAGAGATGCAGTTGCTATTAAATTAATAGCTAAAATGCCAACTTTAGCTGCTATGACTTATAAGTACTCGATCGGTCATCCATTTATATATCCGTCTAATGATTTAGACTATATATCTAACTTCGTTAAGATGATGTTTGCTACACCATCAGCAGCAGAATATAAGGTAAATCCAGTTATTCGGAAGGCTATAGACCTGTTGTTTGTTTTACATGCTGACCATGAACAAAATGCATCAACCTCAACTATAAGGTTGTGTGGTTCGTCTGGTGCTGACCCTTTTGCTGTAATAGGTGCTGGGGTGACTGCATTATGGGGGCCTGCTCATGGAGGCGCAGCTGAAGCTGTTGTTAGGATGCTGACTCAGATTGGTCGTAAGGAGAATATTCCACTATATATTGAGAAATCTAAAGATAAAAATGATCCTTTTAGGTTGATGGGATTTGGTCATAGAGTTTATAAAAACTATGATCCGAGAGCTAAAATCATTAAAAAGGTTTGTATGGAGGTGTTAGATAGTTTAGATAAAAATGATGATCTATTACAAATAGCACTAGAACTAGAAAAAATTGCATTACATGATGATTATTTTATTGAGAGGAAGCTATATCCTAATGTAGATTTCTACTCTGGATTAATATATCGCGCTATAGGTATTCCTATCAGTATGTTTACTGTAATGTTCGCTATTGCCCGTACAGTTGGCTGGGTTTCGCAGTGGAAAGAGATGCTTGAAGATCCAAATCAAAAAATTGGTCGTCCAAGACAAATGTATTACGGTGAAAACCTCAGACAATTTATAAAGATAGAAGATAGGTAAATTATAATGAATCTACTAAAAATCTACTTGTGATCGTCTTTGGTTTTTGTAATTACATACTGCATAATGCCGCCGCTTTGTAGATACTCAACCTCACGCTGAGTATCGATCCTCGCTATGACGTCAAAAACTTTATCATTTACTCTAAGTTGTACTATTTGCTTCGGTTTTATGTTTTGATTAAGTCCAATTATTTCAATAATTTCATCACCTCTAAGTTGTAGTGAATTTAAGTTTTGCTGAAGCTGTAGAGGTATAACACCCATACCAATTAAGTTTGATCTATGTATACGCTCAAAACTTTCTACAATTACTGCGCGAACTCCTAGTAAATAAGTACCCTTTGCAGCCCAATCACGTGAAGAGCCTGTACCATATTCTTTACCTGCAAAAATCACTAATGGAGTGTTGTCTGTTGCATATCTATCTGCTGCATCAAATATAGAAATAATCTCTTCATTGTATTTTGTTAAACCACCTTCAATCTCAGGTATTATTTTATTCCTAATTCTAATATTGGCAAAAGTTCCACGCATCATAACTTCATGATTACCTCGTCTCGCACCATATGAGTTGAAATCTTCTTGTTTTACGCTATTTTTTATGAGATATTGTGCAGCTGGTGAAGTTTTAGCGATATTACCAGCAGGACTTATATGATCAGTAGTTACACTATCGCCTAAAATAGCTAATATTTTCGCATTTTTAACATCATTTAATTTCGATTCACTGCGAATTTTGAAGTATGGCGGTTGTTTAATATAGGTACTACTACTATCCCAATTATACACTTCGGATCGTCTTGTGTTTAATTTTTGCCAGTTTTCATCGCCATCAAATACAGTTTTATATTTTTTAATAAAAATCTCTCTTGTCACACACTTTTCGATAGTAAGATTCACTTCTGAGTTGCTAGGTATTATATCTTTTAAGAAGACTTTTTTTCCGTATTTACTTATGCCAAGTGGCTCTGTTGCTAAGTTTATATTTATATGACCTGCTATTGCATAGGCAACGCATATAAATGGAGATGCAAGGTAGTTGGCACGGATAAGCGGATGTACTCTGCCCTCAAAATTTCTATTACCCGATATAATACTAGCAACTACAAGTTGATTCTTAGATATTAATTCTTCAATTTCTGGCTTGAGTGGGCCTGAGTTACCAATACATGTTGTACAACCGTAACCAACTAAATTAAACCCAAGTTTAAAAAGATAGTCTTGAAGACCAGCTTTTTTAATATATTCACTTACTACTTGTGATCCAGGTGCGAATGAGGTTTTAACCCATGGTTTTACATCTAATCCTAACTCTACAGCTTTTTTTGCAAGTAAACCTGCAGCTATCATTGCATATGGATTTGACGTATTTGTACAGCTTGTGATTGCTGCGATAACTATACTTCCATTACTCAACTTTATATTGTTTTGCCTAAATTCCTGATTAGTATTATCTGAATTTTTATTGAGACTTGATAGATTTTCTTGGAAATTTCTCACTACAGCTTCTAGCTGTACTCTATCTTGTGGGCGTTGCGGTCCAGCCAAAGACATTCTAATATCACTCAGATCTATTGTTAGTTTTTCGTCATATTTTATCTCGTTACAGTTGATATTCTCATCAAACCAAAGCTTTTGATCTTGGCAATATTTCTCACATAAAGCGATTTTTTCATCTGATCTGCCTGACAACTTCAAGTATTTTATTACTTCATCATCTACTGGAAAAAATCCGCACGTTGCACCATATTCTGGAGCCATATTACTGACTGTTGCTCTGTCTGCAAGTGATAAATTTTTCAGACCATCACCATAAAATTCAACGAACTTACCTACAACTCCAGTTTGTCTAAGTTTTTGTGTTATAGTTAGAACAAGATCTGTTGCTGTGATACCTGGTTCCATTTTACCTTTTAATTGAATGCCTACTACCTTAGGTAGTATCATAGGCAGTGGTTCACCAAGCATTGCTGCCTCAGCTTCTATTCCGCCAACTCCCCAACCAAGTACTCCAAGAGCATTTACCATAGTTGTATGGCTATCTGTGCCGACTAATGTATCAGGATAAACTAAATTACCATTTTCAAATACAACCTGTGCCAGATATTCTAAGTTCACCTGATGGCAAATTCCTGTTCCGGGTGGTACAACTGTAAAGTTATTTAGTGATTCTTGTCCCCATTTTAAGAACTCATAACGCTCTTTATTTTTTGCAAATTCTATTTGTGTATTATACCTAAAAGCATCTTCTGAAGCATATTTGTCAACTTGTATTGAATGATCAATAACTAGATCTACTTGTATCTTTGGATTAATTTTTTTAGGATCGCCTCCTTGCGCGACTATTGCATCTCTCATAGCTGCCAGATCTACAGCTGCAGGTACACCAGTAAAATCTTGCATTAGAACTCGTGCTGGGAAAAAATCGATTACAGACTCAGAATCTTGACCTAAATTATATTTATTAGCTATTGCCACAAAATCATCACTATTGCTTCCATGCCTAGCTATATTCTCAACTAGAACACGAATACTAAATGGCAATTTTTCTAATGATATTTTGTTTTCGTTCAGTGCATTATTTATATCAAACATTTCATATATTTTCTGACCGATTTGTAGACTTTTTTTCATTATCAAATTTTTAAAAATTTTACCATATAAATTTATTCTGGCATTACTAATACCGTATATCAAATATAATTTATAATTTTCCCATGATAGATTTAACTATATGTGATGCTACATTGCGCGCTAAACTTTGTTTTAAAGCAAAATTTATTTTAGGACTTAATAAATCTAGCATGAGTTTTTGTTTAGCTGTTTTGAAATACTTATGATGCTCACGTATTGCTTCACTGCTCATAATCTGCCTTTCTTTTATCAAGGATTTTTGTATTTCTTCGCGAATAACATTTCTTATATTATTATCTTGTTTGGATTTAAGTTTACTTTTTCTAATTTTCATATAACATGTTTGGTTGCATATTTGCTGTGTATAACATTATTGTAAACTATAATTCAAGTAAATGTAAAGACTAAAAATATAACAATAAGATGCTCAAATTTTCGCAATCATTTCCAAATGACCTGAAAACTAGGATTTCAGAAGATAAAAAATTTTTTCTGAAAGCAAATAAAAATTTAGGGCAAAATTTCTTAAACAATACTCAAATATGCGATCAAATAGTGCTATCTTGCCATAATTTAAGTAATAGCTTAGTGATTGAGATTGGTCCTGGTATGGGTAATTTAACACAGGCTATTCTTGCTCTACATCCTGGAGTTGAAATTATTGCAATTGAGACTGATAGGAGATTTATACCTGTTTTAAATGAAATTAGAGAATATTATTCAGATTGTAAATTACACCTTGTCGAAGCAGATGCTCTATCATTTGATTTTCAATCTTTAATTGATCAATACTCTCATAAGAGTATAAAAATTATAGCGAATTTACCTTATAATATTGGTACTGAGCTACTTTTTAGGTGGTTGACTTCTGACTTTTTAGGTCGTATCAGTCAGATTTGTGTTATGTTGCAGAAGGAAGTTGTAAATAGAATTGTTGCTGCAAATAACTGTAAAGCTTACTCTTGGCTCAGTATCTTATCACAAATTCTATGTGATGTAGAGCTGCTTTTTGATGTACCAAAAGAGTCATTTATACCTCAACCTAAAGTCACTTCTAGTTTAGTCTCATTAACCCCCAAAAAGTCAGTTATTCCACATAATATTGAGAAACTCAAAGTAATATGTCATGAGCTGTTTCTTCACCGTCGCAAAATGGTCAGTTCAATTATTAAAAAAAGTCATAAGATACAATTTTTATTACCGCTACTTGATCAAAACATCCTCCATTTACGTCCAGAAAATCTAGATATTACAACTTTATGTAGATTATCTCTACTATAAAGGGAAGATAAGCTATAGATTATATATTTTCTTCTAATTTGAGCAGATAAAAAATTTAAATCAAGAGAAAATATGTCATACTACAATGAATTTCTTATAGGCAGTATAAAATAAATGCTGATAGAAAAGCATGCAAGAATTATGTTTTTTATGACAGCAGTTAATTCTATTATAGATTTGATGCTATCAAAAATAGTTAATATAAACAATAATTCACATATGTTGATGATCATTATCATAACTTATCTTTTTTATACAGCTTAATGAAAGATTGAATTGCTCTGATCATGACTGAAGTTGAGATAATAATAATCGCAGCCCATAGCCAGTTTATGAGAGGTCGATAATAAAAAGTGAATAGGTAACCATCATCAGTAACTTGGTTCATATTTATATGTAAATCATATAAAATATGCCTTGAAATAGCAGATTTTGACGTCATTTGCTTTTCTATAGGAAATATCCTGAGCTCCGGATTGAGAGTAATTTCTGAGTTGTTAGTTTTAACGTTAATAAGTGCAGTCTTAGCGATATAGTTGGTTTTGAGATTATGTTTAATATCAATGAGATTAACTTGAAAGTTTTTAAAATTCATTGTATCACCGATGCTCATAAGTTGTTGATGATCAACTGATAGTAGTGATGCCACTGAAATTGCTAAAACACCAAGACCAAAACCAGAATGAGAAGCAACTATATATAAATTTAATTTACCACTTTGTAGATAGATAAAAAATGACTGTAAAATGACATATAAACCGCTGAAAATGCCTAAGATAGCGAGAAAATCTAAATAATATAAATTAAGCTTATCATAAGCACGGGTACAGATATACAAAGTAATGATAGAAGTTATAATTAGTGGAATAAGGGCTTTATAGCATCTACTTAAGATTGTAGTGGTCATGATACATAAAATAAGGGAAAAAATAATGAGAGAATTAAATGTAATATTAAAGAAATTAGCACCTACAGTAAGCGAAACATGATGGAAAAGCTCATACATTAAAGGAAAAAATATGCCAATTAAAATTAACAAAATACAACCTAAGAATGTACAATTTCCAGCAAAAATAAGCTTGGATATTCTACTTCTAGTTGTTTTTTTAGTTATCATACCATTGCTTAACTGCCAGAAACCATATGATGTATATACAAGAAATACACTTAAAAGAACAAATCCGCGCTCACTATTCTGCGCAAAAGAATGGACAGATTTAAGTAGTCCAGCACGCACAATAAAAATCCCAAACAACACAGTTAAAAAACTAGAAACACTAAGAAATAGTGACATATTATAAAGACTTTTTTTGCGACTCACAGCGTGTAGAAGAGCAGATAAAACCAGCCAAGGCAGAAGAGAAATATTTTCAACAGGATCCCAAAACCAATAACCACCCCAGCCAATTTCCTTATAAGCCCACCAACTACCCATACCAATACCAAGAGTCAAACAACTTAATGAAAATAAAATCCAAGGTTTCATATATAAAATCTCAATTTTCTTATATCGACAAAACGCTAACCCAATCGAATATATGATAAAACACCCAGCATGCCCAAGATATAAGATTGGAGGATGTAATGTCAGGCCAGAATCCTGTAAAACAGGGTTAAGTCCAAGCCCAATATTAGGCACAGGAAAAACTTTGATAAAAGGATTCGAAGTATTTATAATGAATAAAAGTAGAGTTATATTTACTGAGAGCTGTATTAGTAGCGAGTAATTTATAAAAGATGATCTATAGCTAAGCCTGTAAAATACAACTGACGCGATAGAGAAATACATAGCTAATAGCAAAATAGATCCCTCATGATTACCCCACACAGCTGCAATTTTATAGTGAATAGGCATAAGATGACTCGAGTTCATGGCGACATTTATAAGCGACATATCAGACAATATATACCTATATACAAGTACTAAAAAACTAAGCGTTATAGATCCGCAGCCGCACAAGAGACAAGAGATGCCTATAAGATGAATATTACTACTTTTTATAAAAAAATTATAAATTATTGACAGAAAAGATATACAGTATGCAACTAATGATAGATGAATCAACAAATTACCATCCATACTACTTAAATGGATTATCTTTATTAGATTTTATCCCCCAGCGGTTGCTACTAGTATTTCCAAACTGCATAGATTTTACTTGAGAATCAGCGAACTGTTGTTTAGATGGACTTTGGCTGTACTTTGCAGAATCAGCTGCAATTTTAGGATCTATTAAGTCGCTCCAGGCATTAGATAGTTGCGAATCTAACAACTCTAATGTACGCGGGAAGACAGATATAGCATGTCTCAAGTTATATTTAGCACTAATTGATGATTGGTATGCAAACTCATCAGCGCCAGCAAAAAACTGGAAAAACCTAGCAAAAAGCTCTCCAACATGCTGCGATTGTGGATATCCATCAAGCTGCTCAACAAAAAGCGATCTTACTAGAGACTGCATATATATTTGCACAGAATTGATCTCATACATCATAATGTTGGCAAACTGGTTTAAGTTCAATAAATGGCTTAACTCATTCTCTAACATATGTCCAATTTCATGCATAATGATATCACATGCAAGCTTTTTTATAGTGATAATGTATTTTCTTCTCTTCTTAATTGCATTAGCTATACCTTGGTCACCAACCATAGTTACACAGTTACCTGCATCAATATCAAAGAACCTAGCATTCTGCACTACAAACTTAAGTTCTCCTAGAGAACACTTTGTTACAACTATGTCTAGAATATTTTTAAATATAGGTTGTGAGTATAAGTGCTGAAAAATTTTGATGAAGTCACCAGTGAGACGAGAATCAAGACTAGTGGAGGCTGTATTTATAATCTGAAGACTATAATTTTCAACTTTTTTAATCATTAGTTATCATTTGAACAATCAGCATTCTTAAACAGATCATCTGTATATCTTTTATTTGTCACATTCATATTAGGAAACTCATTATATGTCTTATTAAGTGCAGAGCAAGCTTCTTTATTTTTATTCAGCTTGATGAGAGACGATGCAAGTCCGAGTAAATTATCTATAGCACGGCCAGATTTTGGATTTGCTTTATATCCATTTAAAAAGTCTATCGCTGCCTTACTATACTGTTTTTCTTCTGTATATATTGAGGCAATCCAATAATAAGCATTACCTCTCAGAGGAGTATTAGGAAAAAGATTGATAAAATTTTGAAAGGCAGATATTGCTTTTTCATATTCAGGTTTGCCATTAGGATTTTGTTTTTTCAAAATCACATAAGCTTTTTGATACTCTTGTGCGATCTTGTTTTCAGATACTGTAGATTGCGTTTCAAGATCATTATTTGATGAGGTATCAATCTCAATTTCCTTGTTTATATTTGAGAGAATATAAGAATCTTTATTATTTATTGATGAATTATTTATTTTATTTTGTAATAAATTCTTTTCTACATCGTTTATTTTAGAATTAATATTTTTTTCAAATAGCTCTTCTTGCGTTGAATATTTCTTTATTTTAGATTCTAATCTATCAAGATCAGATCTTAGTAACTTAATTTCTTCATTCAAATCCTCTAGGCTCTTAGAAATATCTTGATTATTATCTGTAGATTTATTTTTATTATTTAAATTATTTATAAGTGTCTTTTGCATATTATGGATTGTTCTTTCGAGAACATCGATCCTGGAATATAGGTTATCGTCACCATGGCCAATAGTTGGATATAATGCTACTAGTGATATGAAAGCCGATACTAAAAAGTTTTTCATAACTCAATTTTATATATATTACATTCAACATACCATAGATTTTTTTTCAGAGAAAAATTTTTTCTTGACTTAAATAAGTTATACATGCAAAAATTTCTTCTAAACATCACAAAAATGGTAAAAAACAGCTTTAGAAAAGCAATTATTTTGCACTAATGTTTGAGAGCTTCATTAAATGAAGAAAATAAAAGTTGATTGAAAACTCAATTCAATAAAAATATGGATCATCTGTATACAATGAGTTGGTTAAACTATATTGATATTCAAGAATTATTACAAAAAATATATACAGAAAGTTTTAATCGTAATTTGAAGTTGGAAAATGGTTAAATGAAAAAGATATTCGTTGTATAAATAGATCACATTATAACAAATTTTGACAAGATTATAACAAAAAATGCAAAACAAGCATCTGCTTTTGACAAATTTTGAGCCAATACATAGGGAGATTCAACCTTATTTAAACTATTTAAAAGCATTATTTTTAATGGTAATACTGTAAATCTCAATAGAGCTCATAATGATAAATTAATGAAAATATAAGTGTTGCTTTCAATGAGTTTGTTATTTATCTACTAGCGTGGTCTTGAAATATGGAAAGAGTGAGAATGGTCAGGTTTATGATACAAACCCGCTGCTTCTTCTTTCTGTCCCTCGATAGTCTGCTGCACTTGCTTCTAAAACAGGAGAAAAGAAAAAGAAGGATTCAGTTCTATTTGATTAATTCTTATTAACTAATAATTATGAATTAGCTGGAGCAACTTAAGATTTTATTAAAAAATAAAATTGATGATTTTATCTTTCACATAAATGACTTTTTTTATCTGATTATCAGCGATTGCGTTCTTGATTGATTGTAACTCAAGAGATAATTCTTCGATTTTAGATTGCTCAGAATCTTTATTAATATCAATAGTACCGCGGAGCTTACCATTAACTTGCACGGCCACAGTAACTGTATCATCAACTAATAATTGTGGATTAGCTATTGGCCAGATTAACTTAAAATTGTATTTTTCTGCAATCTCAGCTGTGATATGTGGTATGATTGGATGTAGCAGCTGGACTATTGTTGCAATAACATTTAACTTCTGATTGTATGATACTAAATCATTTAATGCATTATTTAACTCTCTGACTCTAGCGATCGCCTTATTTATATGAAACTGCTTATAGTCATTAGTTACAGCTGCAATTGTCTTGTGCTGAAGCTTCTCAAGAGATTGATCATATTGACCATTATCATCCTTTATATCGATAAGTTTATACAACCTGTGAATGTATCTATGAATACCTTCTACAGCACTATCATTCCAGTCTAAATCTTTATCTGGTGGTGAGTCTGATAGGACAAACATACGGATCGTGTCAGCTCCATATCTATCTATATATTCACGGGGTGCAATACCATTTTTCTTTGATTTACTCATTTTTTCAGAACCAATAAAGAAAACTTCTTCACCAGAGCTCTTTTTATAGTATTTGTTATCAACTTTCTCAACATTAGAAAACTCAATCCAGAGACCATTTTTATCCTTATAAGCACTGTTACACACCATCCCTTGGGTATATAATTGAGTGAATGGTTCCTCTATATCCCAGTAGCCACACTTTTTTAATGCACGTGAGAAGAATCTTGCGTACAGTAGATGCATTACTGCATGTTCTGGACCACCTATATAACAGTCAACTGGCATCCAGCGTTCAACTTCTGCGCGATCTATTCCCTTATTTTTATCTGCTGTGCAATATTTTGCAAAGTACCAAGAAGACTCAAAAAATGTGTCCAGTGTGTCTGTTTCTCTCTCAGCAGCTGCACCGCACTTATGACATTTTATATATTTCCAAGTTGTATGTGAATCTAATGGATTTCCTTGCGATGAAAAGTCAACTTCTGCTGGTAATATCACTGGTAAATCCTCAACTCTGACTGGTATAGTTCCACAGCTAGGGCAATTTATCATTGGAATTGGACAGCCCCAGTACTTCTGCCTTGAGATACTCCAATCACGCAATCTATAGTTGATTTTATTCTCACCAATTCCTAACTCCTCTAGTCTCTTAATAACTTCTTTCTTCGCATCTAAGTTGTGCAACCCATTTAAAAATTCTGAGTTGATCATTACACCATCTCCTATATAGTAATCATCTTCACTATCAACAACTTTTAATATAGGTAAATTGTACTTTTGGGCAAACTCATAGTCTCTCTCATCATGTGCTGGACAACCAAAAACAGCACCAGTACCATAAGTTGATAGGACGAAATTTGCTATAAATACAGGGATTTTCTTACTTTTTTCCAATGGATGCTCTACAAAAAGACCTGTTGCAATACCCTTCCTCTCTCTCGTTTCTATTACAGCTTCTGATAGTGAATCAGCTGCACACTCTTTTATAAAATTTTCAACTTGCTCACTTTGATTCATTGTATTTAATACCTTATGATCATATGAAATACCTATAAATGCACAACCAAAGATTGTATCTGGCCTTGTAGTATAAACTTCAATATACTGATCTGAATTACATAGCTTAAACTTGATAATTGCTCCCTGAGAGCGACCAATCCAGTTATGTTGCATAGTTTTAATGCTATCTGGCCACTTTTCAAGAGTCTTGAGACCTTCTAGTAACTCCTCAGCAAAATCAGTTATTTTACAGAACCATTGTTTCATACTCTTCTTCTCAACAATAGCACCAGACCGCCATCCACGGCCATTTATAACCTGCTCATTAGCCAAAACTGTTTTATCTACTGAGTCCCAATTAACTAGTGATTCCTTCTCATAGATCAATCCATGATTATAAAAATTTATAAAAAACTCTTGCTCATGCTTATAGTAATATGACTCGCAAGTAGATATCTCACGGCTCCAATCATAGGAAAAACCGCATCTTTTTATCTCTTCACGCATCTCTTCAATATTCTTCTCAGTCCAAACTCTTGGATTAACACCATACTGCTTAGCAGCATTTTCAGCCGGCAAACCAAAGGCATCCCATCCCATAGGATGAAGCACTTTATAGCCATTCATCATCATATACCTTACATAGGCATCTCCAAGTGTGTAGTTTCTGACATGTCCCATATGAAGATTACCAGATGGATAAGGCAACATCTCTAAAATATAAAATTCTTTTTTAGATTGTGCATATTGAATTTTACTATCTTTCTGCCACTTCTTTTCTATAGCTCTATAGTTATACTTTTCCATGGAATTTTCTATTTTTTATACCATATTTTTGATAAAGGATGATATCTTGAGATTAGATTCTAAAAGGAATTTTTTGATATCATTTTAATCTCGATAGACGCTGCAGAATCTCTAAAACATAAAGCTGTGCGTATTGAAATAGGACTTCTTGATCTATATCAAATTTTATATGTTTTATCCCTTAACTTCTTTCTGATTGATTTTTATATTATCACTTTTCTCATTTTTTATCTCTCATGCAAAGCTATGTCTTTCTAATTCTTTTTCTGATTTAATTTGGTTTACCATGTATTATTTGATACATGTACTATTCATAATAGATAATGGTCAAGCAAAACTTACTTATAAGCTCTCTTTAGCCAGCCATTTTTAAATTTTATCTGAGATGGTCTGGTAGTTATGAGTAGTCTATAAAAACCAGCATTTTCGGATCTTAGAGCAGGTAAAAGATATCCTGGACGAGATTTATTTACTGCATCAATAGTTTTATCACCAAGAATACCATCTTCTGATAAATCTTTGAAACCTACTGCATATAATGCTCTCTGTAAAATTATATGAGATTGACGTGAACCAGCATTTACAGTTGAATGAAAGACTTTTTCAGCAATTTTATTGCTTCTAATTTTATCGTAGTTATTAGCCATCCAATAATCTTTATGATAGATCGCTTTCGCTTGATCTAAAGTAAGATCTTTTATATTAAGATGTGGATAATAATGCTTAGTAATACCATACTTTGTTTCCTTACCTAGATCTAAAGTATCATTTGAGTAACCACCTTCAAGTAATATTAATGACTCAAATGCTTTATTGAATTTATTTGAGAAAAGACTTTTTTGTTTTTTTTTCATATTTTGAGTTTTATTTTGTTTGGTTACTCTTATCTTAACTTTAATATTTTACTAGTGGAAGTACAAACTATTTTTATTTTTAATTAGATGAACAGTTAGATGATGATAAGAGACAGTAATGCAAAGGCCTCTGTATTCAGTATTATAAAGGTGCTATTAATTTATAATAAAAAATATCTTTTCAGAAATTAGAATGATTGTTGAGAAAGTTGTTAAGAAAACAGCTAAATCTGTATAGAAAAAATTATTTTACCTAATATAAAAGTCTTTGAGAAGCAAAGAGATCTTTTTATCATCTAATTGTACTCAATAAAATTCTGGTTGATATAACCAAGCTGAAGAAAGCAATGATTGTCATTAAATATTGAAGATGGGTTGAAAATATTGGGGGATGTATCTAAAAAGAGGATAGGAAAACAATTGCATATATAATTGTCTTAGCTATATATCAATTTGAGTATCAGAAAATCTCAATAGATAGACTAATCACCACTCCTTATAGCGCTCTTAGTCATGCTGTTAACTGCATTGATAATACTACTAGTCGCATTGAATTTAATTGAGTTCTCACTCTTTTTAGCAAGCTCATTTTCAGCTGTAACAGCATTTCCATTCGGTTTTATTTCAACTATATCTCCCTGTACTAATTCAAAATCGAGATTTTGATCAATCTGCATATGTCCGCGCTGAGTTACTTTTAAACCAATTGTTTCATTAGGATTACTTTTCTTTTTAAGATCTTTTGGTTTATAGTCGGGAGTATCGATGTTAGTCAGGTTTTTTGATAGAATCAACTCACGAGCAGCCATATATTTTAGCTCATCATTAAGGTCTTGTACTGTCTGAGCAATAACAGCATTACTAAACATAATACTAATAAATATAAATAATAGAAGATTTTTCATAGAAATTTTTTATTTTTATAATATATCAACCAAGTACACACTAAGCAATAACAAGGAGATAATTCTAACTATGAATTCTTTCATAAAAAATTTGCTGGCGACTGAGAAAAAATGAAAAGACGAAAAATGATATTTTGGTCTGTTCAAGAGTGATTCAAGAGTGAATAGGAGAAAAGATCTGAGGTTTCATAGATGACGCATAAAAGGTAGAGGAATATTAGAAGATAACGAAAAATCTATTTAACTTATCATTAAACTAAATACTTCTTTTTCTATATATCACTTGGTTCAATGTTATTTGTTTCAAAATAAAAGAAGGACTGTTTTCCAATGGATTAAGCCCTCCTCAACAACAAAAAATCACAGCAGATGTCTACTGTGGCTATTTGGTGAGTAATTGGAGTTCACCGAAAATAACCGCACTCAATTGTATCATCATCATATTTAGCTGTCAATAGCAAAATATTAATAGTGATCTCTGCAAATAGGAAAACATTAAAATAAGCTAAGCTTAAATCCTAATCTTGCTCATAACAGATACTAATCTGAATACTTTTAATATATGATCCAGGTATTTCTTATATACAAAGTTTAGGAACTTTGAGAGGAGCAGAAATTGAGTTATTGGACTTAATAGTCCATCTCATCCATATCACCCATGCTAGGATGTGCATGACCAGCTTTTTTAGTTTGAGGTCTTTCAACTAGAGCAGCCTCAGTTGTTACTAGTAATCCAGCAATAGATGCAGCGCTCTCAAGAGCAGTTCTCACAACTTTTGTAGGATCAATGATGCCAGCCTTAAATGCATTCACGAACTCATGATTCTGTGCATCATATATCTGTTCACTATCAGCTTTTTCAACTAGCTTCTCTACAATAGAAGCACCATCAATCCCAGCATTATCTAGAATCTTACGGATTGGAGCCGAGAGAGCAAATTTGATTGCTTCGATTCCAGCAGACTCATCTGCATTAATTCCTTTTAAGTTATGAAGAGTGTCAGTTGCATAGAGAAGGGCGCAACCGCCACCAGGTACAATACCTTCTTCGATTGCAGCTTTTGTTGCATGATAAGCATCCTCTACGCGATCTTTTTTCTCTTTAACTTCAACCTCGGTGATACCACCAACACGAACTATAGCAACACCACCTGATAGTTTTGCTAGTCTTTCTTGTAGTTTCTCATTATCGTAATCAGATGTAGATTCTTCAATCTGTTTCTTGATCTGGTTACAACGAGCAGTTATCTCATCCTTCTCACCAGCGCCAGCGATAATTGTAGTTTCATCTTTAGTTGAAATGATCCTTTGAGCTGTACCTAGATGTTCTAGGGTAACATTTTCTAGCTTATGTCCTAGATCTTCACTGATTAGCTGTCCACCAGTTACAATAGCTATGTCTTCTAACATAGCTTTTCTTCTATCGCCAAAGCCCGGAGCTTTCACTGCAGCAACTTTCAGTCCTCCACGGATTTTGTTAACTACTAGGGTAGCAAGAGCTTCACCTTCAATATCTTCTGCAATGATAAAGAGTGGTCTGCCAGACTGCACAACAGCTTCCAGTAATGGTAGCATCTGCTGGATATTGCTAATTTTCTTCTCATAGATTAACACAAACGGCTTATCCATTTCACATGTCATCTTCTCAGAGTTTGTGACGAAGTAAGGTGATAGATAACCACGATCGAAGTTCAAACCTTCTACAATTTCTAGCTCTAAATCACTGCTGCTCTTAGCCTCTTCAACCGTAATTACACCATCTTTACCAACCTTATCAAAAGCTTGAGCTAGCATTTCACCGATTGATTTATCTCCATTTGCGGAAATTGTAGCAACCTGTGCAACCTCAGCTGACGACTTAATTTTTCGAGAATTTTTCTGAATTTCCTGAACTATAGCCTTTGTAGCTGCTTCAACTCCACGGCGAAGATCCATTGGATTGAAACCCGCTGCAACTTTCTTAGCGCACTCACGAGATAAAGCCGCTGCTAATACTACAGTCGTTGTTGTGCCATCACCAGCATTATCATTTGATTTGCTTGCTGCTTCTTTAAGTAACTGGACTCCAAGGTTTTCAAATTTATCGCTCAGCTCTAGCTCTTTCACAACCGTAACACCATCTTTTGTGATCTTGGGAGCCCCATATGACTTATCGATGATGACGCAACGACCACGTGGTCCAAGTGTTACACCTGCTATATCTGCTGTGGTATGGATACCTTTCAGCATTTTTTCTCTAATTTTACTACCAATTAGTATATCTTTTACTGCCATTTTTCTTAATTATTTTATTTATTTTTCTATAATTCCTAGTACATCACTTTCTTTCATCACTAGATATTCAACATTATCTAGTTTTATTTCAGTACCACCCCACTTGGCGAAGAGAACTATATCTCCAATTTTAATTTCTAATGGTCTAACATTACCATGATCATCTCTGGAACCATTACCAACTGCAACAACTTCACCTTGCATTGGTTTCTCTTTAGCTGTTTCTGGAATGATGATACCACCAGCTGTCTTATTTTCACCATCGATTCTCTTTACGAGGAGACGATCGTGTAAAGGTCTAAATTTTGTCATACTATTTTTTAATTTTTTAGCTTTCGCTTACATCTACTGATATAGGTATCTTATAGAAATTTTTCAAGTGTCAGGCAAGAGATTTTTTAAAAATTTATTCAATACCTAAAAATTTCTGAGTTTGCAGACAAAGAATTCCATTATATTTAAAACATAACTCCATCGCTAAATTAAGGTTTTTAACATTTTTTTCTCGATCATATTCATCCATAGGTTGTATATATACTGGTAATGATCCCTGCCCTACATCCGCTATATCACTATATTCATTATAGTGTGTTGAAATTATAAATTTAACTGCAATAGCTTTTTTGATTATATCTGGTCTCACCTTATGATATTTACTATTGCTAACTTTGGGAGAGCAAATAATCTTGACTTGCTCAGGTAATTCAGGAGAAATTATAGTGCCATTTGTTTCAACCTGTACTATGTTTCCATTTGCAATTAATCTTTCACACAGAATAGAAATATTTTGTCTAAAAGGCTCACCTCCTGTAATAACTATCAATGTCTTAATTTGTCCAGAGATGTTATTTACTTCTAACATTATTGAATCGACTGACATTTCTTGATAAGAATCAAATTCTGTGTCACAGAAGCTGCAGGCTAAGTTACACCCACTCAATCTGATAAATATAGATGGATAGCCAACATAGGGTCCTTCTCCTTGAAAAGTCTTAAAGATCTTATGTACTTTTAAAATTCTACCGTCACCATATTCTACTTTCAATTTTGGATTTTTACCAAACATCTCAATTTATGATTATGCTAATTTGCTTCAAATCTTCTCTAGATAGGGAAGTTTTCTGGGTTTTATTTTTTTGATAATATTTCCACATAGCGTTGATTTTTGAAATCAAAACTTGTTTACTAGACATATATTGAGCATTGACTTCAACTGCTTTATTAATCGCTGCCAAGTCTTTTGGTGGTATTTTTTCACTGAGCTTTCTAACTAAGTTCAGAAGCACCATATCAGAAATTTTTTCATCATTTGAAATCAACTTATTAAAATGAATACTCTCCTTAAAATTATCTGGTACATAAGCTATAAGAATTAGCTCAGCTTTTTTTATAAAAGGTAATGTTGTCGCATCTAGAACTATGTCTGGATATTCTTTTATAGAGTTTGCTTCACCAGACAAAGCTTTCATTCCAGACTCAAAACATAGAAAAACAACAGCTATAATCAAAATTCCTCTAGCTGCACCAAAAATTATACCAAGTATTTTATCAATAGTACCACCTTTAAATTGATTAAAAACTGAGAAGATTACAAAATTAACAATAGAAGTTAGGAAAAGTAGTGCGGTTATAGAACCCACATACCCTACGATAAATGTTAAGATCTTTGAATTAAATTTTGCTTCTAGGAATGGTTCTATACTCCCGAAAAGATAATGAGTTCCAATTATGGTGACTAACCAACCTATTGTACTGAGAATTGATGCAAGACCACCTCTAACAAAACCGACAAAAGTTGAAAAAATCAAAATGATTAGAACAATTATATCAATATTATTCATATATTTCTAATTAAAAACTAGAATATGATCTATATAGATAGTTCTAATTTTTATCAAATAATAAGAATCTATTATCCTCGATTCACTCTATTTATCTTAACACTTCCGCTTTTATCATGAAGGAAAGTCTGGTATAATTTTTAAAAGAGCTCCTAGAGTGTGTTTGCTGATAATTTCTTTAATCTTTCTCTAAATTAATAGATATCTCATCCTTTCTTTCTATTGCTGAATAGAAAACGTGTATTGCTGTTAATTATTAATCTAGATCATTTTTTCTGGTACAACTAATTTATCGAATTCCTCAACTGCGATAATACCTGTAGCTGCAGCTGCCTCACGTAGTGTTATATTGTGTTTATGTGCATGTTTAGCTAGCTTCGCTGCATTGTCGTATCCAATATGTCTGTTTAGCACTGTCACAAGCATTAGAGATTCATTGAGTAATTTTGCAATCCTAGCCTCGTCTGCCTCGATGCCTATCAAGCATTTGTTTGTGAAGCTATTAATTGCATCTGATAATAGTGTGATCGACTGTATTAGATTGTATATCATCACTGGTTTAAAAGCATTTAGCTGTAGGTGTCCGTGAGATCCAGCAACTGTGATTGTCGTATGATTACCAATTACTTGTGCACATACCATTGTTAAAGCTTCGCATTGGGTTGGGTTAACCTTCCCAGGCATAATTGACGACCCTGGTTCGTTTACAGGCAGTACTATCTCACCTATTCCGCACCTTGGTCCAGATCCTAATAATCTTATGTCATTAGCTATTTTCATCATACTGACTGCCACTGTATTGATTGCTCCGCTCACTTCTACTATTGCATCATGTGTAGCTATGCTTTCAAATTTGTTTTCGGCTGATATCAATTGATGATTTATATAACGACTCAACTCCTCAGCTATCATCCTCGAGAAATCCTTATGGACGTTTAGCCCAGTACCAACTGCGCTGCCTCCTTGCGGTATATGACTTACTCCTGTTAGTGAATTAACTATTCTCCGTCTACAATTTTTAACTTGCGCTACATATGTAGAAAATTCCTGTCCGAGAGTTATTGGTACTGCATCTTGCAAGTGCGTCCGCCCTATCTTTACTATTTTGTCAAATTCCTCTGTCTTTTTCTCTAGTTCTACTTCTATTTGTCTAAGTGATGGTAACAATTTATGATTAATACAATTTATTGCTGCAATGTGCATTGCTGTTGGAAAGGTGTCATTAGATGATTGTCCCATATTTACGTCGTCATTTGGATGAACTGGTGTTTTAGAGCCTATTTCACCACCTAAAATTTCTATTGATCTATTAGATAGCACCTCATTTACATTCATGTTTGTCTGAGTTCCAGACCCTGTTTGCCAGACTACTAGAGGAAAATTATCTAGATGTTGTCCATTCAAGATCTCGTCTCCTGCCTGAGATATAGCTATAGATAAATCTGATTTTAAAAGTCCTAATTTAGAATGAACTATCGCTGCAGCTTTTTTTATCATTACCAAAGCTTTAATTACCTCTATAGGAATTTTTTCAGAACCAATATAAAAATTCTCAATTGCGCGTTGAGTTTGTGCTCCCCAATATTTGTCTGATGGAACTTTTATTTTTCCCATCGAATCTTTTTCTATTCTAAACATATTGAGTTATTTTGAGTTATATTATAAGGTAATTATACATTGGATGTATTAATAGAGGATAGTAAGATACAATACATATTTAGATAGAAATAAATTTCTGTTGAAAATCTGCAAATAGATGCAGACTAACAAATTATCCCTATTTTACTTGGTATTATCTCCCCTTACTTAAATTATAAAGTATAAATGATTAATAATCAATTATTAATTGTAATTTTACAAAAAATCTGATTTTCTTGATCAAGAGATGTGATATTCACTATGAAAAAGTAATGTTTCATATTAAAGTCATAAGAAAATCTTTTAGGTGAAAAAACTCACAAACAGCAAAACCCTTAGTATCTCGGTATATTTGATTGGGATATTTCTTGTTGCTGAAACACTAGGTGGCATAATTGCTAACTCACTTGCTTTGCTAGCTGATGCTGGCCATATGTTCAGTGATTTTCTTGCTATTTTATTATCTCTCATAGCGCATAAGTATCTTAGTAAGCCTGCAGATAACAAAAGGTCTTATGGATATGGAAGAATGCAGATTATAGCATCTTTTATCAATGGTATAACTCTTGTTGGCATATCAATTGTTATAACAATTACAGCTATTATAAGAATATCCTCTCCACCAGAAGTGGATCCAGATGTTATGCTGATTGTTTGTTCATTAGGTATTTTTATTAATGTTCTAATTCTCTATACTTTATATCTCTCTGAAGAAAAAAATCTTAATATGCGAGGTACAATCTTGCATGTTGTTGGGGATTTACTTGGCTTTATTGCTGCGTTTTTAGGAGCTATTATTATTAAATATACACATTTATATATAGTTGATCCAATTTTATCTATTCTCATATCTCTATTGATTTTAAATTCAGCAATTAAGTTGATTAGAGAGTCTCTGCATATTTTAATGGAAGGAGCACCAGATGATGTAAAAGAAGAAGATATAAGAGCATCATTGATGGCTTTAGAAGGGGTTATTGGTGTGCATCATATTCATTTATGGCTTCTCGATGACTCATATAGAGTAGTTACTCTACATCTTATAATTAAAGAAGATTTTGATCCTTTCAAACTTACTAAAGTTGCGCAAAATATTCTTTTAGAACTACACGATATACAACACTCAACAATTGCAGTTGAAAAATATAATTCTGATGAACATATGAATCGTCTTTATGATCATCATCATAGAGAAATCACTCATTGACTATAATGCTGACAACTGTAGAGTTTATTGGATTATTTTTTATTATAACAAATATTTTATTATTAATTAGTTTTATTTGTCCAATTTGTATTCCATATGGAGAAGCTCCATCTTTCCCAGATGTAAGCACTATTGCATTATTTTTAATTTTATTCTTCTCTGTTATGTAATTAACTTCTAGCAAGTTTTGATATTTAATACTTTTTTTACCAATAATACAATTATGAGCTGCATTATCTATAATAGCTGGGATTTTCACATTATCATTACCTAAAAGAGATACAAGGGAGAATTTTTCTGAAACACTTTCTATTCTACCAATAATACCATCTTCATTAATGACAATATTGCCAATATTTAAGCCATTTTTACTACCAGCAGATATTACAAGCACTGGTTCATCCTTAGGATATGTCACTTGAGTAACTATAGCAGTCACATATTTATATTTCTGGTTATTAATAAATTTAATTTGTGATTTGATAAGCTTAAGCTCATTTTCTAACTGTATATTTTTTTGTTCTAGATATTTTTTTTCATTTATAAGTTTATTATTAACTTGATCGCTTTGGCAAATTGTGAATTGATCATAAATTTTTCTAAAAAACTGACTTGATTCACCATAAAGATTATAACCTAGATTATATAAATCTAGCTTAATTTGATTACTATCACTATTAAGCCAAAGAACAGCAACTAGAACAAAAATTAAAGATAAGAAGTTTTTTAATGTGTTTGGAAGATTTTTAATGTATTTTAAGAAATCTATCAAAGACTTGTTATTTTTCTGATGTCTCTGAAACACTTTTTAATTAAAATTACTATAAATAAAAATTTTTTCAATTTGTGATAGATTCAATTAAAGTATTTAAAGAAAGTCATGCGAAAGAAAAAACACGTTCAAACAGCAAAGGGAAGAAAAGTTTCCTCTACTCACTGGCTCTATAGACATATAAATGATCCTTATGTTGAAATGGCTAAAAAAGAAGGCTATAGATCTCGAGCAGCTTTTAAATTAATTGAAATAAATAATAAATTCAAAATAATACCGAAAGATGGAATAATGATAGATCTTGGTTGTGCTCCAGGTAGTTGGCTACAAGTTCTTAGTAAAAAATCTAAAGGAGAAATTATTGGTGTTGATTTAAAAGAGACATCTTGTGATAATATTGAGAGAGCTACTGCGATAAGTGGTGATTTTACAGATGAAAGTACAATCAATCTTTTGAAAGAAAAGATTGCAGATAATGAAATTAAACTGGTAGTTAGTGATATAGCTCCAAATTCTTGTGGAGACAAAAAAACAGATCATATAAGAATTGCTTATCTTACAGAGCAAGTACTAAATTTTGTAGAAGAAACATGTACTCAAGGAGGCAATGTAGTGATAAAAATCATCCAAGGTAATATGTCAAGTACAATTAACACTAGAGTCAAAAAGCTATTTTCAAAAGTCCATTGGTATAAACCTAAAGCTAGCTATTCTGATTCAGCTGAGCTATATTTAGTCATGCTAAATTTGCGTATTTAAATCGATCTTGTTTTATCAGAATTTTAAGTTATATTAAGTTATATTAACTTTCATTAATTTTAAACAAAACATGATTCAACAACACATTGCTGAACTTTACTACATAGCTATGAACGATAAAAATATAGACACTGTGTCATCTTATTTTCATCAAGATATCACTTTCAAAAGTCCTACTTCAAGCTTATCTGGTAAAGATGCTGTTGTATCTGCTGCTAAAGAGTATTTTAACGCGTTCAATAGTATTAAAGTTAATGAAATAATAGGTGAAAAAGATAAAGTTGCCGTACTATGTGAAACAGCTTTTTCGATTGGGAATATGTCTTCTATTTCAATCATAAATTGTCAAGACAATCTTATTAAATCAATAGAGTTATTTTTTGATACAGGTTTTTTCCAATCAAAGTAGTAAAAACAAAAATTTATATAGGTATTTGCTCTACAATGAATTTTCAATTGGTGAAATGTTAGCGCAGGCTTTCGATAAGGTTGGTAAAGATGGTGTCATTACAGTTGAAGAAGCTAAGAATAGTAGTGATTTAGAACTTGAAATGGTAGAAGGCTTAAACTTGGATCGTGGTTATCTGTCACCTTATTTCGTCACAAACAAATATCAAAGACAAAATTTAACTTGTAATGTCTTACGTACTAGTTACAGGAGGAGCTAAAAGGTTAGGATTTGAGATCTGTAAACACTTATCGACAAAGGGATACAATATCATTATCCACTATAATCAATCTGAAAAAGAGGCTTTAGAGAGTGCAGCTAAGCTTAGAAAAAATAACGTCATAGTTGAACTATTCCAAGCTGATTTAAACAATGTAGATAATGCAAAAAAGTTGAGTGATTTTTGTAGTAATTTTCAATTATCGGCTGTGATAAATAATGCTTCTGCTTTTAAAAATGACACAATTTTATCAGATAATATAGGTGATTCACTTCTTGAGCATTTAATGGTAAATTATATATCTAGGGTTAAAATAATGTCTGGTGTTAGCAAATCATTGCAAATTGGTCAGAAGTTAGATATAATTAATTTGTTGGATTATGGAATTTATAAAGCTCCAGATAACTTTTTCTCATATCATATGGCAAACAAGATGATGCAAGCATTTACTCAGCTCGCTGCGAGACAGCTCGCTCCTAATGTTAGAGTTAATGCTATTGCTCTCGGACAAACCCTTAAGAATGATAACCAGTCACAAAAAAACTTTGATAATGCTGTTAATTCGACACTTGTAGCAGGTTCTAGTACTACTGAAGAGCTGCTGCATGCAATAGATTTTATTTTAAAGGTCAAATCAATGACTGGACAAACAATCTGCTTAGATGGAGGAATGAGCATCACAGATGATAAATATAAGTGATTATGATGAGAATTTTTCTAATTTTGATTATTTCTTTACTGGATATTAAATGCTTCGCAAAAGTTGAAGAATATGCTAGGATTATAAAAAGCTTTAATACTTGGAAAGTCTTTGTAAGAGAAGAAAATAACAGGTCACATTGTGTAGTAATCGCTAATCCAATATCTACAACTGGTTTTTCTGGTTTCAGAGATATACCATATATTGCCTTCATATCAGCACAAGGTCACAACTTCTCTTTTAGTATTTATGCTGGATTTATGATAAATAAAGACAAACCTATTCAAATTTTTGTCGATGATAAGTTATTTTATCTGAAGTTCTACAGAGACTTTTTCGCTTATACATATGATGCAAACGATGATGTTAAGTTAATAAATACATTTTTGATAAATAAGAGTATAATGCGTGTTAGAGTTGAAAGCAAAGAAAAAGAGGTTGCAAATGACTATTATGACTTAAAGGAACTTGAAAGCGCTTTTGCTTTCTTGAAACGAAATTACAATTGTAGTTAGAAACATGCACTTTATAGACGAAGTTAAGATTTTTCTTAAGGCTGGAGATGGCGGTAATGGCTCAGCTAGCTTTAGAAGAGAGAAATTTATAGAATATGGCGGACCAAATGGCGGTGATGGAGGCAAGGGTGGTGATATTGTTTTTATAACAGATGAAAACCTTAATACTTTGATCGATTTTAGATATAAACAGCACTTTAAAGCCGAGAGAGGAAAAAATGGATCAAGACAAAATTGTACTGGACATTCTGGGCAAGATATAGTACTTACAGTGCCAGTTGGAACTCAAATTCTCGCAGCTGATCGGAAAAGAGTGATTGCGGACTTAGATTACAAAGGGCAGTTGTTTATTGCGGCTAGAGGTGGTGATGGTGGACTGGGCAATACTCATTTTAAAACTTCAACTAATAGAGCGCCAAGAAAGGCAACAAAGGGATTTGAAGGTGAAGAAATAGAGGTATGGCTCAACCTTAAATTGCTATCAGATATTGGGTTAGTTGGAAAGCCAAATGCAGGGAAATCAACTTTTTTGTCAGTTACTACCTCTGCTAAACCTAAAATTGCTGATTACCCATTTACAACTCTTAAGCCACAACTTGGAGTTGCTTATATAGATGATTCAGAATTAGTGATAGCAGATATACCAGGGCTGATAGAAGGAGCTAGCCAAGGATATGGACTAGGTGATAGATTCTTGCGCCACATAGAGAGATGTAAAGTAATTTTACACTTAATCGATGTGACTCAAGATGACATAGTTGAGGCTTATAAAACAGTTAGGAAAGAAATGGAATCTTACACAGAATCAATTAAAGATAAAAATGAAATAGTTGTCTTGACTAAATGCGATCTCAATCCTGAATATATAGAAATACAGCATAAGTTATCAAAAGCTACAGGAAAAGATGTTTTATATTGCTCTGCTGTAAATAATTTCAACTTAAAAGAGATTCTATCTAAGATAAGTAGTATTTTTAAGAATGGAAGAGAAAATTAGAGACTTCTGCAATAAGTTTAGTCTAAATTTATTCTCTCAAGTCTAGGATTTGAGATATAAATTCAGATGTGTAAAGAGATCTACAATCTAATTTAAATAGAAAAATTATGCTAAATTATGATTTTTATATCTCATGAATCAATTCAGAATTGGCCAATATTATGGACTGATGTCAAGAAATATTCTCACTTAAACTAGAAAATATCTCATCTAATGATATGGCTCCTTCTCTAATGAGATGAATGTTATCATTCTGAAAACTAACTATAGTTGATTGCACTCCACTTATATTTGTTGTATTACCTCTAAAAATCAACACGTCACTGCTAGCAAATGCTGCTACAACTTCTTCAATCTTATTTAGATTATTACAACCAGAGATATTAGCACTCGTTCCAATAATTGGTCGATTAAGCTTTCGAATTATCTCTAGAATCTGATGAGATCCAGGGACTCTCACTGCTATATTTGTGGTAAGTAGATTGAAATTATCTCTGGATTGTAGAATTACAGTTAATTTCCCCGGCCAAAACTTCTTAACTAAAGTTATTGCAATTTGCGGTAGTTCACAATATTCCATAACATGTTCTAGGCTATGAAAGAAAACTGGTAGCTTCTTCTCATTATCACGCTTCTTCACTAGATAGAGTTTATCAACTGCTGATTGATTAGTTGCATCACAAGAGAGGGCAAATAGAGTGTCTGTTGCCATTGCAACTAATCCACCACACCTTAGGATATCTACAACTTCTGATATGTTTGTAATCATTTTTATAAGCATTATACTTATCTCCATGAGGGATTGCAAAATCTTGATCCTATTGCCTTCTTTGCAACTTTTGATCTCATCAAAAGTAGATTGTGTACATGATTTGAATCATATTTGTCAACTTGATCAATAACATATTCATATACCACACTCTGTTTTTACTCTTTTTTAAGTTTAATTTCTCTAGTTCAAGTTAATATTTATTTTTCCTTCTCACACATTTGCATAAATTATTAGTTATAGCTTATCTTATAATAATGTTTTGAAAATTAGTATAGATAAGTTTCTTAAAATCCAGTTTTGTAATCTCTGCTAGACTTTCCTCGGTCTTTTTAATCTTTTCAGAAATATTCTGCAGCTCATATTTGTATGTTCTATCTATTATATGCCTTATGTCTTCTTTACACAATAATTATATTGAAAAGCATCTCCCTATATAGACCTACAAATTTTGAATTTTCTGTAAGTTTTGTTGTAAAAGGTCTAGTTGCGCTGTAGCACAGTCGTACTGAAAATCAATTTCAGGAGTGCATCGCAGATTTAACTCATCTGCAATCATTTTCCGAAAATAACCAGATGTCTTATTTAACTGTGCTTTAACTTTTTTTACATCATTATCAGTAGTTGTAAACATAATTGTAGCTTGTTTTAGACCACCAGTCATCCTAACACCAACGAAAGACACAAAGTAAAACCGTGAGTAGAGAAATTCATCCATAGCAAGAGCTTGCATTGCAATCTTATGAATAGATGAACCAACTTGTAGTTGCCTTTGAGAAGGCTGATTTCTTCTATAATACTGCTCTGACATTATTATTTTTGGAAAAGCTTCACAAGTTCACCTGAACTATATAGTTCAGACATTATATCACAACCACCTATAAACTCACTTTTTATATATAGTTGAGGAATTGTTGGCCATTTGCTAAATTCCTTTATACCTTCTCTCATATTAGGATTTTCTAACACATCTATATCTAAAAAATCAACTCCCAATATATTAAGTATATGTACAACCCTACCTGAGAAGCCACACATTGGGATTTCTTTACTCCCCTTCATAAAAAGCACTACGTCGTTTGACTCTATATAATTTTTAATTTGCGCAAAAACTTGTTCCATTTTATTTAACTTTTGTATTTATTTTTAATGCGTGAAGCTCTTTACCCATTTGCTCACCAATTGCATCATATACCATCTTATGTTGTTTAATTAGAGATAGATCAGAAAATTTCTCACTTACTATAGTCACTTCATAGTGGTTCATGTCGCCAGCTGTATCAACTAGATCTATCTGACATTTTGGAAAAGCCTCCTTGAGTAAAGCATATAGTTGATTATATTCAATTGCCATATGTATTTTTTATGAAATCTAATTTTGCATTATACACTAATTTTTGACTTTATGGTATTTTTAAGTATATTTTAAGCAAAAATACACTGTATGTATTCAATAGTTACATCATATAAATTTGTTAAGATTATCAATCCTGAAGATATTAGAAATGAACTGAATGAGCTATGTGATAAATATGAAATTAGAGGTACAATTATAGTTGCACGAGAAGGAATTAACTTGACATTATCAGGCATATTGAAGAATCTAGAAAAACTTTTAATTGAAATTAACAAGATAAATTACTTGTCAGATCTCAAGTATAATAACCATACAACTGCATCTTTTATTCCTTTTAAGAAAATGAAGGTCAGGCTGAAGAATGAGATTGTTGCTCTCAAAGACAAGGAATTAGTAGCTTTAGATATGTCAGAGACACCACCAGGAAAGCATCTTGATGCAGCTGACTGGAATAAACTTATTAAGCGGGAAGATGTCATTGTAGTTGATACTAGAAATAGCTATGAGGTAGCTTTCGGTACATTTAAAAATGCTGTAAATCCTTATACACAAGCTTTTTCTGAAATAACTGAATGGTTTGAGAAGAATGTGGATATAAATAATAAATCTCAAAAGATTGCTATGTTCTGTACAGGTGGTATCCGCTGTGAGAAGTCTACTGCTTATGTTAAATTACTTGGTTTTGAAAATGTATATCATCTTAATGGTGGCGTTCTTAAGTACTTTCAAGATACACAAGGTAAGGAAAACCTATGGGATGGGAACTTATTCATTTTCGATGACAGGATCGCACTTAATAAGAATCTCGAAAGTATCAACCAAAATGAGAATAAATAGTTCTATTTCTCAAATCAATTGATGGATCTACCAAATTATCTTAATATTTCAATAAGTCATTCATTTAAAATCTTAAGCTTTCAATATAAAAATTTTACTTGCAATCTAATTAAATTTTGTACATAATCTATTTGTACAAAATAAGATTTAGTCAAACAACTATAAATTAATATGATTATTTTAATCTTTTTTATTTTATCTAGTAATATTTTCCACATCTTACCAGCCTTTGCACTTGCTAAAAAATGATTTAATATAGTATTTTTTCCGTAAAATTTGATTGAGATATGGGTGATAAGTACAGAGTTTTACATGTAATGTTAAATAAAGGCAATGGCGGTATGGAAGAGGTTTTCCGTCAATATAACTTAGTTTTATCTGATTTTTGCAAAGTAATTTCTGTTATTCATAAAGAATGTAAAAGGAAAGAAATTGTTACTAAAGGATCATCTGAAGTTATAGAACTTAATCAGAAATTTGGCATTCTAAGTGCAATATTGCATGTAAGACAAATTGCAAGAAAGAATCAGATAGATCTAGCAATTATTCATGATTCTCCTGGATTATCAATCACAAACTTTAGCTTTATAGGATATAATATTAAGAAAATAAGTGTTAGACATACATTTTTTAGCTCAAAATTTTCTTGTATGAGATGGAAAATGAAAAGTGATGTGAGAATTGTTGTTAATAAGAAACTCGCAGAAATAATTGGTAATAACAAAACACATGTCATATATAACTCAATAGGGTATCAGATACCAGATAACATGAGTAAAAAATCTTTAAATAAAATAATTAAGATAGGTTTTTTGGGTAGGCTTGTACAGAATAAAGGAGTACAATTTCTAGTAAAAGCACTAGGGCTTTTAAGAAACAAAAGGAAATTAAACTGTGAGTTAGTCATAGGTGGAGATGGCAAATATCTTAAGTCTCTTAAAAGCATAACAACACTTTATGGATTAAATGATCATGTAAAATTTCTTGGATACGTTAGTGATAAAACTGAATTTTTTGATGGAATTGATGTATTTTGTTTACCATCTCTTCGTGAGACTTTTGGTTTAGTGTTGCTAGAGAGTATGGTTAATGGCATACCTATAATTGCATCGAACATATCAGGAATTGATGAGGTTGTAAAACATAAAGAAAATGGTATTTTATTCAATCCTGGTGATCATCATGATCTTGCAGAGAAAATAGAAAAGCTAATTATTGATGATGAATCTCGCAACTCAATTATAGAGGGAGCATTTCAGACGATACAAAGACATTACACAATAGAACGTTTGCGGCAAGATTTACATACTGTGATCTCAAACAGTGTTTAAAAAATTTTACTTATTTCATATAAAAATATAGCTGCTGCATTCGATGCATTGAGACTATCAACTCCATACTGTTGATTAATTGGTATTTTAACTAGAAAATCACAATTTTTTTCTGTACTCTGCCTCAGACCATTCTCTTCATTTCCTATAATGATTGCAATCTTCTCCTTCGAGTTGAATTTTTCTGTAATCTTGTATAAACTTTGAGTACCATTACATGACATACCTATCAACCAAAAGTTGCATTCTTTAAGAATCTTAATGGCTTGAGAGAGATTTACAACTTTGATTAGGGGTATATGTTCAAAAGCTCCACAAGCCGCCTTTAATATATGTCCATTTTCTTCTGGGCTGTTATGTAGGGTTGAAATTATCGCTTTTGCGTTGAAAAGCACTGCTGATCTCATGATTGCTCCTATATTTTGGCTGTCCTGGAGTTGATCGAGTAAAACTATAAACTGAGCATTATCTATTATTTGGTGTAATGCTGGTTGCTTTAATTGCTGAGTTATTACTATTATATCTTGGTGTAGTGCGTTATAAATTTCATTTTTTTGCAGGTATTTCTCAATTGTAGGTTTATCAACTATTGATGCTTTAATTTGCAATTCTTGCGGGATTATGTCAATAGTATTCTTTGTACAGAAGATTTTCTCAATCTGACGTTGTGGATTTGCAAGTACGTTTTTGGCAGGATGTCTACCATAGACTATCAATTTTTTCATAAAATCTCTAATTTTGGTTTGTAAAATACAACTAAATTACTATCAAGATATAGTTTGCATGATTGCGATTCTAGCTTAAATTTCTCACTATTTATTAATAATTTTTTTTTGATAAAAAAAATCTTAGATTGTATATCAAAGATTCCACTTGAAGCTGAAAGATTACCTAAAACAACTTGATTTTCTCCATATAATTTAGTTGATATGCCTTCTACAAATACCTTATTATCGCTATTTCTTGCAATTTTTCCTGATATTTCTATATATATGTCACCTAGTTTTCCATATACCTTCGGTTCAGTCACGAAGTTCTCCATATGGTTGATTGATATGATCTGAGGTTGTTTATCTAACGATATAAAAATCACAAGACCTAAGATAATAACCGTGAAAAATAATTTCATAACTTCACCTTAGACTTGAATATTTCGCTTGTAAACAAACCTTCTGGCTTGCTATCTTTAACAACGATAAGTTGATCATATTGATTTAGATTAATAAGAGCCTCTTCCACACTCATTTCTCCTGAGACAATTTGATAAGAATTGTTTATTAAATCAGAGGCGATACCTTGAGTTTTGCCGAGATTTTTAGCTGCCTCAGCAGTCGCGATTCCTAGTATAGTGCTATCATCGTTAACCACTATAGCAAAACCAAGTTTCTTCAATCCAATAGTGATCATGACATCTATAAGTGCAGTTTTACCACTTACAATAGGCAAATCAGATCCTTTGATCATAAGATTTTTAATCTTCATATACATCAAACCGATCTTACCTCCTGGATGATATAGAGCATATTTCTCACTTTTAAGTTGGATTTTCTCCTTTAAAGCGATTGTCAACACATCTCCGAAAACAAGCATAATAGTGCTTGAGGTTGTAGGAATAGCTAAATCAGATACTTCTGATGTGTTTGGCAGAATAATACTAATATCAGAATGTCTCATAAGATATGATTCACTATCTCGCGAAATGCCTACAATACAGACTTTTATCGCGTTACAGTAGCAAATAATCTTCTTTAACTCACGGCCTGCACCAGAGTTAGAAAGCATTACAACGACGTCATTTTGAGCTATAACACCCATATCTCCATGCGCTGCGTCTCCGTGACTCAAAAAAACAGAACTAATGCCAATTGAACAAAGAGAAGCTACGATTTTTCTAGCAATTATACCACTTTTTCCTATGCCTGTTATTATAACTTTACCAGTAGTAAAAGCAATTCTCTCAACCAAATCACTAAAAGGTAAAAGATCAAAATGATTTCTGAGATCTTCTAATCCAGCTATTTCCTTGGAAATGACCATCTCGACAATATCTTTTAGATACATATTTTTATTGAGTTTTTTATCTGACATCTTTTAATTATACCAAATTTCGGAAAATTGTTGTATACTTTCCAATAAAAAATTGATAAAATAATATGCAACTTGAGCCACTAAAGCAATTTACAATAAAGCCTATCATTCAATTTAATTTGTTAGGGTTAGATTTAACTTTCACAAATTCTGCACTATTTATGGTACTATCAATGCTATCTCTAGTTATTCTTGGGTTATTGTATAGACGGAAATACGAGGGAGTTGATGGAGTAGTACGGATAAACAGGATACAAGCAGCAAGTGAACTTTTATATGAAATGATTGCTAAGACGATCTCAGGAACTTGCGGAGATAAAGGTTTAAAGTATATACCAGAGATCTTCTCACTATTCGTCTTTATAATGCTGTGTAATGCCTTCGGCATGATACCAGGAAGCTTAACAGTTACTAGCCATATAGTTGTAACTTTCGCCATAGCTTTGGTTCTATTTATCTTTACTAACATTATCGGCTTTGCAAGGCATGGTCTCCATTACTTTGCACTATTTTTGCCTAAGGGAACACCGGCTTTTCTTGCACCACTTATGATTGTAATTGAGCTATTTACTTATCTATCAAGGCCATTTAGTTTAGCACTCCGTCTTGCAGCAAATATGACAGCAGGGCATATAATTTTAAAGGTATTTGCAGTATTTGTGACTGCATCAGGTATCATAGGTATTTTCCCATTTGCTATACTGATAATTTTAACTGGATTTGAGATTTTTGTTGCACTACTTCAAGCCTATATCTTTACAATTTTGACTTGTGTATATCTAAATGATGCAATTAATATGCACTAGATATCTTTCAATAAATAACTACTTGTTTGCAGCACATCTCAGAAAGACAAACAATTTCATTATCTGCATTTTTATATTTACCTAATTGACAATGTTCTTTTAAACCCTTTCCAAGAGCGTTTATAGTCAAAGAAGCTAGTGTCTGTATAAAAATTGGATGAGCACTAACTGTAGGAACTCTATGATACTCTATGCTATGTTCTTTAGCAAGATTTGCATATTCTATATCCAGCTCAACAAGGGTTTCAGAATGTTCAGATGTGAAGCTGATTGGTAAAACAATTATTATTTCCCCTCTCTTACCTGCAGCCAGTATCTCAGATTTTATATCTGGTTCAAGCCATTTCATTCTCCCCACTTTACTTTGATAACATATGGAATATTTCATATTTTCAGCATTATCTAAATCTAGTTTTTTTACAATTGCTCTGACAGAATAATTTACATGTGATTGGTATGGATCTCCATTATCTACAAGATATTGAGGTATACTATGTGCTGAAAATAAAATTCTTATTGTCTTCTTCTTATCTATTATCTTAGCAAGAGTTATTTGTAGCAAGTCTGCATATGCTTCTATAAAACCTTCATTCTGTGGGTAACAACAGACAAGACTTGTATTTTTTGGTTCAGTTCTTTTGAACCAATCTCTTAAAGTAGACAATGTTGTGGTTGTTGAATATTGTGGATATAGCGGCAAAAGAACAATATCTGTATAATGATTATTTTTTATATCCTTAATCACGTCTTTAGAGTTTGGATGTGAATACCTCATCATTGGCATTACATCATATGTAATAGTTTTATTTACTGAACAATGAGTGTTTAAGTAACTCTCGAGAGCCGATACTTGCTTCTGTGTTTCTGCGAGAATTGTTGATTTACCTCCTATTTGAGCATATATGCCTTGCGATTTTTTGTTCCGAAAGATTGATATCATGCTTGCTACAACGAATCTGAGTGGTTGCGGTAGAGGTATTATATGTTTATCATTGAACAAATTAAATAGAAAACTACGAACTGAAGAAAGTGATTCTGGTCCTCCGAGATTAAAGAGAACAACAGCTATATTGCGTCTCATATAAGATTTTATGTAATTATGTAATATATTTGTGTTCAATAATAGATAACATAAAATTCATCATATGTTCAAATTAGCTTTAATTGAAGCAAAAAAAGCGCTGAAAAAAAATGAAGTACCAGTTGGAGCTGTGATTGCTAGAAATGGGATAGTAGTTTCTAAGACACATAACCTAATGAAGAGTAGTCTGAATCAGACTAACCATGCTGAGAAGCTTGCTATTGATCATGCATGTAAAGTGCTGGGTAATGGATATTTAACTGATTGCGATATCTACGTCACTCTTGAGCCATGTCATATGTGCGCTACAGCTATATCATTTGCTAGAATTAGAAGGATTTATATAGGTGCATTAGATGAAAAAGGAGGTGGAATTTATCATAATGGGAAGCTTTACTATAATAAATTGCTTCATCATATACCTGAACATTATAATGGATTTTCTGAGGTTGAATCAGAGCAACTGATGATTGATTTTTTCAAAAAGAAAAGAGATTTTATTTAGGAATTTTATTGGCGGTGCCTAGAGGCGGAATCGAACCGCCGACACAAGGATTTTCAGTCCTTTGCTCTACCTACTGAGCTATCTAGGCAACTCTCCTCAACTTATACTAAATTTTATGAGATTGCAAATGATTATTATCATACTCCCTACACAATGCTGTTAATATTTTTTAACACAGCATGTATATATCAAACATAATGAGACAAATCAACAAAACAGAAATATAGGAAGGTCTTATTGAGAAGGATGAGCAAAGATATTAGATTAACTTGTATCACATAATCAATTTCAGGCTGAATAAATTTGCAAAGCCAAATAAATCTACAGGAAGAGATAAATCTGCAGGAAGAGGTTTATAGTTGCTATCTAACAAATAATTTTATAAGTTTAAACTAAAAGTGCTAAAAATCTTTAGTTGGAATGTCAACTCTGTCAATGCTAGGTTAGAGAATATTATACAGCTGATAAATGAACAAGAGCCAGATATATTTCTACTCCAAGAGACTAAATGTGAAGATTATAAATTTCCTAGAGGGATTTTAGAAGATCTTGGCTATAATATAGCGACTAGTGGTCAAAAATCTTATAATGGCGTTGCAATACTAAGTCGATATAGAATGGATGATATTTCTGTGAGAGGCTTTGCTGGTTTCGAATCTGATGCTCGCTATATAGAAGCTCTAGTTATGGTTGAAGGAAAATGTTGCAGAGTTGCATCTATATATGTTCCTAATGGACAGGCTGTTCTATCTCAGAAATTTCCTAAAAAACTTGATTATATAGATGATCTGCAGCAATATCTTAAATCAATCGATGAATATTTTATTATTGGCGGGGATTTTAATGTTGCACAGGAAGCAATGGATCTTTACGATCCAGTGAAGTTTAGTAATCATCTAGGTTTTCATACTAATGAGAGAATTAAAATTCACACAATTTTAGATGGTAATTTTAAAGATTCATTGAGACATCTTTATCCAGATAAGAAGGTTTTCACTTGGTGGGACTATAGAGATAGATTTTCATTTAGAAGAGATAGAGGATGGAGAATTGACTATATTTTAACTAATAGAGTTGATAATGTAAAGGAAGCAGGAGTCTTTAGAGATACCAGAGAGTGGACTAGACCATCTGACCATGCGCCAGTCTTCTGTAAGATTAGCTTATAAATAGAACTTTTTCTTTTTTAAACCATATTTTAACTAATAGAGTTGATAATATCAAGGAAGCAGGAGTCTTTAGAGATGCTAGAGAGTGAACCGCTAATTCTCTATTAGAACCTTCTAGTTCTCAAAAATAGGTAAAAAGCTCCGTCCCCTCCATGTTTATTATGTGCCTCTGATATATAGATTATATAACTGCTAACCTCAGGTATATTAACCCACTTAAGTAGTTGACTTCTAATTGAGTAACCACTGCTATCTCCTTTACCAGTAATGACTAAAATTAATCTTAAGTTGTTTTTTATTCCACAAAGAAAAGCCTGATAGAAGACTTTATATGCCTCTTCTATTGTGTATCCATGTAGGTCAACTGATATATCTATTGGATATGAACCACGTCTAAGTCTATCTAAAATTCCTCTATTTACTGATCTGCTATCATCTATAAATATATCTCTTACTAGTTGTTGAATTGGTATGATTTTCTCTTGTGTTTGAATTTTTTTAGGAAAGAAATTTCTATCCTTGATAAATCTTCTTACTCTTTTGCTCTTCTCTAATGACTTATCAATTAATATTGATCTTTTAAACTCATCCCAATCATATGTCATACTATTATAAATCCATCACAGGTTTCAAGATTTTGTACCCCATCTTCCATATAAACTAAAGTTGTGTTAGGTGTTGCAGAATTTGTAACTCCTTCTATTTCTAGATCTAATATATTAAAATTAAAGTCGCCAAGGATAATTGTCCTATTTTTTATTTGTGCCAAAATCTTATTTATAACATCTAATCTACTATTAAAACTTTTAAACCAACAGAGATGTACATTGATGAAATTTATTTCTCTATTATCTATTTGGGCTCTAATTGATTGAATTTTATGTAAATTTTTACCAATCTTACCTAGTAGTTTACCTGTCTTATCTTCCACTACTACTGTATCTTTATCAAATAGAAATCCCTGAGTTTTATAGGTCAGTAATTTAAATGTTGGTAATAAGTCTTTTAGATGATTTTGAAATACTGCTAAGTCTAACTCAGTCGGAACCTCCTGTAGAGCTATACACTTTATAGTTGTATCATTAATGATCGTATTATAGAGATCCTTTGTAAGCTTCTTCAATCTCAAATGATAGTCATATTCACTTTCAACTATTCCAAAGCCATTATTATAAAATTTCCTAGGCTGTTCGTAAAAAGTACATCTCTTCAAAATATTCCAAGTCATAATTGACAGCTCAGGAGAAATATTGAAAACTTGCGGCAAGTGATCACTATTGGTGAATCTATCCATCATTGTGTCTCAAATTATCATTTGTTAACTTATAATCTTTGTCACTCCTCGGTTTTTTACCTATATTGTAACTTAATCTTTTGAAATACCTTACATTAAACTAATCTTCATCATCCCCTTCAACTTCAAAGTTACATGAGACTGACTGTACATCATCGTTTTCATATAATGCATCTAATAGTTTTAGAGCCTTAGCTGAATCTTCTCCTGTAAGTTGTATCATATTGTCTGTTCTCAACTCGATCTTCGCTTCTGCAGCTTCTCCAAATATCTTTTCAAGGTAGTCCTTAGCTATATGAAAATTTTCTTGTGTAGATATTATTTCATAGCAATCATCATGATCTATACAGTCATCTGCGCAAGATTCTAGAACTGAGTTCAGAAGATCATCTTGTGATTTAATTTTATCTTTCAGGTAAATGATATATCCAACCTTTTTAAACATATAGCTGACACCTCCACTCTCAGCTAGGTGGCCGCCATTTTTACCAAAAATAGTTCTTATTTCTGATGCAATTCTATTTCTATTGTTAGTTAGACCTTCTACGATTAATGCTGTTCCTGCTGGACCATACCCTTCATAACGTACCTCTTCATATTGAGCATCTAGATCATTACTAGTAGCTTTCTTTATTGCTCCATCAATTTTATCTTTCGGCATATTTTCCTCTCTAGCAGCCAGGATAGCTGTTCGCAGACGATAGTTAAACTCTGGATTGCTATCACCTACTTTTGCAGCAACGATTATTTCACGAATGAGCTTTGTAAAAATGTTAGAACGCTTAGCATCTTTTGCACCTTTCTTATATTTTATTTTTTTGAATTTGGAGTGTCCCGCCATTTAAATGAGTTTTTCTTTATTATACACGATAATTTTTTCTTAGAAATACTTATGGATTTACATAATACTCACCAATTATACACAATGAGGGTTTTAGAGAAGCTATAGGATGCAGTTTTATCATGGCTATGGGTTATTTCGCTGAGGTGGGGATGAACATTAACAATAAAGTTATTAAAATTTTCTCAAAAGCAGTTGATGAAAAAGATGATAAGATTTGCTCACTTAGACAACTTTTAGGACGATGGGGTTTTGATAGGGGAGAGGTGGATAAGAATAAGATTGGCTGCATAATTATTTAAAGTTGAAAAAAGTACTTTAAATTATGAAGGCTCATGCAGTAAGTTATATTGATAGGTAATAGGGATCAATGATCTTAAGAAAAAGAATGCAAAGCTTCACTGTGCTCCTATAGACTTTAGGCTTTCATATCATAAAGTTTCAATTTTAAGTTGGATAAAGAATAAAAAAGTTGTCAGGCAATTTAAAGCGAATGAAAAAGAAATTTTTGAATCTCTATATAAGAGAAGTCGATTTTAATCAAAAACATTTAATCTAGTGTGGAAGAAGCACAAAAAGCTTATGGATTTGCTGTAGGATGAGAATTATAGATTACGTGAAAAAAAGAAGCATAGATGAACCTCTCAGATTTAGATGGAGTGATGTAAATATTCAAACTGCTTGCTTGTATATAGCTAATCCTTGCTAGTTAATAGATTCAAGAGAATATATCAGACCTTTATTTAAATCTATTTATTCTCATTAAGCCATGTTGTTAGGGCGCTCTTGCTTAGTGCACCTAGTTTTGTATCAACCTTTTTACCGTTTTTGAAGAGAATTAGTGTTGGAATGCTTCTAACACCGAACTCTGATGCAACTTCCGGATTTTCATCTACATTAATTTTGACTATTTTTACCTCGGTTTTTTCTAGAGATAACTCATCTAACACTGGTCCAATTTGTTTGCATGGTCCACACCATGGCGCCCAGAAATCGACTAAAGCCAGTCCATCGAAATCTAGTACTTCAACTTTGAATTGGTCATCTGTGATCTGTAAAACTTTTGTCATATCTTTTTTATTTAGTAATATAACATGATTTTTAACGGCTTGGAAGTAGTTGAGAGACTGATTTTCACTACTTGAGGCTTTGCCGCAAACCTTTTATGTATAGTATAAGCCATATATCTGAGACAAATCCACAGATAGGGACGACTTTTATTTTTACAAGCATTGGTTTAGGACATAAGGCTATTAGTGTAGAACAAGCCTCTCAACTTGTACTTATAACACTTGTTATGTTAACATGCAAGATCTTTTTTCATTTTATTTAATTTGTTTTGCTTTTTCTTGCAGTTACTAACTTCTTAAAATCTTCATCTGCATGGTATGATGAGCGAGTCAGAGGAGAAGATGCAACCATAAGAAAGCCTTTTGCAACTGCTGCTTGATAATAATACTGAAATTCTTCCGGTGTAACGTATTTTTTTACATTTGCGTGAGCTGGTGTTGGTCGTAAATACTGTCCAATTGTTATAAAATCAATTTTTGCAGATCTTAAATCATCCATTACTTGGAGCACTTCTGTTTCTGTTTCGCCTAGTCCAACCATTATGCCAGATTTGGTAAAAATCGAGTCATCAAGCTGTTTAACTTTACTAAGTAGATCTAATGAATTAAAATATCGTGCACCAGGTCTGATATATGAGTACAAAGATGGTACTGTCTCGATATTATGATTAAAGACGTCCGGTTTTGCATCAACTACTAATTTGTATGACTCGTTTTTACGTAGAAAATCAGGTGTTAAAACTTCAATCGTAGTTTGAGGACTACTGCTTCTAATTGCATTAATACAGTTTGCAAAATGTGATGCTCCACCATCATTCAAATCGTCTCTATCGACTGATGTAATTACAACGTGTTTTAGATTCATTTCAATCACTGTTTGTGCTAATTTCTCAGGCTCATGTGGATCAAGTTGATCAGGCTTCCCAGTCTTAACATTACAAAATTTGCATGCGCGCGTACAAATGCTACCGAGTATCATGAAGGCAGCGTGTTGTTTGCTCCAACATTCACCTCTGTTTGGACAAGCAGCTTCCTCACAGACTGTATTTAAGCCGTTTTTTCTAACTATTTGGCTTGTTTTATCCAATTGTATTCCTGTTGGCGCTTTGGTTTTTAGCCAGTTTGGTTTTTGCAGTTCTAATGTCATTTAATGTATATTTTTTATATACAATATAACACTATGTGTGAAATTTTTTATAATGTCGATACCTAAATTATGATACCTCTTCTGGTAGACATTATCTACTTATAATTGAGGGTTATGAAGTTGCAATTTGGTACTTGATACACTATTTTGTTTATATGTGCTAAAAATTCTAAATCTTATATGCAAGTATTTCTTAATTTCATTGTTTAATTATCTGTCTGTATTAGTTATAAAATATTTGCTATTTGATAGATATTTTATGAAAAGATCAATACTAGTTATAGGATATAAAAGTACTGTAGACAGACATTTTCAGAGTTTTTGCAAGAGAAAATATTAGTTTTAGAAAAGATAATGGTAATGATTGCAATTTAGTAATTGATTTTAAGTAAAATAAATGCGTTACAAAATAGTCTTTTTCTAACAAAAGTAGTAATTGTTGTTCATTCAATTGATGCTTACATGGCTTCTAAATATGCAAAAAAAATTTCCTGATAGAGTTAATTGTTTTGATTAGGAGTTGTCCATATACTGATTTTAATACTGCAGATGTAATATTTTAGGAATTTTGCTACTCAAAATAGAAAAGATGCTCTCATACATAATCTGAATTTACCACCAGCATGTTTCTCAGATAATCAATTTATCGATAGAATGCTAAGGTTTGCTCCTATGGTTTGGTACAACTAACACTATAACGCAATAAAACTTTGGGAGGGAGTTGAGATTAATAATAGAGCTGCCAGGATCATCTGGGGAGATATTTTTAAGACTATAAATTGACAATTTTACTCATCCAACCTTGATTATGATAGGGAAATATAATTTTTTTAATCCTCCATTTTTATGGAAAAATACAAAAAATATAGTGCTCTTTGAGAAGAGTGAACATACACCGCAGATTGAAGAAAGTAAAAAATTTGACGCAGAATTTTTGAAATTTATAAATTAATTTTGAACTAAAAATTGACATAAAATATAAAATTAACTAAAATTAAATTAAAAAATGAATAGATTAATCGAAAGTGAGATGTTGCCAAAGTTAAGGGAATTTTTTAAGAAATTTCCATCAATACATCTTGGCAATTTTGTGCTGAGAGATATGCGTATGAGTGATAATGTTGCATATTATCAGTATTTGAGCAATCCTTCAGTTGGTGAATATCTATCAGATGAGGATATACCAAGAAATGAACAGGAGGCTCTAGATTGCGTGAAGGCATGGGGTAGTTTATTCTATAAAAATCAAGGAATTTTTTGGACAATAGCTGACTCACAAACAGATAAATTAATAGGATCAATAGGGCTAAGTAGCTGGAATTTTTTAAATAGAAGAGCAGAATTGAGCTATGATTTATCTTATGAGTATTGGGGCAAAGGCATTACAACTAGGGCGATAAGTAATGTACTTAAAGTTGCATTTAATGATATGATGCTTTACAGAATAGAAGCTAGGACAATGGAAAAAAACGTAGTTTCACAACACATTTTAAACAAGTTTAAATTCCAAAAAGAAGGTATATTACGTGGTTATAGAATAATAAAAGGCCAGCCAGAGGACATATATATGTACTCTCTTATTGAGCCAGACTACCCTAAGATCTTATTAAAATGATGAGGTTTCTGAATAAATCTTATTCAAGATAGAAAAGATAATATAGAAGATGAGATGCTAGATCATATGTCATTTCAAGTAAAAAATTAGCAGGAAAGCTATGTATTTCATGAATAAGGTTGGACTTACTTATTTATCTTTAATCTTCAACACTTTTACTACAAATGAATTCCTATAGCAAGATTAGTATCTTAAAGTGTATTTTGGCAGAAGTGTAACCACTTATTTATTGGGAATCATATAAACATCAATTCCCTCAGGAATAGCGATTTTTAAACTATCTGCAGTTGATTTATTGACCATATACTGGATATCAGTAGCAAACATGACAGGCAGCTCAGAAATATCAACTTTATCATTCACAATCTTAACTACCATTTGAGCAGCTCTCTCACCAAGCTTATCCTGATCAACCCCAACAGCAGCTAAAACTCCCAACTTGACTGTATCAACATCACTACAAAGTACAGGAATATTAGCTTTTGATGCAATATCTACAATTCCTTTTATGGCTCCAAGCGCAGTATTATCATTGTCAATCAATATAGCATCAACACTACCTATAAGCGATTTTGCACCGAAAATAGCATCATTTGTATTTTGTACAACTAATTCTTTAATGGCTATATTATATTTTTCAGCCTCAGATTTAATTTTTGTAATAAGAGATACAGAATTACTCTCACCTGAATTATATATAATACCAATAGTTTTGAGATTTGGTAATAACTTTTTATAGAATTTAAACTGCTCAGAAGTAATATGAGGTGCAAAATTCGACACACCGGTAATATTACCTTCGGGTTTCTCTAGATTTTTTACAATACCAGCGCCCAAAGGATCAGTAACAGATGCAAAAACAATCGGAATATTTTTAGTTTTTTGCTGAGCAACCTGAGTTACAGTTGTACCTATTGTAATAATAGCTCTTACATTTTGCTGAATAAATTTTTCTACAATCTGCTTAGCCAAACTACTATCAGATTGTGCTGATTCATATATAATTTTTGAATTGTCTAATTCTTTTTTTAGTTGCACAATAATTCTATCTGCAGTTACATCAAGTGCTGGATGATCTATAGTTTTTAAAACACCTATTCCTATTACTTTAGAACCTTTTTTATATTCTTGAACTGATTTAACAGCGAAGAATCCCGCAGTAAGTGCTACTCCTAGAAAAACGCTTATCGTCCATTTTGAGAACATTTTGTGTATTTGTTTGTCTTATTAAATGTGTTGCGAGTTCTAACATATATTGTTTGTTATGTCTATCTGCTTTTTAGAGAGATCAAGTTATTTTACTTGCATCTCAATAGATTTGATTGTATAGTAACTCAGATCGCGGTTGTGGTGGAACCTGGTAGACACGCAACGTTGAGGTCGTTGTTCTCGTAAGAGATTGGAAGTTCAAATCTTCTCAGCCGCACCACCAAATAAAAACTATATAAAAGATGACAAGATTATGTGAAATCAGTGGGAAATCTGTCCAGACCGGCAATAATGTTTCTCACTCAAATAGAAAGACAAGAAGGCGTTTTTTACCGAACCTCCACATATTTTCACTTAGAAGCGATATTCTTGATTGTACATTCAGATTAAGACTTTCAGCCAATGGTATTAGAACTATTGAGCACAACTTAGGACTGGATAATTATCTTTTAACTACATCAGCTTCAAGATTATCACCAGAGGCTTTAAAGCTTAAAAAACTTATCAATAAAAAGCTACAAAATAATTAATGCTTAAAAGAATATCTCTATTCTTAACTGTAATGGCTTTGCTGCAAAGCTGCTCCAAGAACCCTACAGTTGAGTATACCTACCCTAAGAATCAGCAACAAATCGATTCAGATAATGTTGGATCGCTTGTTAAAGGAGGAGGTTTATACCTAGGTAAAACTATCAAGTAGTGATAAGCTTTGGTTAGCATAATCAAATTTAAAACCACATGACATTTACAGTAAAAACACTTTGGGAAAATACAGAATTAAAACTTGAATCAGGTAGATTAGCAAGGCAAGCTGATGGAGCGGTGTTGGTCTCATTAGGAGGGACAACAGTCCTTTGTGTAGCAGTATTAGCAGATAAAGAGCCATCAATGCAAGATTTCACGGACCTAACAGTTAACTATCAAGAAAGATTCTATGCTGCTGGTAAGATACCTGGTGGCTTTATAAAAAGAGAAGGAAAGCCGAGCGATAAAGAAATTCTTACGTCACGTATAATAGATAGATCTCTTAGACCAATAATCAAGATTAAAAATGATCAGATACTGCAAATTATTTGCACTGTAATATCATATGATGGAGAAAATTTACCAGACATAGCATCAGTTTTAGGCTCTACAGCTGCAGTAAAGTTAGCTGGTGTTGATTGTGATACAGTTGCTGGAATAAGAATATCTATGATAGATGACAGCTTTATAGTGAATCCTAAATTTAAAGATCTTGAAAAAGCACATGGTGAGTTATTTATCAGTGGTTCTAAAGAAATTGTCACTATGGTTGAATTTGAAGCTAATGAAAAAAATAAAAAACAAGTATTAAAAGCTTTAAAAGTTGCTAGCGATTCATTATCTATACCAATAAAAGCCATTGATGAGTTAGTTAAAAAGTCTGGAATTGAGGTAAGAAAATTACCTGTGATTGCTGCGAATAAAGAACTTACAAATCTTATTAAAAGGATTAAAAAATCTAAGAGCTGCAAAGAATTAATACTTGCTTTTGAGCATAAGCAGAAGAAAATCCGACATAAGGAAATTGATATAGCTTCAAGAAAGATCTCCGAACAGCTCTTAAAAGATATAGAACCTAAACTTTTAAATGAGGCGTTATCAACTATAAAGCATGATATAGCAAAAGACAAGATAATAGTTCAAAGGGAAAGGATTGATGGTAGAGCATTTAATGAGATTAGAAATATTAATTGCGATGTAAGAGTGCTACCTAAAGTCCATGGCTCAGCACTATTTACTAGAGGCGAAACTCAAGTCTTATCAGTTGTTACTATCGGTGGAAAAAATGAAGTTCAGATAGCAGAAGATATTACATCTGTAAAATCTGAGAGATTTATGTTTCACTATAACTTTCCATCTTATTCAGTGGGAGAAATAAGTCAGATCAAAGGAGTTAGTAGGAGGGAGATAGGGCATGGTCATTTAGCAAGGAAGGCTATAGCGCCTCTTATATCTTACTCTGATAGAAGTAGTAATAGCATTAGGGTTGTAGCGGAAGTCCTTGAGTGTAATGGATCATCTTCCATGGCAAGCGTCTGTGCATCATCACTAGCTTTAATGGATGCTGGGATTCAGCTAACTAAACATGTAGCTGGGATAGCTATGGGTATGATTGAAAATAAAGATGAAGTAATAATTCTCTCAGATATTATGGGAGATGAAGACCATCTTGGTGATATGGACTTTAAGCTTACAGGTACATTAGATGGAATTACAGCTATGCAAATGGATACTAAAACTTCTGGAGTGAAGTATGAGATATTCAATAGAATTTTAGATCAGGGAATAGTTGGACTTAAGTACATTATAGCTAAGATGCATAAAGCTATGGTTAAGGCTAGGAATGAAATATTAGAAAATAGACCAAAGGAATTAACAATTAAGATTGAAAAAGAGAAGATTAGAAGTTTAATTGGTCCTGGCGGAAAAGTTATAAAAGAAATAATTTCTTCTACAAAAACAAAGATTGATATACAAGATGACGGATCAGTGACTATCACTGGTCCAAATCAGTCTGATATTGATTCAGCTCTAGAAAAAATTAATTTAATAGTTTCTCCATTTAGAGTAGGAGAAATGTATGATGTGGTTGTATCAAAATTGGCAGACTATGGAGTATTTATAACTATGCAAGATGGTTCTGAAGGTTTCATCCATGTAAGTGATTTATCAGAGAGCTATATAGATTCTATTGAAAAGTATATTAGCGTTGGTCAACAGTTTATAGGTAAGATGCTAGGTTTCGATAGAAGTGGTAAGATTAAGCTAAGTATTAAACCTGAAAGTAAAACAAGTGATAAAAAAAATCATACAGTTGATGAGATAGAAGCTCCAACCAAAGTTATAAAAGAAGCTAAAAAGAAAAGATTTTTCTAGTCCTTAACTTATCAATATCTGTCAATCTAATCCTCAGTGAATCTGCAAATTTTATTAGCATTTGAGAGTACTACATTCTTGAGACAGATATATATTTTATTTATAAGATTTTGCGACACATATTCAATTCTTCATTCTACTGTAAAGAGAATATTAATATTATTTTAATATTGTTATTTTAATATTGATGACATACACTCAAAACCATCATAACTAAATATAATAATATGTTAGAAAAAATATATAATTGGTTATTTAACACTGATAAGTGGCTTGATAATGATCAAATCAACAGATATTTTAAAAACCAACGTAGTACAAACCCAGATATAGAAATAAAAAATGCATGCTCTGATAAGGAATTAGATTTGTTTATGCCACACTATAATCTGCAACCAGGGAAAACAATTTTAACCCCTTTCCTTATAGAATTTAAAATATTTGGATTCAATCTTAATCACTGGACTTTACTTGAAATATCAAAAAATCAAGAAAATAAAGTTTCTGCAGTACTCCATGACTCAATGGGATGGTGGAGAAGATTCAGATATATGATAGGTATACCATCTCTATCATCTGTGAAAAAATTTATAAATGAAAAATTCCCAGGCTCATCATTTGCAGTACAGTGTTACGGTCATCAGAAAAATGGATATGACTGTGGCAAGTTTATCATTGAATATGCAAAGCAGAAAATGACAGGCCAAGATATAAGCGATCCATCAAAGCAATTTGCAGGGAGTCAAGCTCTCGTCGAACAAGCTAAATATAATTTAAATCTCCAAAGAAATCTACATAATTTTCATTATGCAGCTAATGAAATCAAAGAAAACTTACCAGAACTTGAAAACCGTTTGAGACGTTTGATCAGTACCACTCAGGAGCAGCATCAAAAAACTCAAGAAGCTCTTAGGATAGCTCAATATAGAGGGCATGAGGAGCTGATTAAAGATCTTGGATGTGATCTTGATGTATTTGCGCGGAATAAGACAATATATCTAAAGTCTCTAGATGACTTAAATAAAGCAGTTAATTGTATCGAAGATTCCTTAGAATTTGCTCACTTAGTTCAATCAAAACTTTTTTACCTCAGACAGAAAGATATACAGAATTTCAAGCATATCTTCCAGAACAAATATACGCTTTTGAAAGAAAATCTAGATCGTTCACTAGGAGTGATAATCGTATGGGAGAATAGTACACTTGAATCTTGGCTAAGGATTGAGAGATTACTTAAGGATTTGGAGGAGTTACCAGATATATCGCAGGAGAAAAATAAGAAGCAAAGTGAAAATAAGAAGCCAAGTGAAAAAGAATTAAGACTTCAGGCGCGCAAAAAAAATTATCAAAAATTTTATGACAGACAAAATGAGTGCAAAAAAATAGAACCAAACCTGTGATAGAATGAAGCAAAAACTATGAAAAATATATCTGCTACTGATGCTTGGGAGTTACTCAAATCTGAACCAGATTCATTCCTAGTTGATGTACGTACTGAAGCCGAATGGAACTCAGTTGGCTACCCAAACTTATCTGAAATTGGTAAAAATCTAATTAAAATTACTTGGAAACAAGACGATCTGCAATTTATAACTGTATTAAAAGATGCTCTTCTTGATAAAGATTCACAAGTTATCTTTATATGTAAAGTTGGTGGGAGATCTGCTGCAGCTGCAAATTTAGCTATATCATATGGCTATAAAAACTGCTATAATCTAGTTGGAGGATTCGAGATGGGAGGCTGGAAAGATAGTAATTTACCTTATATAAAATCATAGCAATACGAAGAGCATAATAATCATTAGCATTAATTTGATTAGCAATCGCAGACATCTTAGGTACAGGCCAATATAATGCAGCCAAAATTCAGTTGAATTAAATTAAACAAAGAGGATTTTCCAAATAGAGCTTAATTGTATTGAGGAACTGCGCAGCAATAGCACCATCTATTACTCTATGATCGCAAGAGATGCCGATTGACATTATACTTGCTATTACTATCTCATCATCTATAACTACAGGTTTTTTCGCTATGCCACCAACCGATATTATGGAGGACTGGGGTGGATTAATGATTGCTAGGAATGATTCAACATTATACATACCTAAGTTAGAGAGAGTCATACTGCCTCCTTGGAATTCATCTGGTCGCAATTTACCCTCTTTAGCACGCCTTACAAGTGACTTAACTTCATCAGAAATTACAGCTAGAGACTTATTATTTGCGTTTCTAACAATTGGAGTTATGAGACCATCATCGAGAGCAACTGCTACAGATATATCAACTGCAGATAGCTGAATTAGCTTATCTTCAGCCCAATATCTATTAACATTAGGCATTACACCGAGTGCTATCCCACTTGCACGCATTATCATGTCATTTACTGATATCTTCTTAGAGCTATCAATTTTTGCGTATTTAGCGTTAATTTCTTCTCTAAGATGTATAAGCTCTGATACATTACATTCAACTGTAAGATAAAAATGTGGAACAGTTGTCTTGGATTCCAGCAGCCTCTGAGCAATAACTTTCCTCATTGTACTAACTGGTATTACTTTTTGCTCAGGATAAGTAATGATTGGAGCTTGCTCTACAGTAGGCTGAGTCTGCTGAGGAATAGCAGCCTTTTGGTCAATAGCAGTCATTACATCATCTTTGATGATTCTACCGTAAGTACCACTTCCTACTACTTGAGATAAATCTATACTATTTTGAGATGCTATGTTCCTAGCTAGCGGCGATGCAAATATACGTTCAGATTTATTTTTAGACATTGCCTGATGAATAATACTCTTTTCAGGCTGAGATTGAATCTGTTCTTTAATCTCATGTTGTTGAGTGTCAATCTGCGAACTAGCTACATCCGCTACATTTTCACCTTCTTCAGCTAGGATAGCTATGACAGAATTCACCTCAATGCCCTGACTATTTGCAGACACTAGTATTTTAGCAAGAATACCACTATCTACAGCCTCAAACTCCATAGTTGCTTTATCAGTTTCAATTTCAGCAATAACATCACCAGGCTCAATTTGATCTCCTTCTTTTTTCAGCCATCGTCCAAGAGTTCCTTCAGTCATTGTAGGTGAGAGAGCTGGCATTAATAGTTTTATCGGCATAAAAATTTTTATAATTTGACTTATCTTACTATATTTTTTTTACTGAGACCATATAGGTTTGCTTTTTAAATTTTTTCTTCATTAAATGAAGTAACCAAGCTACGGGCTATTATTAAAAACTTCTCAGAATAGATTAATAATATTGATAAAATTTCTAAAAGATCTCGCAGTTTTATAGATTTTGAATTAACTATGAATTGGTTTATCGTGAGCAGCTAGCATAGCTTCTTTTATAGCTTCACTCATAGTTGGATGCCCATGAGTAATTCTCGCAATATCCTCTGATGCGGCCTTAAACTCCATAGCTACTGCTATCTCATGGATCATTTCCCCTGCTACTTGATTGATAATTGCAGCACCAAGGATCTCATCTGTATTTGGATCAACTAGCACCTTAACAAAACCACTTGTGTCACCGACTACTTTTGCTCTGCTATTAGCCATAAAACTAAACTTACCAAGCTTATATGGTACTTCCTGTTCTTTTAGCTGCCTTTCAGTTTTACCGACAGTTGCTATCTCTGGGTTTGTATAAACTATATTTGGAATTGTATTATAATTTATATGGACTTTCTTACCGCAGAGTATCTCTATTAGAGCTACCCCTTCTTCTGATGCTCTATGAGCTAGCATTGGACCATTTATTACATCGCCGATTGCATAAACGTTTGGTATAGAAGTTCTGAAATAACTATCAACTTCTATTTGTCCTCTCATATTTGTTTTGAGGCCAATCTTTTCTAGTCCTAGTCCTTCAGTATTAGGTTTCCTACCAATTGCAACTAGAACTATATCTACATCATTTATTTCCATATCAACACTATCTTTCCTGTAATGGACAGTTGACCCATCAACTCTTCGAACTTCTCCTTTCATTATGAACTCTAGGCCTTGTTTAGTTAGGATCTTCTGAACTTCAGTTGAAACATCAACATCACTTGCACCCATGACACTATTAGAAAACTCAATAACAGTTACTTTACTGCCCAATCTTGACCAAACCGAACCCATCTCTAATCCGATTACGCCAGCACCAATTACAACAATATGCTTAGGTACATAAGTCAGTGATAAAGCTCCAGCTGAAGAAATTATCTTCTCTTCATCAATCTTAATATTCGGTAAAGATATAGGACTTGAGCCAGTAGCAATAATTATGTACCTTCCAAAGATCTTTTCATCATTAACTTCAACTGTATTGAAATCTATAAATGAACTAGTGCCATTAATATAGGTAACATTATTCTTCTTAAACAATACCTTGATTCCTTTATCAAGATCTGAGATAATTTGGTCCTTATACTTCATTATTTCATCAAGCGAGAAGCTAGCACTATCACACTTAATGCCATACTTACTCAGATGAGGGATCTCACTATATTTATGAGTGATATGCAGTAATGCTTTTGAAGGAATACAACCTATATTTAGGCAAGTACCACCAAGATTTGGACTATTATCTATACATGCAACTGACATTCCCATCTGTCCTGCTTTTATTGCTGCCACATATCCACCTGGACCACCACCAATAATAACTACATCGAATGATTTTTGATTCATAAGTTAAAGTTTTTCTATAAATCTTAGCAGTGATTTTAGTAAAACTGAATGAGAATAGCAGCTTTTTCCTGAAAATAAATCAGTAATGAATCTAAATTTGAACAGATTCCATTTCAATGGCATGCATCTCTTGATCTAACGCATTGTGATCAATTATATTTTCATCATTTTGAGAACTGTCTCTTTTCATCATTTCATCTTCATAAAAAGACAAGCCATATTCAATTGCACTAAGTGCAAATAACTTAGCATGAACTGAACCTTGAGATAGATTCAAATGCAAATAGATTAGAATAATCAAATATACTTGATAACCCAGCACTCAAAGTTCCAATTAAAGCTTTTGTTAAAAATTCGTTTGATATTATATAATCATTGACACAACATCCTATTACTTTAGCTATACCTCCTGAAATATATCCAATAACATTGACAAGAATTAATGTATACAAGTATGTTCCAACTATTGACTCTGTTGCCTTAAAGTTATCTTTGTATATTCCACAAATCCTTTCTGGGTCTATGTTATTATTGTCCTGTAGAAAATTTGTGATTGTGTAGAACATTAGTGATGCTGCATCTAACTTGTGCCTATCTATTGCAATAATTAAAGCAGCAGTACTTGTTAATGACAGATTAAGATGTTTTAAAGGATTTAAACTCATAAAATTTATATATTTTTGATATTAGCACGAATTCTTTAAGATTAAGTTACAGCAAATCTTCTTTATAAGTGATTTTAATGTTTTGTCGATCGCCAGCGACTAGAACAAAATTTTTCCTGCCAGAATCTAAATAAAGAGATATATCATCAGTATACTCACCAATAGCTTGCTCATGTAAATCAAGTATTGTTTGAAAATGGAAACCTTGCGGAGTCTGAGTTGCATATATGGACTCTCTGGGGATAATTTCTCCATCATATGTCTTGATCGTATCAACTATCGGTAGTCCAACATCAACTGCTTCATAATTTTCTAATGCATTAACTACTTTAGAGATCAAGTAATGTGATACAAAAGGTCGTACTGCATCATGAATTAGTACATATTCTGGATCATATTGTTTGAGAAACCTTAGTCCATTTCTAACTGATTCTTGACGAGTTTTTCCACTATAAGTATATGGTATAGATGGTTCTATCTCATGATTCTTACCAACTACAACGCAAACTAAATCAATTTGTGAATGTTCTTGAAAAACTGCAACTGTATGATCTAAAATTGATATATGATCAGCTATGGCATGATATTGCTTTGGCAATGCACTACCAAAACGTGTACCATTACCTCCAGCAACTATTAAAGCTACTCTACTTGACAATTTCAGTTAGAGTTATACCTATTTTTCCATCTACAATCACTATTTCACCTTTAGCAATTATTTTATCATTGATAAAGATATCTACTGGTTCGCCAACTTTCTTCTCAAGTTCAATAACTGTGCCCTGCGTTAGCTTCAATACTTCTTCCACAGTCATCTTAGTTTCTCCTAAAACTGCAGATATCTTTAGCGGTACTGAGTTTAATAATAAGTTTAAATCTTGTTTCATTTTCTCAATTGATCAATTAAAGTTTCTTCTATCTGCGCTGCAATTTCTGATGAGTTTCTTTCCAGGAATCCATTACACCAGATAATTTTATAATCATTGGCAAGCATATCATTATTGACTGAAACTTCAATCCCAGAGTTTGCTAAGGCTTCAGCTAAAGCTACATCTTTTACTTCAATTTTGACAGTTTCATAGAACTGCATTGCTTTCATCTTCTGTGAAATTAATCTTATAAAGTCTTCCTGAGAAATTTTTATTAGCTCTATGTCAATAACTTTAGCTGCAACAACATAAACTAATTTGAGGATTTTTTCCAATAAATTTTCTACCTCAGCTTCAAATCTGTTTTTAATATTTTCTAAAATAGGAAAAAGTAATGTTGTTGCTTCTTGATCATTATTCTCAACAACAGGCTGAGAAGCAACATACTGATCAATAGCATCTTTCTGGGCTTTTGCAATAAAAGTGTCAAGCTCTTCTTGTGTCATTTTTATTGTGTTCTTGCTTACTTTATTATGGTCATTTGGGACATTTTGACCAATCTCATTCAGAATATTATGATCTGCATAGCTTGTATCAATATCCTCGTGCAATTTAGTATCTTCTGCTTCTGGAGTTATATCACCAATGATTGATTTTCCGTGATTTTTATTTGTTGATGATAGATCCTGAAATTCAAATTTTTTTATTTGAATATTTGTCATTAGACTATATTCTTATTAATTATGATAGAGCCATCAGCAATCATGTTTCTAACAAGTTTGATTATTTTGTTTTGAGCTTCTGATATATCTTTTTTACTATACTTGATACTACCTTCTATTTCATCAGCTATCATTCTTGCAACTCTCTGAGACATTGTATTTAAGAATGCTGCTCTGGTATTTTCAGATGCGCCAGCAAGTGCTGTAACAAGAGTATTATTATCAAGCTTTTTAATAATTTCTTGAATCCCATTATCTTGAATAAATTCAAGGTCATTAAATGTTAGCATTGCCCTAGCTATTTTCGTAGCTACTTCAGGATCTTTTTCCTGTAATGCGTCCATGAAAACAACTTCATCATCTTTACTGAAGTTATTAAAAATCTCAGCGATTATGTTGATGCTATCACTCTTATTGAACTGACTCGATAGATTGTTGATTTCACTTTCTATCACCCTCTCAACCCTATTTAATGTATCTATTTTAACGTTGTTCAAGTACATCATACGCCTTAAAATCTCTATTGAGAAATCTTTATTAAGATTTTTTAGTATCCTAGAGCTTTTATAACCTGATAACTTTGAAAGGATAAGAGCTGCAGTCTGAGGATTTTCATATTTGATAAACTTAGCAACAGAGATGTCATCTAAATTGGCAATCATTTCCCAGGTAGAACTAGTATTGGCATGTTTAATTTTATTGAATACTCTTTCATAATCCTCTTGATTAAGTACTTTCTTTAGGAATAGCTCTGCAGTTTTTACATTCCCTACTATTTGTAGAGATTGGTTTAATTCGTGAGCAAATTCTATAATTATCTTCTCAACTCTTTCAGAATCAATATTTCCTAAGTTAGCCATTGCAAGAGATATTTCATATATCTCATTCTGCTCAAGTCTACCAAAAATCTCTTTAACAGTATTACTATCGCGGATCATCATCATTAGAATTGCCGCCTTCTCTATACCTTGTTTCATCTTTGTAGAATCCAATTTCTTATCACCTTAACTGTATTTTCTATATCTTCACCAGCAGAGGAATTGAGATAATTCAATAATTCCTCATATTGCTTCTCTGCAAATGGCTTATTTATGCCTTGATTATTAGGAAGATTACTATTCTGAGAAATAGATTTTTGAGTTAATCTACTCTGTAGATTTTCAGGGATTGTATCATTTGACATAAAATCTTTTTTTCTAAATATTTTACCTAAATCTGGTTTTATGAAGAGTATTAAAGCTAGAAGCATAACAATTAAAACTATTACCATCTGAGCTATTGTAGCTGCATCATACTTCATCTCTTGAGGTTGCTCTATATCAACGAAAGGATCATTTTGAGCAAACTTAAGATTCATAACTTCAACCTTATCTCCACGGCTCTCATCAGCACCAATTGCAGCTGTGACAAGCTGTTTAATTTTAACTAATTCTTCTTCACTTCTATTTCTAACATAAACTTCTTTCTTCGTCTGTTTATCAATATCATATACTCCATCAACAAGAACTGCAACAGAAAGCTGTTTTATAGCACCCCACTGTATAACCTTATTGGTAACTGTTTTAGATATCTCATAGTTAGTAATTGAATCTTCTTTCACATATTCTTTCAAGCTATGAGGCTGAGCTTTCTGTAGAAAATTAGGGATATTAGTACTAACACTAACGTTCTTTTCCATTTCAGTATCGTGACTCTTTTCACTTGAGTTCCTCTGAGACCTCATAACTTGCGCATCAGGATTATACTCCTCTTGATTGACAACTATCTTGTCAAAATCTATCTCAGCTACAACATTAGCCTGTACTTTTTCTAATCCAACATATTTGCCAACTATATCCTCAACAGCTTTTTTTAATTTACTCTCTAGATTTGATTTATATTCAGTAATATTTTTAGCGCCGTTACTATATTCTTCTTCGCCAGGTGTTTTGAGAGGTCTACCATTCTGATCTATAATAGCCACACTGCTTACTAATAATCCTGGAACTGCAGCGGCCACTAGATTTGCTATACCTGTGATCTGTCCATCTTTTAATTGCCTACCCTGTTTAATCTTTACAAATACAGATGCAGAAGCATCCTGACCACTTTTAGAGAAATAATTTGATTTTGGAATAACTATATGAACTCTTGACTGCTCAACTTCAGATATACTATTAATTGTCCTAACTAACTCTCCCTCAAGTGCTCTAATCTCATTTATATTATTAACAAACTGAGAACTACCTAAAATATCTTGTCTATCAAAAACCTCATAGCCAAGAATCCTAGAGTCACTAGGTACACCATCCTGAGCTAGCTGCATTCTAATAGACAAGACATCTTGAGCAGGAACCATAATTACCTTACCATTCTGATCAGAAGTATAAGATTTGCCCATTGCTTGTAGTTTTGAAATAACTAAACTTGCATCCTCCTGAGATAATTCACCAAAGAGAGGCGCCATTATTGGCTTGGAAACGTTGAATACTAACACTCCAACAACGACTAAAATGCTAAGGGTTGCTCCTATTACAGCAGCTAACTTAGTTTTACTTAGATTCTTTAAGATATCCATCTTTATCCTTTATCGATTAATTATAGGTCGTATTATAACATTTATAAAATTTATATAATATGCGCTTTTTAAAGTTTAAACTATTATAAAATAATTATTATTTTATCAAGTCCTATCTACAAATTTGTTATCTGTTATCACTAATCATTTTTTTAAAGTATAGCTGCAATAGGCCACTTTGACCTTGGAGCAAAGCTCAATTCGCTCCCAAAACCAAAAGCAAGCTTTTCAATACCTGCCCAAGCTATCATTGCTCCATTATCTGTACAGAGATTTATTGGTGGTACTACTAAAGCTTTGTTAAAATCATTGCATAAAATACTTAGTTTGGAGACTAAATACCTATTTGCAGCAACACCACCAGCTACCACAACACTTTTAAATTGGAAATCTTTCTCATTACAACTGGTTATTGCTATCTTTACTCTATCACATAGTGTAATGCTTACAGCATCCTGGAATGATGCTGCTATATCAGATTTAACTTGCTGTGTTAGATTATTTTCCTTGGCTATCTGTCTCGAAACAGCTGTTTTTATTCCAGAAAAAGACATATTGCAGTGTTTTTCTCCATAGAATGCTTTAGGGAATGAATAAGCTTTAGGATCACCTTGCGCAGCTAATTTTTCAATAGCAGGGCCACCTGGATATTCTAATTTTAGCATTTTAGCTATCTTGTCAAAAGCTTCACCAACTGCATCATCTTTTGTAGATCCCAGTAGTTCATAGTCACCAACTCCTTTAGCATAGATTATTTGACAATGCCCCCCAGATACTAGCAGTAACAGATATGGGAACTCTAGCCTTGGATCAGTTAAACGTGCAGTTAATGCATGTCCCTCAAGATGATTAATTGGAATACAAGGTTTACCTAAAGCACTGGCTAATCCTTTTGCTACCATTACACCTACTATAACACCTCCAATCAAGCCTGGACCAGCTGTTACGGCAACTGCATCTATTACATCTAGATTTAGCTGCCCGGATGATATTGCACTTCTAAGCAGCTCAGGAAGTATCTCAACATGGTTTCTAGCAGCCAATTCTGGAATAATTCCTCCATATTGAGCATGGATTTTTACTTGACTATAAACCTCATTGAGCAATATATTTCTATATGAATCAACTAAAGCTATTCCAGTCTCATCGCAGCTAGTTTCTATACCTAGTACTTTCATTAATATATATTTTTATTTGTAAGATCCCCTTTTATAGAGCCTAGAGTATACTCCATTTTTCTCAAAAAGCTCATTATGTTTACCTTCTTCACAAACTATACCGTCTTTAATTACAATTATTTTGTCTGCATTCTTGATTGTAGATAGTCTGTGAGCAACAATAATACAAGTCCTATTTTGCATAAGATTCTCAAGCCCCTTATGAACTAAAAACTCATTATGGTTATCTAATGATGAAGTTGCTTCATCTAATAACAAAACTTTTGGGTTCTTTAAAATTGCTCTAGCTATAGCTATTCTTTGCTTCTGACCACCAGATAATCTCACACCTTTTTCACCTACAAAAGTATCAAATCCTTTCGGTAATTCACTTATGAAATCAATTGCAGCTGCCGCTTTTGCTGATTCTTTAATCTCTTCTAGAGATGCATTGGGTCTGCCATAGGCTATATTTTCATAGATCGAAGCTGAAAATATTGCCGGATCCTGACTTACATAAGCAAATTCATTTCTAAAATCTTGCAAATCTACCTGAGATATGTCAACATTCTTATATGTAATCCTTCCTTCATTAATATTATAAAATCTCAAAATTAGTTGAATAATAGTACTTTTACCGGCACCAGACGGACCGACTATTGCTGTTGTTTTACATGATTCAAAATTTAGTGATATTTTTTTCAAAACTGGCGATTCTGATTGAGATGGGTAAAAAAACGTTACCTTGTTAAATCTTATTTCTGAAAGAGCGCTCTTTTCTGATAGCAACATTGCATTTGATAAACTTTGAATATCTGGCACTTTTGCTAAAAATTCTGAAATTCTTTCAGACACACCAGATGCTTTACTTATGTTATTTATAGTCTCACTTAGAGCTATAAGCGATGCACCGCAAATTATAGTTAGAAATATAAAACTTGAAAGCTGTCCAGTAGATATAGTGCCATTAATTACATCTGCACTACCTATCGATAAAATCATACCTACTGTTGAGAAAACACCAACAATTAGAGCAAAAGTCAGAATTGATCTGGAAAAAATTCTATTTAAACTAACATTTAATAGATCAGATAATTTTGTCTCAAACCGAATTTTTTCAGTCTTCTCCTGAGCATAAGACTGGATAGTTTTTATATTATGTATAATCTCGTCTGTAATTGAAGTAAGCTCGGCAACTTTATCTTGTGTTCTTCTAGAGAGTTTTCTTGTAGTTCTACTCATAACCATAACTAAAACAACTAGTAGTGGAATTATAATCCCAATTATCCCTGTTAGCTTGAGACTCGTAGTCGTCATCATAATTATACCACCTATTAGCATCACTATATTTCTCATAAGGACTGACAAGCTGCTACTGATTATATTATAAATTTCAGTTGTATCTCCTGAAAGTTGAGCTAATAGATCACCTGCCTTATTTGTCTCAAAAAAACTAGGTGATAGACTTAATATTTTACTGTTAATTTTTCTTCTAATATCAGCTATGACTTTCTCGCCTACATAAGTTATAAAGTAGAACCTCACTGCAGTTGCTATTCCTAGAACCAGTACTACCATAAGAGTTTTTATAACTGCTTGAAACAACATTTCTTTATTACCTGCTGCAATACCATTGTCTATAACATGCCTGATATTTTGGCTTAGTATTAGAACGGAACTGGAGCTGAAAAATAGAGCAATTATGGCTATAACTACTTCCTTTTTATAGGGGCTTATATAAGTTATTATTGATTTTATCTCTCGTAATAATTTTCTTTTTTTCATTTTTCAATAAGGGTTTCTACCATAGATAATTTAATGTAGTCTCATAAATTTTCTATCGCCAGGAAACAATGTAAAGATATTTTTAAATGTTCCTCCATTCCATAAAAGATACTGAGCTTTGCCGAGAAGTCTGATATCTTGTATGTAACCGATATTTTTTAAGAACCTACTGTCGATCGAATTATTTCTATTGTCTCCCATAAAGAAGTAATATCCTTGCGGTACCTGATAAATCCCTGTTGTATTTGGAAATTCCTCTTCTGGACAATTTAGATCATACAGTACATGATACCTTACTCCTTCTGGATTTTCTTCAATAAATCTTTGATATTTTTTATTTAAATCTTTGTCGTCAAACTCACCATCTGGAATAAGATTCACCGGCTTATCATTGATATATAGAATTCTGTCAATCATCTGAATTTTATCTCCTGGCAATCCAATTAATCTCTTTATATAGCGTCCTTTTGGATCATCATCATAAGGAGATCTAAAAACAATTATATCACCTCTCTTAGGTTGTGAAAAGAAAATTCTCTTGCTAATTGGGATTGGTACTATGGCTGAGTAGGGACCTATTCCATAGCTAAACTTAGTTACAAATATGTGATCTTCCGTAAGAAGAGTTTCCTTCATTGAACCAGATGGAACATGAAAAAGTTCAAAACCTACACCTCTTATTATTATCACTAAAGTTATTATATATAAGATTGATTTTAAGTGCCCTAACCAGTCTATTTTGGTTTTGCTCATTTTATATTGATTGAATAAATTGTGTCTTACTGAGTAAATTATTTTCTTTTAGAAGTCAAATCTACTCTTGCTAAAAAAGTTTGTATTTACAATTAAATTTAATAATTATTGATAATTCAGATGAATAGTAATCAAAACTTGTAAAATAGTTGAATCCTGATATCTCTACTAGGCAATAGTAACTTGCGAAAATTATGTTGACAATACTCGGTAAACTATTTTCTAACCAAAATCAAAAATTTTTAAAGAAAATTTCTCATATTGTAGGAGAAACAAACAACCTTGAGTCTCAAATTAAAAGAATGTCTGATGATGATTTGCGAGGTGAGACTATAAAAATGCAGGAAATGATTGCTGATGGTGAATCCTTAGATGCGTTACTTCCTAGAGCTTTTGCAGTTGTTAGAGAGGGATCTGTAAGAGTCTTTAATAAGAGGCATTATGATGTACAATTACTTGGCGGAATAGCTCTACATAAAGGAATGATAGCTGAAATGAGGACTGGTGAAGGTAAAACACTTGCAGCAACTCTCTCAGCCTATTTAAATGCTCTTAATGGGAAGGGAGTTCATGTAGTTACTACTAACGATTACCTTGTGACTAGAGATGCTGAATCAATGGGCAAATTATATAACTTCCTTGGGTTATCAGTTGGGAGAATAGTTAGTGGAATGTCAGATAATGACAAGAAGGAGGCTTATAGTGCAGATATCACCTATGGTGCAAACAACGAGTTTGGCTTTGATTTCTTACGAGATAACCTAAAATTTGAGACATCATCTATGATGCAGAGAGAGTTTAACTATGCAATAGTTGATGAGGTAGACAGTGTCTTGATTGATGAAGCTAGAACTCCACTGATTATATCAGGGAAAACAAATGATGATCCAGCTCTCTATGGACACATAAATTTAATTGTAGAGAAGCTCCGGAAGGATGATTATGAAATTGATGAAAAATCTAGAAGTGTACTATTGACTGAAGCTGGGCAAAATAGCTTAGAGGAAACACTTAAAAAAATGGAGTTTATTGAGAAAAAATCATCTCTTTACGATATAGAAAATATAACCGTGCTGCATCATATAGAGCAATCCCTCAAGGCTCATTTTCTCTTTAAAAAGGATGTAGATTATATAGTTAAAAATGCGCAAGTACAGCTAATTGATGAACATACAGGTCGAGTAATGGATGGTCGCCGCTACTCAGATGGACTACATCAGGCAATTGAAGCTAAAGAGAGAGTGAAGATCGAGAGTGAGAATCAAACAATTGCATCTATAACTTTCCAAAACTACTTCAGAATGTATCCTAAGCTCAGTGGTATGACTGGAACTGCTATGAGTGAAGCAACTGAGTTTGCTGAGATATATGACCTACAGGTAGTATCAATTCCTACTAATCTACCTATGACTTGTATTCATCAAGATGATGCTGTCTATAGAACTTCAGCTGAGAAGTATAAGGCAATAGTAAATGAGATAAGGTTAGCTAATAAAAAAGTGCAACCAGTGCTAGTTGGAACTACTAGCGTAGAAAAGTCTGAGTATATATCAAAATTACTGCAGAAAGAAGGTATAAAGCATAATGTCCTCAATGCTAAACATAATGATCTAGAAGCAGAAATTATAGCTCAAGCAGGTAAAGCTTGTTCTGTAACAATAGCAACTAATATGGCTGGCAGAGGTACAGATATAATCCTCGGGGGTAATCCAGAAATGCTTGCTATAAAAATTATGCAGGAAAGACATAGAAAATCACCAAAAGAAGATAAAGCTTTATATGAAGAGATATATAGTGAGCTAAAAAAAGAAGCACAGAGGGACCAAGCAGCCGTAAAACAAGCGGGTGGTTTATTAGTTATAGGAACTGAAAGACATGAATCGCGGAGGATAGATAATCAGCTTAGAGGTAGATCTGGTAGACAAGGAGATCCAGGAAAAACTAAATTTTATCTATCAATGGAAGATGACTTAATGAGGCTGTTTGGCTCTGATAAGATGAGTGTATGGCTAGGGAAATTAGGTATGAAAGAAGGTGAAGAGATAAGTCATCCATGGGTTAGCAAATCACTCGAAAGAGCTCAGCAAAAGGTTGAAGCTAGAAACTATGAAATGAGGAAAAATCTTCTCCAATACGATGACGTAATGAATGACCAGAGAAAGGTCATGTATAGTAAGAGAAATGAACTTCTAGAACATAAAGACCAGCTAGTTGAGTGGCTAAAGAATCTAAGTAAAGAGGTTCTTGAGAGATATATTAATTTGTTTTTCAACGATGAAGATTTCCAAGCAATAGATAGGGAAATTCATAGAATATTCATGATTGAAGAAGCTATGAGCGAGTATATAGCTACAAATGGTGATTTTGATAAGAAGAAGAAAAAGCAATGTATAGAGTTTTCATTAAAAAAGATACAAAGAGTATTAGATAGTAAAGTTGAGCTTCTAGGTAATGAAGATCTAAATAGCATGATTCAGAATATAGCACTAATGAATCTAGACTATCTATGGAAGGAACATCTACATCATCTAGATCAAGTCAGGATGGGTATTAATTTACGATCATATGGGCAAAAGAACCCTCTCATTGAGTATAAGAATGAAGCATTTGAAGCATTTAAGTCTATGTTTGACACATTTGAGGAACAAGTACTAGAGAGAGTATTCCGTATTGCGATTGTAAATGGTGAAGAATTAGCAGGTCAGCAAGATGCAGTAAGTAAGATCAATAGAAATCAACTATGTCACTGCGGCTCAGGCAAGAGATATAAACATTGTCATGGAGCTATTATTTAGATCTCAATCTATTTGATTCATTACTTGAATTCTTAATATTTCTCCTATACAGTACAAATCGAACTAAACAAAGCATTATATCATATGAAAAAGGCTATATTACAGACTATACGATGGGTTTTGTATCCTGAGACTCTACTTCGAGAGCAAATTTTGTCTTATGTTCAAGCTAACAATCCGACTTTTGAGCAAAGACAAGAGATGATTCAAAAGATGCTAAGCGATAGAAATTCTTTTGTTATTCAATTCTTTGGCTTAAGTGAGTTAAATAATGTCAAGTCAACTTGTAGTTACAATACAATTTTGGGTGAAAAATTATTAGAAGAAACAAACTTCACAAATGAAACTACAATTTGGGGTGAAAAATTATTAGAAGAAGCAAACTTCACAAATGAAACACTAATAAGGTTCGCACTAAACATAATCTTTGTTGATCTCATGAATGATTTGCCTTTAGATAAAGGACTCTCACGTTATATCATACAGTGTCTAGGTCTAAATCTAGAGACATATAATCAGATTAGAGAATCAGACTATATGAAGACAACCAGAGAGCGGTATGGTGACTTGAAAGAGGGGGGGGAGCTGACTTGCTTTCAAGTAATAGAACAGACATTGCACACTCCGGAATACACGCCTCCTTTCAGGAATTTCTTCTTAGATATCACCAAGAAAATTACAACTGCACTTGCTGAAACAGTATGTTCTTTTACTGAAGATTTAAAAGAAGAAAGAAATCAAAAGAACAATAGACAACATCAAATATAATTTGACGCATCCTAAAGAAGATTATAGTCTTTAGGAAAAAATGTCTAAAATCATCTTAACTGGCGATAGACCGACTGGTAAACTTCATTTAGGCCATTACGGTGGATCTTTGAAAAATCGAGTTAAGCTTCAACATCGTTATAAGCAATATTTAATGATTGCAGATATGCAGGCTCTCACTGATAATTTTGAAAATCCTAAGAAGATTACTGATAATGTACTAGAAGTGATGGCTGACTATATAGCAGTAGGCATAGATCCGAGGCTTACAACTATTTTCATTCAATCACAAGTACCTGAGCTAGCTGAACTAACTCTATACTATTTGAACTTAGTGACTCTTGGAAGGCTTCAGAGAAATCCAACAGTAAAGGCAGAAATTCTGCAGAAAGGCTATAATAAATCTCTACCAGTAGGATTTTTATGTTATCCTGTAAGCCAGGCAGCAGATATAACAGGCTTTGATGCAGATTTTGTACCTGTTGGAGAAGATCAACTACCTATGATTGAACAAACAAATGAAATTGTTAGAAAATTCAATGCAACTTATGGTGTAGATTGTCTTAAAGAGGTTGAACCAATAATAGGTAATGTGAAGAGGCTTGTAGGTATAGATGGTAAAGCTAAAGCTAGTAAATCACTCAATAACACTATATTTTTGTCTGACTCACCTGATGAGATTAAAAGAAAGATTTATATGATGCACACTGATCCAAATCATCTCAAGATATCTGATCCAGGACAAGTAGAAGGCAATGTTGTCTTTGATTACCTAGACGCTTTCCATGAAAATACAGAAGAAGTTGAAGAACTTAAAGATCATTACAGGCGCGGTGGCTTGGGTGATACTACAATCAAATCAATATTAGATACTAATTTACAAATTTTATTAAAACCAATCAGAGACAGGAGAGAGAGTTTAAAATCACCTGATCTAATGGATTTATTGCATGAAGGAACAAAAGCTGCTAGAAGTGTTGTGCAGACTAAAGTTGAGCGAGTAAGAGACACTATCGGTATAAAATATTAACTTATGCAACCTATAACTAAAAACCTTATTAAAAGAAGATTCTTCAATATGCTTCTTATAACTATTATAGTATTCTCAGGATTTATCGCTTACCTTGGATTGCATAAAGTAAATATAGAAAGTAATGAGAAATTTGAAGTTGTTATAATTACTCCATCTCAAGTGAATTAGTATCAGATTATTGATCGACTGGCAGTGTTTTTATATGATATCATCAGTTCTGTTGCCTTTTCTAATTGGACTTTAACTGTCATCAAACTAAAACTATTTCATACAACTTCTGGACTAATAGTTGAGTCTGATTAATCGGAAGTGTTTTTATATGACACTCTAGTTCTATTGCTTTCTCTAGTCGAGCAAGATTTTTTTCTAAGCGAGATTTTCTCACAACTTCTATGAAATCAGTCCTTTGTCGGCCAAATAGCGGTGGTTTAAGTTTATTCATCGCAGATTCAATGCCAATGCTTCCTAGCTCTTGCTGAACTGATATAAGTCTTATTAAGAAATTTTGGTAAGCCCTAATGACCAACATATAGTTGTTTTTATCTATCAAATTAACTTCATGATTTACAAGTTTTTTATTCTTCAGCACTATCGAAGAAAACAGCTTATCAAGGGATATTTCAGCGCTAGATGAAATTAATTCCTCTACAATTTTGACTGTTAATTTCCTATTATGTGAGTCAGCTAAAAAGAGTGCAATCTTTTCAATTTCATTAGATGCAATTTTAGTGTCATATGCAATCATCCCTGCTATTACATTTGGGATTTCTTTATCAAATACTATTTTATTTTGCTTCAACTCTCCTTCTATAACAGATGCTATCCCATAAGCATCTAATTTATAACAGTTGAGAGTTAGCGCAGTTTCATGAGATTCAAAAAAGGTTCTCAGCTTAGAATGTTTTTTAAGATCACCTCCGCGAACTATTATGTAATCTTCAACATTCAAATGATTTATACCGGCGCTGATTACATTAACTCCTGCATCACCAACTCCAGATATAACTATAATTTTATTTCTATGAAAAAGACTCCTAGATTTGATTGTATTTTTCAACTCGGAGATATCATCAATTGTAATTACTTCAGCATCAGGGTTTGTAATTTTTTCTAGGATTTTCTTTATGATTAAATCTATTTCTCCTTCATCAGTACCAAATATTAACCAAATCTTAGGTAGATTATTACTATTTATGATTGAAATTGCTTTATCTTTATAGATGATCATGTTTAGGGTTGAGTTAGTGAACCAGGAATTGTAATATAACTTTAATTTTTGAGCAACTTTTACCAAAATTCAATCAAATCTCTAACTTTTTTCCTTTACATGCAGTTAGTTGGAATGTAAAATATCTACATATAGTTTAATTAATGTAGTAAAAATATGACAATAGAAGTAAAAAATCTGATCGATAGATACAACCAATATAAAGCCAAAACTTGGTTGAGTAGAGGATTTTGGAGCAAGCTGACATCAGCATATGAAAACTTAAATCATGTAGTAGCTGCCGAGATTATTAGGGGTATTAAAGAAGGGCAAAATAATTTAAAGTTTGATGATAAAATTTATGCACAAAATTTCGCAAACTTGCTAGTTAACACAAAAGTCAGTATTTCAGCCTTAATAGTTTTTATGAGGAAAAATGATTTGTCTTTTTCAGGAATTCATTTTTATGCATTTCTTGAGACTTTATGTAAGCAATATGTTCAGGAGCCTGGTCTTTTCACCGAAACAGTTAGAGTTAGAATGGAATCCATTAAAGCATTACCTTTTACTTACAATAACGAGCTTAATCGTGAAGAAAAGCAATACATCCAAAGTCTGCAGACACCTCTAGAGTTAGTAAATATGATGCTACAGAAACCAGATAGTATGTCTTTTACTAATTACCATACTTTTATTCTTATTCAGTCTGCATTTGATGATATAACAGAATCTCGTAGCACAGAAATAATCTTAATAGGACTCAAGAATCTAATGCTGTATGAGGCTCAATATACAGATAAAACTGTAGTTGAAAAAGATCCTGAGCAACAAGATTTTAATATTGCTGCTCCACAAGAAGCAATCACTGTAAGGAAGAAAGGTGAGGTTATAGCTAAGATTGAAGAATGGGCAGGAGATACAACAAGTAATAAAAAAGTATTTGCAACGAAATTATTTGCTGCTTTAGATGCAGCTAACTTAATTGGGACTGGTTATGAAAAACAAGTTGTTGACTATTTAGTAAATGTTGATCTTAACAAGCAAGATAAAGCAATAAAGTATGCAGTAGCACAAGCTAGAGCAAAAGTAAAAACTGAAATACAAACTTCTGCAGATGCTCTAAGAAGATCACTTCTTGGATTAACAGCTGCTGCAGAGCTTCCAAAGTTTGAACTAGAAAGTATCAGGAAGGATGAAAAAGATATTTCTATAACTAAATTCTTAGAACGATTAAATAGTTCTGGCAGACTACAAAGAGCTGCTAATAAATATGTTATGCAAAAATTAAGAGAGAAAGATAAATTAAAAGACGCAGCGATGATAGTCTCAGGTCATGAGAATACGCAAAAGATTGCTGCAATGTTTGCTTCAATGAATCCAGAAATATTTACTCTGATTGGGGCTGCTATGATTGGAGTTATATCTGAGATTCAATCAGAACATAACTTAAATCCTGAACTTTGGGGAGGCACTATAAGTAGAGGATGGAGCAAAATTACTTCATACCCAGTAGCAGCTTTTTTTGCAGTTGTTGATTTCTTTGCTTTAGTTTTTGAGTATATAGGTGAATATGTAACGAGAGGTGCATATAAAGCATATGAGGGAGCACGTGAAATGATTGGTAAGCCAGTAGCTAAGAAGAGAGAAGAGGAACTAATATTTAGACAAAATGATATTGAAGCTGCTATGTCTAAGTTAGTCAATGCATTGAAAGATGTTAATACAGAAGCAGTTAAATTAACTCAGAAAGAGGAGTTAAAAGATGCTATATTAATATTCTTGAAGGATGGCAATAATTCTGATGACTTGACAAATAAACTCGCTGCTGTACATAAAAAACTTGATAACAGCAAATTCAAAACTGCTATTGGTCAAGTCAAAAATCAACTAGATTTACAAGCAATTTTAGAAATGCCAAAAATGAATCAAAGCGTTAGCGATGGTTTACATACTTTTGCTAAAATGGCTCAAGTTAGAGGCACTTTGTATCTTATAAAATGATAATAATCTCAAAAGGTTTTCAAAAACCACATTTGTGGATGAGCATGAGATATGTTATGATATGTACTGAGTAGTAGAGGTTGAGTTACCGCGAACCTGGTCAGATTCGAAAGAAAGCAGCCATAGTGGTTAATTCTTGGTTCTATTACTCATTTTTCTTGTATTATAATGAAATTATTTGTATTTCAAAAATCTCTTTCTTTTTTTATCAAAAGAGCTCTTCTAGAGCATCACAATTTTTTATTTTGACTGAATCACTTGAATACCTGGTTGTGTAACTACTGCAGCTGGTTCGGCTACAGCGCTCGCTGCAACTTGTTTATTTATTTCTTTAAAAGTAGGTAGAGCCATCTGCCTTTCATGCATTTCATTAAATACACAAATAACTTCCCTACCACTTCTAAGAGTAAATTTATTTGTCACTCTCTCAACTATAATAAACCCATCTGCAATTCTATAATTTATTAAAGATTCATTTTGCATTGGATCAACCATAAAAATTGATGGAAGATCAGCATTTACATCGCGAAATTTAAAATATGTGAATTTACCATCATCAAATACAAGAAGCGGTTCTATATAGCTTGATTTACCACTAATCCTATAGTGAAAATTATATTGTGCTGGCTTTGACAAATCAACACCAGAAGGATTTGTATTACCAATAATATTTGGAACACCCATCTGTCCATCTGGATACATAAATTTAGTTATAAATGCTAAATTAGTATCACTAATACTAGAGGCATTTTCAGCATGCATCTCAAAGAAATATGTTCTTCTATTTGTAATAACAGTCATGTTTGTAGTGGCATCAAGTCCTATTGGTTTAAGAAAAATTCTATTACCAACTGGGTTCATTTGCCAGCCAGCTGATTCTCCCATTGTAATAGTTTTGATTTCCTCATCTTGTCCAAATTCTATAATTGAATGGTAATTATAATGTCCTATAAATCTAATAACTGAGTTTGGTACATAGTTTATAACCCTAATCCTACTTTCATTACCTACTGGTCTTGAAACAGAAAGAGCGAAAGAATAGTTGGCACAAACAATAGATAAACTTAGAGATAATAAGAGTATTTTTCCTTTCATTTCATCGAATTTTCTTCTATTATAACATGAAATAATTTGAGAAAGCATAAGATAATTTGCAACATATGACAGAAGTTTTATTCTATTTTATAAAGTTTAATTAAACAAATTATGTCAGTTACAATGAACTAATATAATAGTGAATCAAAAATCTCTAGATCTAGAGAGAAGAGGCGGATCAGAAAATGAGCTATAACAAGAATTAGCTCAAGAGAGAGTAAAGCAGCAGCATTTTAGTGTATTATACAATCTAAGAGTAATAAATTATTTTAATAACTTGATTAAAATGATAAAAACATAAAATGAAACTACAACATTAGTAAAATCAATAACTATTGAAAATACTGAAGCAGTAATTTCTTAATACTTAAGAACCTCAGAAGGGGATATTGTGGATATTCTCCAAGCTGGGTAGATTGTCGCCACAAACGATAATACTAACGAAATCAAAATAATTGATACTACTTGATGATATCTCACATCAGATGGGAGCGTTGTGAGGAAATATACAACTGGATCAAACAACTTGATTCCAACTATTCCCTCTAAAAAACCCCGAATCTTCTCAATATTAAGACTAAACAATATACCTAGAATTGTACCTAGAACAGTCCCAATAATACCAACAAGAGAGCCAGATATTATAAAAATTTTCATAATAGAAACTTTTGTCATACCAATTGTTCTGAGGATTGCTATCTCTTTCATTTTGTCATGTACCAACAACATTAAGCTAGAGATAATATTAAATACTGCAATTAAAATTATTAGAGATAAAATGAGGAACATCACAGTTCTTTCAACTTGTAGTACATCTGTTAGTGTCTTGTTGGCTTCTTTCCAGTCAACTATAACTAGGTTTTTATTATCAAATGTATTGTTTCTTAAGAGTTGTAGCATTCTATTCTTGACTAAATCTACATCTCCTAAGTTTCTCAAAGTAATTTCAATTCCTGATACACTCTCATTCATTTTAAAGAGAGTTTGTGCATCATTTAAATCTATAAAGATTACTCCAGCATTATACTCATGCATACCTATATCAAATGATCCACAAATATTATAAGTTTTCATTCTAGGAATATCCCCAACCATTGTCTCAGTAAACTTAGGGATTATTAGTTTTACTTTACCATCATGCTTAAGATTTATATCAAGGAGATTCCCCAGAAATAGTCCATTACACTCTTCATTTCCTATGAAAATCCCTCCACTCAAGTTGATTTTTTCAACCATTTTATCATATTTTATTCCCTTAATTATCACACCTGTAGTATTATTTTCAGACATAGCTAGTGCCTGCATATCAATTGTAGGCGCTATTGACATAATTTCAGGTATATTTTCAACGATAATTTTTTCAATATCATGATAATTTTGAAGTTGTAGAGTTCTAGTAGTAATTGTAAGATGTCCTCTAAAACCTAAAATTTTATCAAGTAATTCCCTCTCATAGCCATTCATAACTGACATTACAATTATAAGGGTTGCAACTCCAAGTGTAATGCCTATCATTGCGAAGTTATTTATAATTGAGACAAATTTTTCCTTATGCTTTGTGAATGTATACCTCAAAGCGATAAGCATTTCTATTTTCATTTGGTACTGGATAAACTATCTACAACACTTATATAAGAATTTCTTATATAAAGCGATATTGTAATGTGATGAATCATATCAGAAGACATCACTCGAATATTCTAATCAACTCATTATACTTTGCAACTCTCTCTGATCTTGAAGGGGCACCAGCTTTTATATAGGAAGCACTTAGACCAACAGCTATATGAGATAGAGATGTATCTTCTGTTTCACCTGATCTATGTGAGACTATTACTTCATAATTATTTGAGCGAGCTAAATGTACAGCCTGTATTGTCTCAGTAATAGTACCTATCTGATTAGGCTTGATTAAAATTGCATTGGCAAGCTTGTTATCAATGCCATTTTGTAGATTTTTAGTATTAGTAACAAATAAGTCATCTCCTACAAGCATCACTTGATTTCCAAGCTCTTGAGTTATCATCTGCCACCCAACTAAGTCCTCTTCTGAAATTGGATCTTCAATTGATAATATGGGGTAATCATTTACCAGTTGATCATAGAAGTGCACCATATCCTCAGATGTAATGGGATCATCTTCATCATCATAAAGACCATAAGTTTTATATTTAGGATTATAAAAAGTAGAAGCTGCTGCATCTATAGCTATTTTAAAGCATCCACGATATCTTTCCTTCTCCATAACATTCATTAATAGATCGAGCACATCATAAGCAGAAGATAGTAATGGAGCAAATCCACCTTCATCGCCAACACTTGTTGTATGTCCAAGCCTATGTATTGTATCTCGTAGCTCAGTAAAAAATTCACAGCTCACTCTTATTTTTTCACTAATATTTCTATCTATAATTGGTACAATCATAAATTCTTGTAATACTAAACCATTATCTGCATGTTTACCGCCATTAATAACATTGAACATTGGAGTTGGAGCTTTAAAAGCTTTCATATCTAAATCATATGTTTTACTATACTCATTAGCGATTAGCTTATAAAGAGGAATATTGTGAGATACAGCAAAGCATTTAGCAAAAGCAAGGGAAAGAGCAAGGGATGTATTAGCGCCAATCTTTCCTTTGTTATTTGTGCCATCAATTTCAATTATAAATTCATCTAATTCTATTATTGAGTTAAAAGACTTACTTTTTAGCTTCGGGAATATGAGATCATTTAGTAGATCAATAGCTTTAGTGACACCCATCCCATGATATCTCTCAATATCCCTATCTCTTAATTCTATTGCTTCTTGCAGGCCGACTGATGCCCCACTTGGTACTGAAGCATATTGTTTTATTCCATTTTCTAACTGTAGTTCTACCTCTAATGTTGGATTACCACGGCTATCTATAATTTCTCTTCCTATAACTTTTTCAATAATTGACATAATATCTTTTATAAAATTACCTATGTATAAAATTTGTATCTATTTATTTTTAACAAGAATTATTTAATAAATTTAGAGAAAAAATAAACAAAATGCCGCATAAATACAACGGAATCCATTATTAAACTAATTTCTTAGGCTTAAAACTCTTAACATACAGTTCAACTAACATCTTAGTGACAATTATAGCTGTAAACATAGAGCAAGCAATACCTATAATGATGGTAATAGCAAATCCCTTTACAGTGCTACTTCCTAAGTAATAAAGTAGTAGCGCTACAATAACAGTAGTGATGTTTGAATCAAAAATAGTACGCAATGCCATCTCATAGCCTTTCTTTATAATTTGAGTAAGTGATTTATTCCCATTCCTACTTTCTTCTTTCATTCTTTCATATATAAGCACATTTGCATCTACTGCCATTCCAAGAGTTAGTGCCATCCCAGCTATGCCTGGAAGAGTTAAGGTTGCCTCAATTAGCGATAGAATAGCAACCATCAGAGTTAAGTTAAATATTAGTGCAAGACCAGCTATAACTCCTAGTTTCCTATAGACAGCTATCATCACTATAACTACTGCTAAGCAACCTATAATAATGGCATTAGAGCCACTATTTACTGCATCATTTCCAAGAGTTGGCCCAATAAGTGTCTCTTGCGTTATCTTGACTGGCACAGGCAGAGATCCAGATCTTAATAGAATTGCTATTTGTTTAGCTGACTCAAAGGTAAAGTGACCAGAAATCATACCGGAACCAGTTAGAATTGGCTCATTGATACTAGGAGCTGTAATTACCTTGTTATCTAGTACTATAGCCATTACCTGGCCAATATTATTCTTTGTTATATTTGCAAAGGTTTTTGTTCCAACATCAGTTAGTTTAAAGTTAACTACATGCCTTCCCATATTAGTGCCAGTGTAAGCATCAATAATAACTTCGCCACTCATTATAGGTTGTATAATGATAGGGATCTTAATCTCCTTACCATTTTCAGTAGACATTGGTAGAACTTTTACTCCTAATGGTAAATTATTCTCTTCAATATCTGAAGTTGTAACGCTAAGATCTACAAGATTAAACTTTAAACTACCTGTTTGAGACAAAATCTTTTTAATATCAGACCTATCAGTAGCGCCAGGAATTTGAACTAAAATTGAGTCATTGCCATGCTTCTGAATTGAAATCTCTTGCATTCCAGTTGCATCAATTCTATATCTAATTACATCTATAATTCTATCAATTACACCATTCTGGGTTGTAGAGAAATATTGCTCAGTTACCTTAATAAAGGTTTTACCATTTTCCTCATAAACAGAGAAAAATTTCTTCTCTAAAATAGAATCTATTACATTTAAAAGCTCATCCTTAGCAGAGCCATCAACGTCAATAATTCTACCATTGCTTGAAATTCTTTTATCTTTTATTTTCTCCAAAATAGAGTTTTTAATGATATTCATCTGATCCTGCTCATGCTGAGATAGATCAGCTTCAATTAGAAGAGATAGCCCGCCACGAATATCTAGACCCAAGTTTAGTTTATTATTTGGAAGATATTCATTTTCCTGGAAAAAATTCGGCAAGCAGAGATATATTGATAATAAGAACCCGATAACTACAAGTATAAATTTTTTCATATATATTTTTACGAATCACTTTACTTCTTATAGCATAGGAATTTATAAGATGATCCTCATTGCTTACAATTGAAAGCTAGCTTGCACTTCATTTCTTTTTGTGTTTCTAAATGCAAAACATGCTCACCAAGCAAGATTGCTGGAAGCACTGTTGGCAGTTTGCCATATGGCCACTCGTACTCTCTATGAATATGCGCCCTGTATTCTTGCAAGAACTTGTGATTAGCCTCTATTACTTCTTTAAGTTTGTCAACTTCTGCTTTAGGTATCTCAAGAGCCATGCCCACCTTTTGGATATGTTTAATAATCTCATTTTTTTGCTTATGCCATATTGTCGATATTTCATAGACAGCATCTTTAAATGCTGAGAAATTTTTTCCAAAGTTTTTTCCCAAGTAGAATAGAGTATTTTCAGCTTTTTGCCCCAAATATTGGTTTTCTTCAGTACTATATTCTGTGAACATCTTTTCCATTTCTACACAAGATGCTCCAAAGTCTATGGGATAAACTTTTTCTTCCCCATTTTGATCTTTTGAATACATTATATTGTCCAAATGACAATCGTAATTACCAACAAGTGCGCTTGTAATCCAAATCTTAAATATTGCCTTTGTAATCCTTTTATCCATTTCGCTTATCTCTACTTTTGCACATGTTTTTATTTCTGCTGCATATGTACCATCTTCTCTGTTAAGACCAACTTTTTTTGATATTATCAATTGTGTGTCAACCATTCTATATTTTGGTGTTTCGGGTATAAAAAACCTCATAAACTCAGCAACTAGTGTTTCTCTTTTAGACAGATCTGTTATTGCTGAGTTGAAGTTTAGCTTAGCCATATCTAAATCTAATTCTGAATTATTTTTTTTCACCCACTCAGCATTTCTGCCTTGTTTGTTTACAATCTGTACTTTATGGAGACTGCCATCTTGTTTTTTAGGATCTTCAGTTGCATTAAGATTTGTGTCTTGTTTTCTCAAATGCTTCCTCAGGACTTCTATTTCCATGTTTGCACAATACTCTATATTAGCTGACTGATACTGCCTCTCGGCTTTTATCTCTTGATTATACCGCGCTCTTGCTGCTTCATTCCTACACTCTCTTGCAGTCTGTGTAACAAAAAGACGAATCAACCAACCAAACCACTGCTCAATCCAACCTGGGTCTTCTAAATTTAGAACAGGAGTCGCACTAGGATGTTGCGAATTATTCTCAGCTAAGAACTTAGCAAGTTCACCAAATGCGGCTTCTCCTTCAATTTTGAATTCTTCTTGGAGTTTGTTTTTAATTCGCTCCTCTGTCCGCTGCTCTCCAAGTTCGTTTATAGCAATTTTTACCTTAGAATTGATTAAGTATGGAACGATTTCTTTTAATAGCTCATCTGATATGTTAATCTCTCTTTTGCTATATAAATTAGGATTCTTAGATTTATAATTTTCATTAAACAGATGGAATGTGAAGTCATTTAGTGCTTCTTTTTTTAGTTCATTGATAACGCACTGCTTTTCAACTGAATTAGTTTTACTGATAAAGTTTTGATAGAGTTGATTGTACAGTGGTTTTTCAGTTAACATCATTTGTTTTTAATTAAATCACTTCAACTTAGGATATAACATCAATATTTCAAAAATATTACAAATCTCTACTCAAAATAAAAATTGAAATTATTTTCTGATGGTTATAGAATTGATATGTCAGAAAGACAAACTAAATTATTAATATCAATACAAATAAACAGTGTAAATATGAACTATAGCTTACATTCAAAATTGATCCATTGGTTGATGAGTATCATGATAATAGGTATGTTGATTATTGGATTTTCTCTAGATGCATTCCAACCGCAACAGAAGGCTTGCATACATATGATACACAAGTCGACTGGAGTGCTCCTTATTGCACTAGTGATTATAAGACTATTTATGAAATTTATCAGTAGTTATCCACCTTTACCAGAATCAACTCCTAAAATTGTAGCACAAATAGCTAGATGGAACATATTGGGGTTGTATCTTATGATGATTTTAATGCCTCTTAGCGGATTTTTTATGTCACTTTTCTCAGGACATACAGTACCCTTTTACGGACTCTTCGAGATAAGTAGTGTAGGAAAAAGTGCAATGATTGCAGGAATCTCTCATGAGTTTCATGAGATTGGTGGGTATATTTTTGCTCTACTAATCGCAGGACATTTTTTAGGTGGACTTTTTCATCACTTTATTCTAAAAGACAATGTTCTAAGAAGAATGTTATAAAAGCAAAATGCATATTTTTAATAGAATTAAATGTAGAGTTCAGATAGCAATAGAGCAGCTTATAAAATATCAAACAGAAGTAGAATTCTCAGTAGAGAGTCCAAAAAAACCAGAGTATGGCGATATAGCTACTAATGCAGCGATGGTCATAACAAAGATGATAGCTAAAAAACCAGTAGAAATTGCACAAGATCTAGTTGAAATCCTTAAACAGGATGACGTTCTAAACTCTCTAGTGAGATGCTTTAGTGTTGTTGCACCTGGTTTTATTAATTTATATCTGAAAAATGATGTACTTTATAACTTTTTAGAGAATCTAAATGATAATGGAATAAATACATTCGAGGAAGATATAAATATAGGTAATGGTAAAAAAATCAATCTAGAATTTGTATCTACTAATCCAACAGGGCCAATGCATATAGGGCATGCAAGAAGCGCTATCTATGGTGATATAACCTGTAAACTCCTGAGGAAGTGTGGATTTGATGTGACAACCGAGTACTATATAAATGATGCTGGAGCGCAGATAGATAAGCTAGTCGAGTCGCTATACGTTAGATATTTACAACTTAAAGGAGAAGATATTGATCTTACACAAGTAAGCTATCCAGGAGAGTATCTTATATGTGCAGCAAAAAAGTTAATGAACCAATATGGAAATGATCTTGATGTGAATAGCCCCAAACTACGACAATTTGCCGTCGATGAAATGATGAATCTCATAAAATTAGATCTTGCTAAACTCGGTGTGAAACATGATATATTTACCTCAGAAATACAACTTATAAAGAATGGATTAGTAGAAAAAGCAATATCATTTCTAGACTCAAAAAATCTACTTTATAAAGGTATGTTAGAAAAACCAAAGTCTGATACTGAATCAGATTGGGAGCCACATGAACAGCTTCTTTTTAAATCAACAGAGTTTGGCGACGATAGCGATCGCGCATTATTAAAATCGGATGGATCATATACCTATTTCGCATCAGATGTGGCCCTCCATATGGATAAAATTAGACGAGGATATGATCAACTGTATCTTGTGCTAGGTGCAGATCATGCAGGCTATGTAACACGCATCAAATCGTCAGTCAAAGCAATGACAGATAATACAATGGACCTCAATGTGATTATAAACCAGCTGGTAAATATATATAAAGATGGGAAGCCAATACGTATGTCAAAACGCAAGGGGAACTTTGTAACAGTTGATAATATCTTAGAAGAAATAAGCTCTGATATGCTGAGATTTGCAATGCTCTCACAAAAAAACGGCACAGTTCTAGATATAGACTGCGACAAACTCCTAGAGCAATCAAACGACAACGAGCTATTTTATATTCAATATGCGCATACAAGGATAGTCTCAATTATCAGAAATGCCTATAAACATGAGATTTTCTATCAAAATGAGATTTATATTACTGCAGAAAAAGCCAAAGTAAAATATAATTTTTCACCAAAAACAAAGATTCATTATTCACTTCTACAATCAGAAATTGATTTAGATATAATTAAAACCTTAGTTGCTTTTCCAAGACTTCTTGAGCTATCTGCTAAGCATAAAGAACCTCATAGAATTAGCTATTATCTGTATAATCTCGCACATAAACTACACAGTCTCTGGCATGCAGGAGTTGTAGATCATAACATGAGATGTATAATAGATGATAATATAGCTTTATCGAGAGCAAGGATCAGTCTCATTTATGGAGTAGCTCTCGTTATATGCTATGGACTAGAAATAATTGGCATAGAGCCACTAGTTGAAATGTAACAAATGATTTTTTATGAATAAATGAATAAAACCAGTATTTATGCAGTTCCAAACCTAAGCGTAACAAAATTCATTCTGTTTTTTATTAACAGGTATAGATTTCACTACTTCCTCATAAGCTTCTGCGCGATAATAGTTAATGTCTCAAGCAATACCTTTTGGCCATATATATCAGGAATGCTTATAGATGCTTTTAGTGCATTAGATTCAGTTTCAGATAAATCTCTTGAGACAATAATTCCACTGCTAATATATTCAATGCTATATTGGATTATAGCGACACTTGCACATAGTGCAAAAGGCTTCCTCTTTGGTATTACAAGACCTAAATTTTGTGCAGATATTAGGACATCTCTATATGAATTAGTAATGCATCACAGACATAGATTTTTTATTAACAAACACATAGGTAATATATCTCAGAGAATAGCTGAGCTACCTAGAAGCGCCCAACTTATATGCGATAATGCTCTTACAGTGTTTGGTCCAATGTTTATATCGGTTGCTGTTTCATCAGCAGCATTTTTCTATGTGCACTGGGTCGTAAGCCTTATGTTCACAGTTTTTTTAGTGACTTATATAGGTCTTATGATTGTTATGGGTCTCCATGCTACGAAGCACTGCGATGTGCACTATAGATCTTTTGTAGAACTATTTGGTTGTATTACAGATAGCATTAGAAATAACTTTAACGTACGGATCTTCAATGGCCTCAAAAATGAACGGAGCCACATAGAAAAGTCTCAGATAATCGAGATGCGTAACTCAAGATATGCCTTTTTCTTTATTGAAAAACTAAAATTAGTACTTGGTCTCTGGGAAATAGTTAGTGTAGCAGCTATACTATGGACTTCAGTGCTCTTATGGCAAAAAAATGAGATCTCAGTAGGTGAAATAACTTTCATAGCCAACAGCATATTTAATATTATGTCATTTATGTGGTTTGCAGTTGATGAAATTACATATACGTTGAATGAAATAGGTATTTGTAAACAGGGTTTGACTATCATTCTGGATGAGGACAATAAAAATATCATGCATCAAATTGAGAATAATAAACCAGATTTAGTTGTTAAACAGGGTCAGATTGTGTTCCACAATGTAACTTTTAAATATAAAGATGGAGATAACCTATTCAATCAAAAGTCGATTAAAATCTCTGGTGGCGAAAGAGTTGGTCTAGTTGGCTTCTCTGGCAGTGGTAAAACAACTTTTGCTCATTTAATAATGAGGCTATATGACTTAGATGATGGATATATATCAATCGATGGACAAGACATTAGAAGTTGCGCAATACAATCTTTAAAGTGCAATATTTCCTTTATCCAGCAAGATCCAATTCTCTTCCATAGAAATGTAATGGAAAATATTAGATATGGCAAACTAGATGCGAGTGATGAAGAAGTGGTTGATGCAGCTCAAAAGGCCCATGCTCATGATTTTATAGTGCATATGCATGATAAGTATCATAGCCATGTTGGTGAAATGGGTGCAAAGCTATCTAGTGGACAGAGACAAAGGATTGCAATAGCAAGAGCAATTTTGCGTAATGCACCAATTTTAATAATGGATGAGGCAACTTCTGCACTAGACTCTGTTACTGAGAAGAAGATCCAAGAAAGCTTAAACTATTTAATGAAGGATAAAACAGTGATAGTTATCGCTCATAAGCTGTCTACAATCATGGAGATGGATAGAATTCTTGTATTTGATAAAGGACAGGTAGTTGAAGAAGGCTCACATAGACAATTATTAAGGAAAGATGGTCATTATAAACGTCTTTGGAAGATGCAACAAGACGGTTTTCTACCTGAAGAGAAGTGTGAAGATTAATCTTTTAAATTATCAAAAAATGTCTACAAAATAATCTTTACAGTACCTCTATAAAAGAGTATAATTTCTTTAGGATAAGTTAAAATCATACTTTCTTATGTTTGTTGTAGGGAATTGGAAAATGAATGGATCACTTTCATTGTGCGATGATTTCATTAAAAATCTTAAATTTAGAGAAAACTGTGTAATTTGCTCGCCATATATATATCTATATAGATTTATGGGAGCTGGTATTACTGTTGGATCGCAAGACTGTAGTCAATTTAAAAATGGATCTTACACTGGTGATATCAGTTGTGAGATGTTAAGTAAATTTGGTATAAAATACGCAATTATCGGACATTCAGAACGTGTAAAGTTATATCAAGAAACTAAACAAATCATCTTGCAAAAGACATATAGTTGTGTTGAAAATGCTATAAAACCAATAGTTTGTATTGATAATAATTTTGAAGAGCTATTGAGAGAGTTTATTCATATACATGATAAAATCATAATCGCTTATGAACCAGCAACTGCAATAGGAACCGGAGTTATACCTACGAACGAAGAAATCTTAGATGTAGTGAAGAAAATAAAATCTCTTGGGCAATTTACAATGCTCTATGGAGGCTCAGTAAATTCTAAAAATATTGATACGTTAAAGTCCATACAACAGATAGATGGATTTTTAGTAGGGGGCGCAAGTCTAAAAGTCGATGAATTTAACAAAATAATTGAATCAGTTAAGGAATAATTTAATGTATTTAAAAAGTTTTAAATAGTTATGCGAGAGTGATTCTTTACATCGGTTACTTAACGCTGAAGATGTGATCTCACACGCTAGAGAGTCCTGTCGAAATATCAACCTCATGGTTCTGTCTCATCACGAGAATTGGTACCTTTTGTCATACAGTATTTGGGCGCTAATTTATTATAGCGCACTTCTAAGTGCGGGATTATTTCATAGTATAACTCATCAAAAAACTCTGCTAAATTCTAAGTGATATCAGACAAGCGTATGAAATACTCATCCACTTTTGGCTGTGCGAAAGTTGATTATATTTATCAAAAATTCGTGCTTGAATTGCCAACCCAAGATTTGATTATGAGCACTGGTTACCTTAGGATAGCAACTTCTGCATTGGGTTACTTTTGATTTACTCAAATAGGCGGGCTAAATCATATCACAACTGTTTTCTTTGAGCTTATTGAAGCACTAGAATCCTGCAAAACTAATCACTCCTGCGAAAAATACTCATGCAGAATATCAGTTTGCAGTGTATGAGTTTATATCCTGAATCATATTGATGATATGGATGAAAATAATGCACAAATAATAAAATTAAATGCTCTTGCATACCATGTTCAAGAAAATAAACCAAGCTATCTGCTTTCTTGCATCTGAAATTTCGAAAATAGGTATACCAGATGTAAAAATGGAGAATTAGAGAATGAATGCTTTGAGGGAGACTCCAATTTGAAATACTGAAATGATCTACTCCAAATATTCATAGTATCAGGAACAAGACAGTTTTTTAAAAAAAATATCAAAACCAAAAGGGGAATATCACCAGCACTAACAAGGCTTAAAGTAATGTCCATAGCAGCTAAAGCGATGTAACTGAGTAGCTCTATTTACCTATTCCATGACATTTTTGTCAGCAACTTAGCCATACCGCACCAACCCGTAATGCCTGCAAACATAAGTCCGGCGCCTATAAAGCCAGGTAGTATATAGAATACAGGATTTGTAAATGTTCCAAGAATTGTTCCAGAAAATGCGATAAATCCCACAGCAATTTGAGTTTGTCGATCAAGAGATAAAATATTGGAACTTGATTTCTTAATATTATAACCAGCCTGATTCCAGGCTATAATACCACCTTCAAGCGATGCAACATCTAAAGAAGAGTTAACTGCTAAAAGTTTTGCACAAGCATCACTACTCCTTTTACCCGACTTACAATGAATAACGATGGGTCTTTTGGTTGATGGTAATTTCTCAACACTGATTTCACTAAGCGGTATGAGACAAGCGCCATCGATGCATTCGCTTCTATGCTCAGCAGGCTCCCGGACATCAATGAGCAGAACCTCATTTTTATCTAATTGTTTTTTTAATTCTGAAGCTATAATAGTTTTCATAAACACCCAAACATTAAATTATTTTCTGTTATTCACACAGAATAATCTAAGCATATACTACAAGACTTCTCTTAATAAACAATTAATGCCTTAAAAAATAGGCTTATCCTCTCATTTTTATTCTACAAGCTATACACTTGACAAGCAAACATTTAGTGCGTACACTATTGAATTATATTCAATATTCATTCTATGTAGAGGTTTAATGGAACTTGATCCTATTGTACTAGCGCGTATTCAATTTGCTTTTACCGTAAGCTTTCACATTATTTTTCCGGCAATTAGCATAGGGTTATCCAGTTTCCTTGCTGTGGTAGAATGGCGGTGGCTGGCTACAAATAACCAAATATTTAAGGATATTTATAAATTTTGGGTTAAAATCTTTGCTGTAACATTTGGAATGGGTGTTGTATCTGGTGTGGTGATGTCATATGAGTTTGGTACTAATTGGTCTGTTTTCTCTGATAAAATATCTAATGTACTTGGTCCATTATTAGGTTTTGAAGTACTAACAGCATTTTTCTTAGAGGCTTCTTTTCTCGGGATAATGCTTTTTGGATGGGGGCGTGTAAGCAAAAAGATGCATTTTATTTCAACATGTATTGTTGCAATTGGAACACTAATATCTGCTTTCTGGATTTTATCTGCCAATAGTTGGATGCAGACGCCCCAAGGATTTATTGTTGGACAGGATGATCGGTTATTGCCGACCAATTGGATTGAAATTATTTTCAATCCATCCTTCCCATATCGATTGATACATATGATCACAGGAGCTTATTTAACTACGGCTTTTTTGGTAGGAGGAATAGGCGCTTTTTACTTACTAAAAAATAAGTTTATACCTCAAGCCAGTATCATGCTAGGCATGGCTACAATAATGGCGGTATTTGTTGCGCCTGCCCAACTTTTTATTGGAGACCTGCACGGTAAAAATACGATGCAGTACCAACCGGTCAAAGTTGCAGCAATGGAAGGTAATTGGGATCATAGGGAAAATGTGCCATTATTTCTTTTTGGAATACCTAATCAAATAGAAGAAAAAACAAATTATGGGATTACGATTCCTGGGGGCGCAAGCTGGGTACTAACAGGTAACGCTAATGGTAAAATTCCTGCTTTAAAAGATTTTGCAAAAGAAGATCGACCTCCTGTTATATGGGTCTTTTGGAGTTTTCGGGTAATGGTTGGATTAGGTTTATTAATGATAGCAATTGGAATTATCAGCGGCATTCGATACTTTCAAAAATGTTTATTTACAACAAAATGGCTGCATATATGGTGGATAGGCATGATTCCAAGCGGCTTTATTGCAATCCTAGCTGGCTGGTTTGTAACCGAGATTGGCAGGCAACCTTGGACAGCGTATGGTGTGATCAGAACGGTACATTCTGTGTCTCCAGCTATCACGGGTCCGCAAGTAGCATGGTCGCTAATGGCATTCATTATTATGTATATTTTTATTTTTAGCGCTGCTGTTTATTATATTGTAAAATTAATAAAAAAAGGATTTTCTAATTTTAAGAATGATGATCAATATCATAAACACATTATAGAGGCATCAACGGTTTCATTGAAAATAAATAAAGAGGAAGCAGATGTTTGATTTTTCTGATTTTATAGATTTACCTCTTGTTTGGTCTATCATAATAGGAACAGCAATTTTTTTATACGTCCTTTTAGATGGATTTGATTTAGGTGTGGGTATTCTATTTCCCTTTGCTCCATCTGATGAATGCCGTAATAAAATGATGAACTCTATAGCACCGTTTTGGGATGGCAATGAGACTTGGTTAGTTTTAGGAGGAGGGGGGTTATTTGCAGCTTTTCCATTAGCTTACACAATATTACTACCTGCGTTTTATATACCAATTATTTTAATGTTATTAGGTCTTATTATGCGAGGTGTAGCATTTGAGTTTCGTTTCAAAGCAGATGATAGTTTTAGGTGGGTATGGGATTATGTATTTCATTTCGGCTCGTTGGGTGCCGCTTTTTGCCAAGGTCTTATTCTAGGTGGTTTCGTACAAGGCGTACATGTTAATGGACGAGACTTTACTGGAGGAGCATTTGATTGGGCTACAGCTTTTTCGATCATGACAGGTATAGCTGTTGTATTCGGCTATGCACTTTTGGGTGCTACATGGTTAATTATGAAAACGGCCGACATAACGCAATTATGGTCACGCAAAGTCGCGTCGTATGTTCTTGTTTTCGTTGCTATCTTTATGGGATTAGTAAGTATTACTGTTCCATTTATTAATGAACAAATTAAAATCTTTTGGTTTAGCGCCCCTAACATATATTACTTGGCTATCATACCATTTTTGACTGCTATATTGTTTATTATGACTTGGAATGATTTGCATAAAATAAAGCATGAATATCGACCATTTTTAAGCAGTATCTGTATATTTTTTATGGGTTATTTAGGATTAGGATTGAGCATTTTTCCTTGGTTAATTCCCTATAAATACACTATTTGGGACTCTGCTGCTTATGGACCTAGTTTGTCTCTGATGTTATGCGGGGTAATCCCATTATTACCTTTGATTTTGTGTTATACTTGTTATTGTTATTACGTATTTCGTGGAAAAAGTAGCCATAAAAAAATGTATTAAATCTGCGAGTACTTGGCTCAGCGCTCGTTCAAAACTTAAACACTGGATCTGGTTTGTTTTATTGTGGCTTGGAGGAGTTACATCATTTTGGATTTTAGCTTACTCCTGTAAACTTCTTATTAGAAGCTTAGGATGATTTTATGAAAAAAATTCTTTTTTCTCCGTTTTTCTCGTTTGCTACTCTGTTTTGGGTTCTCTAAAAAATGCATGCTCAAAAAGGAATCGCCTTCCAAAACCTAGGTAAATCAAGGATTTTTCGCTGTGTTCACAATGACTATGAGAAGAGTTCTCTTTAAAAAATCTGGCGAAGATCAGTTTACCCCAACCTAACCAACTCCAAACTGGGGTGGTATGGTCATGTTTTGACTCTCTGCAGTGATTATAGAGGTGTACTCGGAGAGTGTCAAATCAATGCTTTTGGATTCTCTATCAAAGCTTAACGTGTCCATAAAATCTCTATTTTCGTGATTTGAAGTACATGCAATATGCCCTTAAAGTTACGAGATATGTAACCTTACGGACGTGACAAATCATTCCGTTACTTTTTATCGGCATGTTATGCTTGACTTATACGCTATTTATCAGCATAATGAATAATGCAAGAGAAACTGATATTGAGCTTACATCATGCCGACAAACTTTAAACCCATTTATAGTATCACCCCGGGTATTGCAAAGAGCCTTATGAGAATTGAGGCTGCTAAGGAAAAGGTTGCGTTACTGCCTGTTAATCCTACAGTGCTTGCCTCGCTACGTGAAACTGCAAAGCTATACACCACACATTATTCTACAATGATAGAGGGCAATCAGCTTAAACCTGAGGAAATCAAAGAGGTCATTCAGCTTCAAGGTCATTTCCCTGGTAGAGAACGAGATGAGCATGAAGTAAAGGGATATTATGCTGCACTTGCTCAATTAGAACAATATGCCGCGCAAAACCATCCAGTTACCGAAAAAGTCATTCAAACTTTGCATGCTTTGGTGATGAGCGATGATCGATCCCGTATTAAACCAACGCCTTACCGAGATGGACAAAATGTTATCAAAGACAGCGGCACAGGAACGATTGTCTATATGCCTCCGGAAGCCAAAGATGTGCCAGGCCTTATGCGTAACTTAGTGTCATGGATCAAAGAGAATGAAGAGATACCGTGCCCTATTGTCGCTGGCATTGCGCATTACCAGTTTGCAACAATTCACCCATATTACGATGGCAATGGACGAACAAGCAGGTTACTGACGACGCTAATCTTGCACCTTGGTGGGTATGATTTAAAAGGACTGTATTCTCTTGAGGAGTATTATGCTAAAAACTTACTCGGCTATTATCGTGCTATCAGTATCGGTCCATCGCACAATTATTACTTTGGAAGGGCGGAAAGCGATATAACTCCCTGGGTGGAATATTTTACTGAAGGGATGGCTTTTGCTTTTGAAAAAGTTGTAGCGCAGATGATGCAAAGCTTCGAGAAAGGCGAAAAAGATCATTCGCAGCTGCTCCGTACATTAGACCCAAAGCAACGCAAAGCCTTGGAATTATTTAAAGCATATGATGTTGTGACGGCTAAACAAATAGGTGATCTATTTGGATTTCAACCTAGAACGAATGCTGCGCTTTGCAAAAAGTGGGTTGAAAGCGGCTTTTTAGAAATAGTAGACGCTTCTAACAAAGCCAGAAAATATAAACTAGCCGCGCCGTATGATATTATTGTGAAGGAGAGTCCATGAGCACCTTCCAATCCAACATCCTCAATATTTACGGGGAAAAAGGCAAGGCTTGGATAGATGAACTGCCTGAACTTATCTCAGCAATATCTTCAAGGTTAGATTTACGTGATTTAAAAGAGGTTGCCAATCTTACTTACAACTATGTGTTGTCAGGATTGCAAGGCGATAACCCTATCATTTTAAAATTGGGACTTGATTATGAGGCACTAACTCGAGAAGCGTTTGCGCTCAAGTTCTTTGCACGTTGTGGTGCAGTGAAGGTGCTTGCTGAAGATAAGGGAATGTTGCTTCTAGAAAGAGCCGTGCCAGGCGCATCTCTCAAAAGATATTTTTCAGATAGAGAACAGAAATCCATCGAAATTGCTTGCAAAGTTATGACAAAGCTGTATCAAGCAAACATTCCTACAACTCACAATTTTCCTCATATCAAAGATTGGCTGGCGGTTTTGGATAAAGATTGGGCTATTTCTGATGCGTATCTTAAAAAAGCAAGAAAGCTTCGGGACCAGCTGTTACAAACTGCTAAGCCAGATGTATTGCTTCATGGCGATTTACATCATGATAATATTTTGCAAAATGGCAATGACTGGATGGTGATCGATCCCAAAGGTGTGATTGGCGAACCGGCCTATGAAGTGGCAGCTTTTATCCGCAATCCAATCCCGGAATTACTGAATCACGTTGATGCTACCACTATTATTCATAATCGCATCACTTACTTTGCTGAGGCCCTTACATTACACTCTGGGCGAATCATTGACTGGTGCTTTGTACAAGCAGTGCTTGCATGGGTATGGGCGTTAGAGGATGGTTGTGATATGAGCTATTTCGAACAGCTAGCAAAGATTTTTGATACTTTGTCATTTGCTTAAAAACTGAGGAGAGCACAACCACCATCTGACATCATCGACCCTATTTAAGAAGCAACCACACTTCCGTGATCAATTCTGTTTCAGCCACTTCATGATCAAAATTGTAGTAACAAAATATGCAAGGCAAATCTCCTAACTCTTCGCCAGACTGGGGCAACCAATCTCGATAAAGCCAGTAAATTTTTTCGCTCATGGTGTCACGCGACCCTTTGTGGGAAATAACAGCATATCTACCTGCAGGAAGATGCTTTTCTATAACTTCACCCTCAAGCTTTAGTGCTTGCGGAACGGTAATCGCAAGGTCAAAGCGAAATTCTTCTTCTGGTACTTCCTTCGGATCACCGTATCCAAAGCCAAAGGCTTCTCCTGGTTTAGGCTTTAAATTTACCGGCTGCGCTTTAGCCCAGGCTATTAACTTAGAAGCAGTCTCACCTACTTTTTTAGGATCTCCGTAGTGTTCTATCACCGCTAGCCGTCTAGCAGGTAATTCTTTAATGCTCACGTTTATCATGTTTGTGTCTCCTGTATGCAATGAATAAGGCGGCACCTCCCATGTATGCCAACTTGATTTAAGCCTAAATTCGCT